>PCUL01000413.1:822-2646 GCA_002771745.1 Bacteroidetes bacterium CG18_big_fil_WC_8_21_14_2_50_41_14
CGGTGCTTTTATACAAATCGGGCAGGATGATGGATTCGTCGTAAGTTGTTTCACCTATCGCCACCAACAGGTTGCGTGCAAACACGCCTGCCAGGTTGTCTTCGTCCGCAGCCATATTCCACAATTGCTCCTGCTGTGCGCTATCGGGCAACATGATATTGCCTTGGCCCTGTTTTACCGTTACAAGCCAATCGTAATAATCCACCATATTTTGATGTGCCATCAGTTCATCGGCATCGAGTGTAAAATTTGTGGCTATGTTGCTTAGTTCATCACTTCCTTGCGTGTATTCACCTTTGTTAAAGTGCAACAGGGCCAGTTGGTAATGTGCATTGACTGTATTGCTTGCAGCCAGCAAGGCGGCGAGGCTGTCGGAAGATGCGGCAGGGGTAAGGGTGTCGCTCATAAAAATACGGGCGAGGCTGTAAAAGGCTCGTGCCTCCTCTAGGCGGAAAGCGCCCAACCTCGACTCTGCTTCCTCTTTTAAAGAGACAATGCTCCTGCCCTGCAACACCTGTGCTTTCATATAATCGGGCATGGGGTCGTAGCGGTTGTCGAGCGTACTCATCAAGGCTTCCGATTTGGCCGAGTGGGCATTGGCCACCATTATGTCGCGCAGCATGGCATTGGGCAATACATCTTCCTTGATAATAGCCTGACCCACTACACTATCCGACAAATAGGGCGATGTAGCCATCAATTCGTTGTACATCGTCACGGTTTGTGGTGGTGTACTTTGTTGCACTTCATTGGTTAGCAAGGGTGTATCGCCACCGTCAACGAGCAAGGCAAGTACGGAGGCCGTAGAATCGGCCTGCTGGCCTGATGTAATCATCTGGCTGCGTAACGTACCGCCACCTCCTGTGTGGGGAGGGCAACCGTTTGTGTAGGACCAGTCTGTACCTACTTGTTTTGGCCACTTTGTTACAGTGTTAAGTGTAACATCAAGTGGTTCAACGATTTCATATCCTGACATTGTATTCGATGGATAATAATAATTAAAATAATTAAGCCCGTTGTTCAGGTCATCGAAATCGGTGGAGGCTGTGTTGTAGTAAAAAAGATTGCCGGCCAATTGGGTGGGATCGGCACTCAATGCGCCTTGGTGGTAGGCAATGCCCTGGTTAACCACATCGTGGGCGTTTGGACTTCCCACGACAGTGATGTCGCTTGTGGTATGATTAAACGTATTACACTTAAAAACCAATCCACCAACAGTGTTTCTCCGGTTGATATCTTGCGCTATAATGCTATATTGCAGATTAATGAAATCATTGCTATAAATCTCATTATCATCAATACCAGAATTATTGACATATACTCCAATTCCCGTTGGAGTACTTTCGGCACTGGTAAATGTGTTGTCCTCGATGGCATAGCCTGTAGAATGCTCCATGTACAATCCGTAGGCCTGCATATTTTCACCAGTAATGCTCACCGGAACCACAAAAGTACTGCCATCAATTTGGTTGTTATAGCATGAGCTCATATACACCCCGCGATAATTGGTAAAGGTGGCATCGTGCACATAAAAGGTGTTTTGTGCTAGCACATCCATAGCGTAGATACCGTAGTATAAATCGGTGAAACTAGAACCATCGGTTACAGAGAAACCGCCGTTTGTACTTAGGATACCCGTTCCACGGCTTTGTGTTTCAAATAACCAGGGGGCTTCGTTTTGGAAAGTGCAGTTGGTGAATTGGACTCCTCTATGACTGGTCAACTTTACAAAAGCGAATGGATTTGCTGCAAGTGGCTCTCCAATTAGCCAGTAGTTCTCGTCGGTAATAAAAGAACAGTTTATAAAAGAACTGACTGAGAAAG
>PCUL01000083.1:0-147 GCA_002771745.1 Bacteroidetes bacterium CG18_big_fil_WC_8_21_14_2_50_41_14
TGATATTCAATGCCTGTCGCTGCATATCAACCCCACTTCGGTCTTCCCCCGATCCCGAATGCGTTCAGGATTCGGGGTCCAACTTCCAACTTTTATCTATCTTTGAAACCTTACTAAGGACGCTATGCAATTTAATCAGATCGTTGG
>PCUL01000083.1:253-8748 GCA_002771745.1 Bacteroidetes bacterium CG18_big_fil_WC_8_21_14_2_50_41_14
TCATACGCAGCTTTTTCTGGGACCGGAAGGCTCCGGGGCATTGCCACTGGCCATTGCTTTTGCTCAGTTTGTCAATTGCAAGCAACCCACCGAAACCGACAGTTGTGGCGTATGTCCGTCCTGTAAAAAGTTTCAGAAATATGCCCATCCCGATTTGCATTTTTACTTCCCCACCACCACTACCGACGCAGTAAAAAAAGACCCCAAATCGGAGTTGATGCTCACCGAATGGCGTACCTTTCTGTCGAAAAACCAGGGTTATGCCACCCAAAATAGTTGGTATGATTTTTTGGGGGTTGGAAACAAACAGGGAACCATTTATGTACGCGATGCAGCCGACATCATTAGCAAGATGGCTCTGAAGGCTTATGAAGCGAAGTACAAAGTAATTGTTGTTTGGATGGTGGAGAAACTCCATGAATCGGCATCCAATAAACTGCTGAAAACCCTGGAAGAACCGCCTGATAATACATTGATTTTGCTGGTGGCCGAGCGTTTCGAATTGTTATTGCCTACGGTTCGTTCGCGTGCTCAACTGGTGAAAGTGCCCAAGATAAACGACCCGGACATTTTTCAATGGCTGCAGGATAACTATTCAGATGCCTCTACTGCTCAATTGGTTACCAGACAGGCCAATGGAAATCTGAACGCGGCACTCGAAATATTAAACAATGTTGATGAATCACAATCAAATTTCATCCTGCTGAGTCAATGGCTCCGGTTGTGTTATAAACCGGGGAATTTCGTGCCGCTTCACCAGTTCAACCAGGAAATGTCTAAACTGGGACGAGAACCACAAAAGAGTTTCCTGAAGTTTGCCCTCGAAAGTGTTCACAACAGTTTATCCATCAATCATGGCAATGCACAATTGGTAAAGAGTACCGGAGAGGAGTTGTCCTTTGCACAAAAGTTCGCTCCATACATTAACAAGGCCAATCAGATAAAAATAGTCGGGATAATCAACCAGGCCATCTTTCACATCGAACGCAATGCCCATGCTGCCATTTTATTCACCGACTTGAGCTTTCAAATGGTGGATTTGATGGAGGCCGGAAAGAAATTTGTAAAAAACACGCAGTAATCATTTACCCTATAAAAGTGGACACCGAATTCTTTCAACAGTTTAAAACTTTTATTACGAAGAACAAGCTCGTTTCGTTCAACGACAAAATTCTTTTGGCCGTGAGCGGTGGAGCCGATTCGGTGGTGATGGCCCACTTGTTTCACAAACTGGGATTTTCCTTTTCCTTTGCTCATGTGAATTTTCAATTAAGAGGTGATGAATCGGATGGAGATGAGCATTTTGTTCGGAACCTGGCCCATCAATTGAATGTTCCGGTTCATGTGAAACTTGTTGACACAAAAGCCTTTGCCTACGAACATCACTTGTCAACCCAGGTAGCTGCCCGCGATCTTCGTTATGCGTATTTTGATGAACTCTGTCAGGAGAATGGATATACACGGGTAGTACTGGGTCACCACCTCAACGATCAGGTGGAAACATTTTTCATCAACCTGATGCGAAGGTCCGGATTGAAAGGCCTTGGAGGGATGCCCCTGGCACGAAATAAATTCATCCGGCCTTTGTTATTTGCCCGCCGCAGTGAAATTGAACAATATGCCCGGCATCAGGGGATTGCTTTTCGCAACGATTCTTCCAATGACGGGGACCTTTACCTGCGCAATAAAATTCGCCACCAGTTGGTTCCGCCTTTGGAGGAGAACTTACCCGGATTTTCTGATGCCCTTGCCTCAGGCATGAATCTTCTGAAGGATGATGCGGAGCTCATTCAGCAGGTGGTTGCAGAAAAAAAACAATCGCTTTTCGAGTTAAAAGGGGAGGAGAACCACATCCAAGTAAGTGAATTAAAAAAACTGCATCCGCTTCATACCTGGCTCTATTACCTGCTGAGCGAATTTGGTTTTAATTCTGAAGTGCTTCAGGCGGCTACGGAGGCTGTTCTCAATTCCGAGAGCGGTAAATTGTTCGGGTCACGCTCCCACAGGATGGTGGTCGATCGATCGGAAATAATTATTGTGCCTCTTGCTCAAAATCAGGTGGCACAAACCAATTGGATTGATATTGATCAAACGGAAGTCCAATTTCCTGTGCACCTCCACTTGGAAGAAATAGAAAACTCCCCCCAGCTGACCATAAAAGTCTCAAACAACATGGCACTGTTCGATCGTGACAAATTGCATTTTCCTTTGTTGCTGCGCCCATGGCAACAAGGCGATCGGTTTGTGCCATTTGGCATGAAAGGGTCGAAGCTGGTGAGTGATTTTTTGATTGACCAAAAGATAAGTGTGGTAGAAAAAGAGCATGTTTTTGTTTTGGTTTCCGGCGACGAGATTATTTGGGTGGTGGGGCATCGTGCTGGTAATCATTCCTCAGTAACAGAGAAAACGCTTAAGGTGCTCAGAGTAAGAAATAGTTGATTTTATTATTCTCAATGTTCGATATGTTATATGTGTTCTCTCCGATATTGATTTGTTCAATGATTTTCAATGTATTTTCTCAGATTCCTAAAGTGATATATGCTGAAAACTAAAAAATATACAAAGTGGACTAAACTAAAAAGTTGGGTGAAACCTCATTACTTAACTTCAAGTCTTATTTAGTTGTCGCGGGCAAGCCTGTCAAAACCGCGGGCAGACGAGGGTGAATGCCTCCTGTTTAGAAGTGCATCAAGGGTCCTTTGCGTTTGTATGCGAAAGCATACACTACCTTGATAGCAATTCTTGACAGGAGGCAGGGCGGGCAGACGCATTGGTTTTGACTTGCCCCGTACTTTTGTCGGGGTTTGTTTACTTTTCTGATCTAAGCAGAAAAGTAAAAGCCTTACGGCTTGAGTGAATCCTCTTTTTGTAGTCTGATTATTCTTTAATCTATTTTGTTATCAGTAAGTTGACTTTATAAAAGTTTTTTCAGTATATGTTTTTTTAGTAGCAGACTCAATATTCGATATTTATCAATAACCTGTCTGTTGTAAAAAGGTAACATAAGCCACAGATTGAAAGAACCAGATCATCAGACCCTGTTCAGGTCGTCAAACCAATCCAATTGTTGGTTATCATCTATCAATTTCTTCGCTTTCCTGCAACATTATTTTGTTAAAGGTTGTCAAAGGATGCATATCTGAGCAAGTGACTAAGATAAATGATGCTATTTTTGCAAACTAACTATTCATTATAAATTAAGATTAAAATGAAGGGACGATTAATAAGTTTATTGCTGTTATTTTCGCTTTTTTCGCACTTACAGGCTCAAATATTGGATCCTGTAAAATGGAGTTTCTCTTCAGAAAAGGTGAGCGAAACTGAATATGACCTGGTGTTTAAGGCTACCATTGATATGCACTGGCATCTGTATTCACAAGATATTCCCATGTCGCCACCTGCCACCACGTTTAGTTTTAATCAAAACGAGGATTTTACCTTGCAGGGACCGGTTACGGAAAAAAGTACGGTGATTGAGGAATACGACCCCAATTTTGAGATGGTACTTAAATTTTTCGCCGAAGAAGCGGTGTTTAAGCAAAGGGTAACAACCATTGGTAACGGTCAGGTTACCGTTTCAGGATATTTAAACTACATGTGCTGCGACGACACCAAATGTCTTCCACCCGAAGATGTGGAGTTTAGTTTTGTGCTGAATCCCGAAGGTGCAGCCCAGGCAACGGCTGTGAAATCCAACGACCCGGACCAGGAAACAATTTCCGCGTCCGGTGGGGACATGGAAAAATACAAGACCATGTCGTTGTGGGCGTTTTTCTTCGTAGCACTTGGCGGCGGCTTTATTGCCCTGCTCACTCCTTGCATCTATCCTATGATTCCCCTCACGGTTTCCTATTTTATGCATGGTAGTGAAAATAAGTCCAAATCCATCACAAAGGCCATAGTGTACGGCCTCTCCATCGTGTTGATCTACGTTTTTGCCGGAACAATTGTGGCCGTTACGCTTGGTGAATCGTTCACCAATTGGTTGAGTACTCATTGGTTGCCCAATATTTTCTTCTTTTTACTGTTCACGGTTTTCGCGGCCTCCTTCTTCGGGATGTTCGAAATTGTTTTGCCTTCCTGGATGGTAAACAGTTCTGATAAACAAGCAGACAAAGGGGGTTACCTGGGTGCTTTTTTTATGGCTTTTACCCTGGTGCTGGTTTCGTTTTCCTGTACCGCTCCCATCGCCGGATTTATTTTAGCCCTTTCCACTCAGGGTGAAGTCATCCTGCCCATTGTCGGGATGCTTGGGTTTTCGTTGGCCTTTGCCATACCATTCACCATTTTTGCCATTTTTCCGGCAGCCCTCGACAATCTCCCAAAATCAGGAGGATGGTTGAACGCCGTGAAGGTGGTTATTGGTTTCATCGAACTGGCCCTGGGATTAAAGTTCCTGAGCGTGGCCGACCAAACTTATCACTGGCAAATTCTCGACCGCGAAGTGTACCTGGCCCTTTGGATCGCCATTTTTACTATCATGGGATTGTATCTGTTGGGAAAGATCAAATTCGCTCACGACAGCGAAGTGAAATACCTGGGTGTGCCTCGTATGATATTGGCCATTATCACCTTCAGTTTTGTGGTATATTTGATTCCGGGAATGTTTGGCGCACCGTTAAAAGCCCTTTCGGGTTGGACGCCACCCATGACAACCCACGATTTTGATTTAAACGGAGTCATCCGTGAGAATGTAAAACTCTACTCGGTTTCGGGAGAGAGCAATCAACCTGTGGAGATTTGCGAAAAACCCAAATACAGTGAGACTTTGCGACTTCCCCTTGGACTGGAAGGATATTTTGACTTCGAACAGGCCCTGGCCTGTGCCAAAGAGCAAAACAAACCCCTGTTTATCGACTTTACAGGGCATGGCTGTGTAAACTGCCGCGAAATGGAATCCAACGTGTGGTCCGATCCGAAAGTATTAAAACGCCTTCGCGAGAACTACATCGTGCTGGCCATGTATGTGGACGACAAAAAAATTGTATTGCCCGAATCGGAATGGTATACTTCCGATTATGATGGCAAACTGAAGAAGACGCTTGGTGCAGTAAACTTCGACTTCCAGAAAACAAAATTTGGCGTTAACGCGCAACCATATTATGTTTTGCTTGGTCATAATGGGCAGGTGTTGGCGCAGCCAAGGGCTTATGACCTTGATATAGATGCATTTGCTGAGTTTCTGGATCTGGGTGTAGAGCATTTTAAAAATGGGAAAAGTGTTGCTCAAATAAAGTAATGTTATATCTTAATGAAAAAAAGCCTCTGTTTGATCAAGGAGGCTTTTTTTCGAATTATTCAATAAATTGTTTATTTGTTATTGGGGATTTAATTTGATATCCAACAATTAGGGATTGTTTGGTAAACAGGTGGATAAAATAGATTTTCTATATGAAGTGTAATCATTCCCCAATTAGAAATATACTCTTGGGTTCCTTCAACCCTTCTTACTCGGAAATCAATCGTATGCACAGGATGAGCCAATGGGTTGGGTGCAAAAGAAATAACTTTAATGTAGTTACAGTCTATTACTTCAGCTGAAAAGGGGTATTCGCCAACTGGTCGAAAGCAATCGAATGCATCTGGCTTTTCAGGATCGTTTACTAAATCAATATAATCACAACCAATTTCCATTTCGCAATCACCGCCAATACTTGGTACATAGTCAATATAATACGTGTTACTACTTGCATTATATTGAAGTGTTACATGCCTGTTGTAACTAACCGTAGGCACACAAGGCTCTGAAGGTTCAATAAATCCTTCACCTGATTTTATTGTTGTATCATTTGCTTTTAATATTGGATCCTCCTCCTTTTTAAGGGACATACAAGACACAATATAAAATGAAATCAGGACTACAGGGATTATCAGCACTAATCTTTTACTTACTAATTTGTTCATAATAATATTTTTTTAAATATTTCATGATCAGGCTATTTATACTTTATAATATATAAATAGCCATACTTAGCCGAACCAGTGTTTCAGTTCAAAAAGGAATAGCATATTGAAAAGTTAAAGTTACTTGTCATATTAAAAATTGCAGTTTTTGGTTGCTTTTAATCGAATAGCAAATATAAAAAAAACAAAGTTCAAATTACTTTTTAATCGCTTTTATGAAAAAATAATTAAATATTGAATATTGAATTACATATCGAATGCAAATTAGTTTTATGAGTATAAAAAATGATGAGCAAACAGGTGGAATTATTATTAAACAAAGTACATTTGCGGGATCATTTCAATTTAAAAAACTATTAAATTTGCCACAATTGAAATATTATGTAATCCTATTGATAAATTAAATGATTGAATAATGAAAAAAATTTTACTTTTTGCACTTGCAATTGGATTTGTTGGTGTTGGACTGGCTCAGGTAAGTCAGTATAAACCAAAGGCCTGGTACAAAGATGTTAAACTGGTCGACAATAAAGCAAAGATTGCTGAACAGGTATTTACATATAGCAACGAAATAAGCCCTAATACACCAGTTTCAAGAGCTCAGGATGTTGTTGTGGGTGAAACATGGTACGATTTACAATCGAATTCATCTGTTCCACGGCATATTTACGCTTTTGAAGATGGTACTATTGGAACAGTATGGACCAGAGGCATGAATCCAACAGCTTATGCTGATCGTGGGACAGGCTACAACTATTTTGATGGAAGTAGCTGGGGTGCCTATCCAACTGAAAGAATTGAGGAGGTACGCACTGGTTGGCCAAGCTATGCACCTTATGGAATTAATGGGGAAATTGTTTGTACTCATTCCGGAGGAGCAGCAGGGTTAATTTTCAGCTGGCGCGAAAATAAAGGCGAAGGAGAATGGAGCTATTTTAGTTTGGTAGGTCCCGCAGGTTTTGAGGACATTCTCTGGCCAAGAATGGTAACTTCTGGTGAAAATCATGAAATTATTCACGTTATTGCCGCTATTGCAGATGTTGCAAATGGTGGGGGAATATATCAAGGACTGGACGGTGCATTATTGTATTCACGTTCAACTGACGGTGGCCTTACCTGGGATCCTGAAAATGTTGTACTTGACGGCATTAGCTCTGATTATACCAATGGATGGAGTGCCGATGATTATGCCTGGGCGGAACCCGTTGGGAATACCATTGCTTTTTTTACTTTCGGAGGAATTAAAGATGGAATTGTTATGAAGTCGATTGACAACGGTGACAATTGGGAACGCATTGTAGCCTTTGCAAGTTTTGATCCGTTCTTTGTTAATGGAGACCTCATACCTGCTTTTGGTGGCGGTGATGGTTTCAACGCTTGTGCTATTGATGATGAAGGACTTGTACATGTTGCTTTTGGACGTCAAATACATTCAGATGATGATGGAGGAGGACCCTATTACTATCCTTATACTGATGGTTTGGTATATTGGAACGAGACCATGCCTGCGTTGGATTCTGCTATGATTCAGGCTGACATTATTCCGGATAACTGGACAACCATGAATTTATATCAAAATGGAAACCTGGCTGCCTATACTCTTGAACATGGTTCTGATACTTTGGTTGGTATTGCTCCTTATTATACTTCATTAACTGGTATGCCACAAATTGTTATTACTCGTGACGACTTCGGGACTAAAATAGTTCAGATTTTCTATTCCGCAGTTTCTGTTGGTTTTGATAATAGTGAGTACAATTTCCGTCATATTTGGGGTAGTTTTACTGAAGGGGATGGAAAGTTTAGCGCGTTTACCGACTATACCTCCGATGTTTTTCATATTTTTAGTGAATGCTCATATCCAAGTGCTTCGCCTACCGTAACAAACAATAAATTTCATATTATTTATCAATCTGATAACATGCCCGGAAATAGTAATCAACCCGATCCACCAACCCACGATCCTGTGTTGAATAATATGGTCTATTTGGCAGTTAGCCCGTTACCTGTTGATGTGACAGAATCTTCAGAACAATCAATCGAAATTTCGCAAAATTATCCCAATCCATTTAACGGCAAAACGTATGTTAATATCACGATCAATAAGGCCTCTAATGTAAACCTTGAAGTTTACACCCTGACAGGTCAAAAAGTGGTTGTTAATGAATTTGGATTTAAAACCGCTGGATCTCACAACATCTCAATCGATGCCTCGAACCTGGCAAGTGGGATTTATTTTTATACCGTTACTGCTGGTGAAAGCAAGGTAACCAGAAAAATGGTTGTTGAATAGGTAGAAATTTTAAAATATCCGGGAGGCTGTCTGTTTTAGATGGGCTCCCTTTTTTTGTGCTTATAGTAAAAAACTGATGTAAAATAGTCTTTTGAAATTATGCACATTTTGAGGTGTTTAGAATTTTCTTATTTAAAAGTAAAATAAATTTTCATACTACATATGAATAATTATTATTAAGTTTGTCCCCTAAAATAAAAATTATTTTTAAACTATTGTTAATTTAAATGATTGAAACATGAAGAAAATTTTACTTTTTGCAATCGCACTTGGGTTTGTAAGTGTGGGGATTGCTCAG
>PCUL01000098.1:0-1966 GCA_002771745.1 Bacteroidetes bacterium CG18_big_fil_WC_8_21_14_2_50_41_14
CAAATAGGAATGTATCAAAATCGGAAAATAGCGATGCATGATTCTATGTCAAAAGTAGGTTAATTTTCTTTAAAAATATTTTTTCTATTTTGCATTCTATAACTTTTTCCAGTGAGTTTAATAATTTCACAACGATAGAGTATTCTGTCCAACAGTGCAGTTGTCAACACACTGTCTTTAAGCACATCAGCCCATTCGGCGGGTGATTTATTAGTGGTAATTATTAATGAAGTGCTGTTGTGGAGCTCATTGATAAGATTAAAAAAAGCGACAGCGTCTTGCTGGGTCACCGGGAACATCATAATATCATCAATAACAAGCAGATGTGATTTTAGAATGCGTTTGTATTCAGCGGCTGCCGACCTTGTCACCTCTTTTAATTTGAGTACTTTAACCAGGTTTTCCATGGTCTTAAAATAGGCCCTGAAACCTTTTTGTACCGCATCGAAGCAAAGCCCTGCCGCGATAAAAGTTTTTCCGGTTCCAGAAGGCCCCATCAGGATGAGGTTAAAGTTTTGCTCTAACCAGTTGAGTTCGCGCAACTGGTTAAGCTGTTGCTTCTGCAACCCATTGCTAACACTAAAGTCATACAAGTCAAGATTGTAGCATAAGGGCAGGCGTGCTGCCTGGGTGCGTTTTTGCACATCCTTTTGCTGTCGGAGCGTGATTTCTTTGTCCATAAGGGTTTTAATGAGATCCAGATAACTTACCTGCCTGGATTGGGCATCCGACAAGATATCATCCAACGACTCATGCCAGGCGGACAAATGTAGCTGTTTGCACTGGTCTTTGATCAATTCTGTTTTTGTCATTTGATATGGATTAATTATTGGTTTATAATGTGTTCATAGTCAAGCATGCTGCTGGCCTGTGGGGATTGAAGGGCCTTCTGCTGGTTATCCTTATTCAAAAGTTTGATGTTCTGATGATTAAACGGAGTGTCGGTCTGAGATAATTGCACAAAAAGCACCTGTTCAAACTCATGTGCATTATAGAGCTCGTTTTTAATACAGAACTCCAATGTTTTATCCACCGCCACCTGATCGGCTTCTTGAAGTGCCTTTAGCATGACCTGTAAATGGTCGCGTGTGTAGCGGGGATATTTAGACTTTATTTGCCAGATATAGGTCAACCCCAG
Source organism: Bacteroidetes bacterium CG18_big_fil_WC_8_21_14_2_50_41_14 (assembly GCA_002771745.1). Taxonomy (GTDB): domain Bacteria; phylum Bacteroidota; class Bacteroidia; order Bacteroidales; family F082; genus UBA6244. The sequence goes on from PCUL01000098.1 coordinate 1,139, forward strand.
TTCCTTGTCTGTAAAGCCATTGGAAGCCTGCACAATCATTTCATTCAGGCTTATGGAGGTGTCGCGACGGTGATTGGTATTGGAGATGGTTTGCCCTTTTTGCATTGAAATGGGGTGTGTACAGATTAGGCTGCCATCCGGGTGGTACAGCTCAAGCATGTTCTCATTTTCTTTTACTTCAACCTGGGTGCCTGCTCCTGTGTAAGTTCCCATGGGCAGGGTATAAAAATTGCTTCTAAAGCTAATGGTATTGGTCTTTTTAACGAAGTACATATTTTTTTCCATGCTATTGACTGTTATGGGGATGTAATGGTTAAGAAACGGTTTTTCGATGCTAAACTCACTCTCAGGGGATTTCTTGGTATAATTGTGTGGCAGGAAATTGGCTGTCCTTGCCAACCAGGCCAAGGCTTGTTGGTTGAGTGTTTCCAGGTCTGAGTAAGGGCGGTTGTAAAGGAAGTTTTTCTTTACGTATTGAACAACATTTTCAACCTTTCCCTTACTCTCGGGATCGGCTTTTCTGCAAAAATGCAAGGCAAAACTTCTGGAGTTGGCATACTGTTTAAAGGCTGTTGTCAGGATGATATCACCGATGTTTTCATCCACTACCATGGTCCTGTCCTGGTCGTAAACAAGGGTGTTGGGGATGCCGCCAAAGAAAGCAAAAGCATTTTCATGTGCCTGGCAAACGGTCTGTGCCGTAAAGGAGTTCAATTGAAACCAGATATATTTCATCCGGCTTCTGGACAAGACCATGACAAAGAATTTGACCTTCTTTCGTATACTGTCCAGGCTGCGCATGTTGTACTCGCCAAAGTCCACCTGTGC
>PCUL01000098.1:1996-2385 GCA_002771745.1 Bacteroidetes bacterium CG18_big_fil_WC_8_21_14_2_50_41_14
AGCCAGTCGTGTATCTGGGCTGTTGAAGTGTCATGGAACTCCGTTAGTTTTTTCCTGACAAAGGGTTCGTAGTCAGATAATATCTTGCTCCTATTCCCGGAGTCGATTCGATAGGCCTCATATTCCTGTTCTGACATGGTCAGGTATTTGGCAACCGTACGGGCGTCCATGACCAGGTGGTGGGCAATTTTTGCCACGCTAAAACCAAGTCTGGACAATCTGTTAATCTCGTGATACATGATCCAATGATTTAAGTCTTTATTTGTCATAAGGGTTGGATTATTAAAACCAACCGAATTAACACCATTTTTTGATCTTTGCCAAGGACTTTGGGGTTGCCCCATGGGGCAACCCCAAAGTCCTTGAATCATGCATCGCTATTTTCCGAA
>PCUL01000389.1 GCA_002771745.1 Bacteroidetes bacterium CG18_big_fil_WC_8_21_14_2_50_41_14
CAATTACCTGAAAGACCTCTTCCACATTGATCGTAGTGGTAACGAGCTTCCCTGCAAGTTTCCCTGCCGTAGGCATGGAGGTAGGCAAACACAATTAAACACCCCTTTTGGATGCGCCGACTAATACCGGAAAAACTGATTAAGGTGGTTAGAGATGGATGTGATTGGCGACTTTAACACAATAAGAAATAAGGTAGATAATGAAATACAAATCAAAGAAACCCCCAGTCTGCATGCCGACCAAGTTGATGGTTATTATCTCTACAGGAATAATATACAGGTAAATACTACCCCAATTACAGACACAGTATATCTGGATGCCAACTTAAATCCAGGTACTTACAGTTATATGGTAACTGCCTATATGGATGAGGCAGGGACCCCTTATTGTGAATCAACCCCGGATGGAACACTTGTGATGGTTGTGTCGACTCCAATGCTGACTTTGGGTGGTAATGTTTTTGCAGGGACTAACAAAATGAATCTGGGTTATGTGGAAGCAACTATTGTTGAAAATGGTGAAATGGGCGATCAATACCGTGAAACCATAAATGATACCCTTGGTTACTATTTCTTCTTTCCTTTTTACGCCAACCACTATTTTGTCCAGGCAATAGCAAAAGAATTTTCCACCTTTGCTCAAACCTATGCACCCACCTATTTTGGCCAAGCCCTGCATTGGGAAAATGCCACCACTGTGATGTTAACTCAAAACATGTACAATTTGGATATCAACATGATCCCCTTGGGTGAATTGAATAGTGGTTTGGGAATAATCGGTGGAACAGTAAATCACGAAAGTGTTACCAGCACGACGATACCTTTTCAGGGAGCATTGGTTCTTTTACTGGATGCTTCAAGCCAGTGTGTTTTATATGAATACACGGATAATCTGGGCAATTTCAAATTTAAAAACCTGGGATGGGGAACGTATCAAATCTTGGTTGAGATAGTTGGAAAGAAAATGGATCCGATGGGCTATGAATTAAACGAAAACACCTCCAGCATTAACAACATTCAAGTTATTGTAAAAGAAGCTGAGATTGTCATTGGAATTGATGAAATTTTCCCTCCATATGTCAACCTAATGAGCAATCTTTATCCCAATCCGGCTTCAGAAGAAGTCCATTTTGATATAGATCTAACGCAGAACCAACTACTGAACATCACCCTTTTTAAATCAAACGGAAACCATATCCAAAGTACTTCCAGGGGCTTAACTCCAGGAGTAAAACATGTTAGTCTTCATCTTACCAATATAAAAGCCGGACTCTACTATATGGAAATTAACTTTAGTGATGGGTATTCCATCCACCGCAAATTGCTGTTGGCCAGATAAAGGAAAAAAACATAGTGCGACATTGCGCCTTACATGGCGTAACTTTGCCGTAAAAAGGGTCCCCGCAGATTAACTACTCTCTATCCACTTTTTAAAAGCACTTACTTTTTCACGACTTACAATAAGCTCTTCATCTGTTTTGACTTTCATGTTCACTTTCAGTCGGGTGGCTGAATAGGCTTGGATGTCCTGGATGGCATCTAAATTGACAATGTGCCTGCGACTAATCTTAAAAAAACGCCGTGGATTAAGAAGTGGAAAAATATGATCAAGCGATCCATCGAGCAGATAATTTTTATCTTGACTTGTCTTAACAAAACTTCCTTTGTTTAAGCTATAGAAAAAGCAAATGTTGTCTGACTGGATAATTTCTGTTTTTGTTCCGGTTCGTACGGCAAAACGTTCTTTATACTTACCCATGAGGATTTGTCTCATTTCGTCAATAAGGCTATTGGATATCAAACTATTAGGATTATTCCATAGGGTATTAAACTTATTTAAAGCGTGTTTTAATTCTGGCTCAGAGATGGGCTTTAACAAATAATCTATACTATTCAGTTTAAAAGCTTTTACAGCATAATCGTTAAAAGCAGTGGTAAAAATAACCGGAAAACCTACATTCGTTTGTTCAAATATGGATAAGCTCAGCCCATCTTCAATTTGAATGTCGAAAAACCCCAAATCAATTTTATTTTTCTCAATAAGCACCAATGCTTCCCTGATGGAATGAGCCACGCCAACCAGCTCGTAGTCGGCCTGAATTTTATCCAACAGCCATTGCAACCGGCTAACGGCCAGAGATTCGTCTTCAACAATCAGAATTTTCATCGTTGTGCATTTTTTTTGTGAATAATAAATGACTTCCAGGGGTAAAAAACACTTGCTTCCTAACCCGATCGATCAGCCTGTTAGTCAACATGTACCAAGGGTATTTTTACGGTGAAATAATCGTTTGTGTCTTCCACAACACACTGTTGGTCGCTGACCACGGCATACCGATTCATGATGTTCGACAACCCAACGGCATGTGAGGTCTTCACTTCCTTGGTCATGGTTTTATTGTTGCTTACAACCAAGTATTTATCTTCAAACGAAATGGAAATATGAACTTTTTTATTTTGAGAAATGATGTTGTGTTTAAACACGTTTTCAAGGAGCAATTGCAGTGAAAGCGGGATAATCATGGTGTTTTCACTGCCCTCGAACTTTTGGATGGTCAGCGTAAAATTTTGGTTAAACCTGATGGCCTGCAAATCGGCAAAATCTTCTGCAAAAGCAAGCTCTTTCTCCACGGCAACCATATCGGCATCCTGGTGGTTGAGCACATAGCGGTATATCCCCGACAGTTTCGACACAAACTCATCGGCCTTGTTGGTGTCGATGTGAATGAGGGTACTGAGGGCATTTAAACTATTGAATAGAAAATGTGGATTGATTTGCGCTTTCAGGGTTTCAAACTTGGCCAGTTCGGCTTCTTTAATGGCTTGCTGGGTTTCCCTTTGGGCAGTAATAAACTTCTGCATGTAAATCTTTGACAGGATAATGAAAAAGATGATTAACCCAATAAAAATGGTAATGATGGAGGTAATTATGATGCTAGTCGACAGAAAGATTCTTTCAAACGGAATATGATACACAAACCTGTACCATAGCCCATTTACGATAAAAACATCGATGGTAATGTACATAAAAACCGCTGTCAGCAAGATGATATAGGTTCGGAGTGGATTCGATTCCACATTCAGCCGGTTTATAATAAAATGCGACAAGAAGCCTGACAAACTAATGGAACCTCCAATGACAATCCCATAGATCACATTTAAAAAAAATTCTTTAATACTGAAATTATCACCACCCATGGACGCGGAAAAGATAAAGGTAATGGTGATGCTTACGGCCAAAACAATCACCAGGTTTTTTAAATGCTTCATAATTATACTACTAGATTTGGCTAAAATATTTATTTATTCTGACAGATAAAAATCAAATGCATGCGTAGTTTTTGTATTGGATACTCACGTTTCTCGAAACTTAATCTTCTTTGTTGAATATTAATGGCGAAAATAAACTGCTGATCTCTTATTGAAAAATTAAGCTTACCCAACTGTAGTATTTGGGTGATGAATGGGAGAAACTCATATAATAAAATAGTCGGGTTTCTGAAATCATTATGGCCATCTTCGATCGCATTTGTGTATGTCACCAAGAGAGAGATCAAATCTTTTCAATCCCTATGCATAATTTATTCTACGTTTTTTCCCGTACCATCCAAATCAACAGAAACCTGTTAGTATTTACACATTGTCCTTATGTATGGGAGTGATATTAAGTTTAAACATATACCATTAAATTTTTTTACCATGATTAAAAAACTTCAAACCATATTGATAATAAGCAGTTTACTGGCGTTTAGCATGCAGGCACAGGATACTTTCTCTTTTATTAAAGTAGCTCAACCCACCGATCTCTTTGGTAATCCCTCCTTTCTACTCTCAGTTAGAACTACAGATGGTGTTGGAATTGAACCCATCGATTCGTTGCAAACACTGTTTGATGGAGCACACGATTGTTCCGGAGTTGGAATAGGCGATAATACTAGCTTCGATTCACACTTCTCCATTTTCCCAAATCCGGCACACGAATTTCTGGAAGTGCAGAATAAAGCTTATGGGAGTTACCGATTAGAAATGTTGGATTTGATAGGTCATGTTGTTCGAAAGAGTCAACTAAATAATCAGTTGCAAATCAATATTTCAACCCTTCCAAGAGGACTTTATTTTGTTCGTATTTCTAATGATTCGCAAACCTGGGTTTCAAAACTCGTAATAAACTAACGGAGTCCGTTTGGGTCGACACATGAACAATTGTGCTTACTATGACATCATCCAATAAACGGGTTTATTCTTATCAAGAATTTATCTCTCAGTCAAATCGGAAATTTATTATTGATGGTTTAGGTAACTGTTTAGCTTACGCCAGGTTTAGCATATGCGAAATTGATCTTCGGTTGTATTCGGATGGATCTAGAACAGTAGAAGAGGAGGAATGTTCATCAAAAAAAGCAGGCTTTTTACAAAAACAAAATGCAAACCGGATTGGGAGCCTTTACCTCCGAAACAAAGGTTAACAATCCTGTTTCTTGATTGCGATGGAACAAAACCAGGTTGTCGGAATGTTGGTTTGCCACCAATAATTGACTTCCATCGCGAGTTAAGGCAAAATTTCGTGGTCCATCACCCCGAGTGGATTGAATGTCCAACAACGTCAGTGATCCGTCAAGATCGTCTATTTGATAAATGGCGATGCTGTTATGACCACGATTGGAGGCATACAAAAACTTTCCATTAGCAGAAATGTGGATGTCGGCACAGGTATTGGGTTTTTGATATCCATCCGGCAAGGTAGAAACCGACCTTACCTTTTGGTAGGTGTTTTGATTTATTTTTTGCAGTTGTGTTACTGTACAGCTGAGTTCGTTGATCACATAGATCCAACTATGGGTTGGGTGAAAGGCCAAATGACGCGGACCATCACCTGATTTCATATGATATTTTCTAGGATCAGGAGAAGTAAATTTTTGTGTAACCGTATCAATGGAAGAAAACAGCAGTTCATCTGTACCCAAATCCACAGAAATAACCTCATTTTCATTCGGAACAAACCAGGCCGAATGGGCGTGAGGAGCCTCTTGTCGAGGCGTAACTCCATGGCCAATATGTTGTTGTATATCGAGAAGTGGTGACAAGGTGCCGGCTTGATCGATTTTTAATAATCCCACATTTCCACCGGTGTAATTGGCCGCCATTACATATCCATCCCGATTCACCGAAACAAAGCAAGGGTGAGCTCCTCCTGTTGTACTGCGAGCAACAAACAACAGGCTGTCGCCCAACACTTTGTATGATTCAATGGTTCCACTACCATTTTGGTTGATTTCATTCACGGCCAACAGATGGTGCTTGTCGGGGCTTAAAGCCAGATAAGAAGGATTAACGGTTTGGGCTGTCAACTTCAATGGGAAAATCGAATCACCCTTGAGCGTTCCGGCATAAATACCCAAGCTTGTAGAGTCGGTGTAGGTTCCCACAAAAAAATGATTTTCGGATTTTCCACTCTCGTTAGGGCTTGTTACATGCTGACAACCACTCATCAGTAAAATGAACAAATAAAGGAGAATGATTTGATTTTCTGATTTAATATTTTTCATTTGATTGGTTATCATAGGTATTCTTGATAAAATTCTAAAATATTTGTTAGAAACCCAACAGATTACAAATATAGGAATGAGTCGGAACAACAGGCTAACAGCTCTGGGAAAAATATTTATTTCGTACAACGATCCTCTATAAAAAAGAGCAAGCCGCAGAGTAAACCCGGAAATTTACCCGGGCCTTCTCTACGGCTTGCAACATCAACATTTACCAATCAATAAACCAATTGTTGATTTAGTTAAGGTTTAAATCAACACTTTGTTTGTAAAGGTTCTGCCTTCTGAACGCATCACGATGACGTAGTTCCCTTTTCTACTGCTCGAAAAATCATAAACACGGTTCACTTTTTGTCCTTTTTTGATTCTCTCGCTGTAAGCCAGATCCTGACCTTCGTAATACACCTCAATTTTTACAGATTTGTGATCCATGGATTCTTTTGAGAGGTAAACCACTGCATCTCTTACCATTACTTTCGGTTTTGAAATATTACGCTCACCTTCTTTAACAAATTTGACGGTTGTGCCCATCACTTGAACAGGCAATACTTTGATGGCTTCTCTGGTGTCCAATTCAAAATAGTAAACTCCGTCGGGAAGAATGGTCAAGTCGAATCCTTTGGAATATGATCCTGTTTGTTCCATCGTTTCAGTGTAAAGAACTTCGTCCTGCTTATCCTTTAGTGTTAGAGTGGATCCCTTCTCTACCTTTTCGAAGGTTAATTCGGTTACTTTGTCAGAAGGATTATTGGTGATAAATACATACTCATTGGAGTATCCTACCATCGAAGCCAACATGGCAACGAGAACAAAACTTATGCTAACTAATTTTTTCATGATTTCTATTTTTTTAATTGTGATTAATGAAGGAGCAAAAGTATACCGGATGGCATCAATAGAAAACATCAAATTTGGCCAATATATATACTCAATTAACACACTATTTGGCTCTGTTTAGATGATGGGTTAATATAGTATATAAAAGTGATAAAATGCTATATTTCAGTAAAAATATTAACTGTACTTTTACGTGACTAAATTTTACCACATGTTAAATAAAAAACCTGCACTTGAACGGATTAATCCCAGTTTTGGGAGTTCAATACTCGTCAAGCAGCATTCGGAACAAATTGCAACGCATCAGGCGTTTTGGCATTTTCATCCCGAACTTGAACTGGTTTATGTAAATAAAGGACAGGGGAAAGTTCACATTGGCAATCACCTATCCTATTTTAATAATAGTCAGCTCCTTTTATTGGGAGCCAATTTACCCCATCATGGTTTCAGCGATCGGCTTACGGCCAAGGGATCGGAAACTATTGTGCAGTTCAAACCCGACTTTTTAGGAGAGACTTTTTTAAGCATGCCCGAAATGAAACCTATCACAACCTTATTTGAAAAAGCAAAGAAAGGGGTGGTATATAAACCTGAAACCAAGAGAAGGGTGGATCCTAAAATTGAGAAATTGCTGAGTATGGAAGGGTTTAAGAAAGTAATCTTGTTTTTGGAGATTCTACAAGATTTGGCATTGTCTAACGATTACACCTTGTTGAATGTGGATGGATTTGCTTTTGAAACTTCCATTCAGGACAGCCACAAGATTGATGTGATCTATAAACATATTAACAGTCATTTTGAGCACGTCATACCCCTGGAAGAGATTGCCTATGAAGTGAGTATGACGGTGCCCGCTTTTTGTCGCTATTTTAAAAAAGCCACCGGTAAAACCTTTACCAAGTCGGTAAACGAATACCGTGTGGTACATGCCATCAAGCTGTTATCAGAAAGTTCAATGAGTATTACCGATATTTGTTATGAATGTGGGTTCAACAACTTTTCGCATTTTAATAAGCTGTTTAATGAGTTTACCGGTAAAAGCGCTTCCAAGTACCGGAGCGAAATGAAAAAGATCGTTCAGTAGCAGGGTATATTTTTAGTTGGTCAACTTACAAACCGCCTGACGAGAAAGAAACTGGCAATGTCCCACAAGCCAAACAAAAAAGGACGGATTGTTACTGATTCAGGAGCTGAGCACATTAATCCGTCCTTTTAATTTTTCGTTTTTTTAACTTCAAAAACGGTGAACAGGCTAACCTCTGGTAACTATTGCATCGTTAATTGCCTGTACGATCTTATCAATATAGTCTTCATCTTTTGAATCGATGGCATTCGATTCTCCGCTTGCTGAGGACAACCTCACAGAATAGACAGGCTTGTTTTTTATTAATAGATAAACACCTGCCGCAATCAATGCAATTCCAACAACAATCCAGAAAATACTACCAAAAAATAGTGGGATAATGCCCAATACAATTAAAATGATCGGCAATTTCATGCTGGGCTTGGTAATCCACTTCGAAACTGAAGTAATTCCGCTCATCGCGTGAGTTTGACCTGGAACAACAAATCTTGAATTAGTAACTGTTACTCCACCTTCATTAAAAAATGTTTTTTCTTCCATAGCTTTTAACTTAAATTTAAATGAGTACAAACAATTATATAAACATGATGATATCCTGATTTAAAGGTCATAAGCCATAGCGATTGGCTGTTTGGGTTTGATGAACCCCCAAATTTACAATTTACTTTTTATCAAAAACAAATTATTAGAAACTTTATTTGGATAGTTAACTCTAAACCACCTGTATAAATAGCGATAGCAAGGTATAGGTTGGTGATGAAAACTTGTTGAGCACATTTTGGACCAAGGCTTTTGAAAGGCCAATACTGTTCAGGTATTTAACAGTGGAGTGGACGAGAAACGTTTTTTAAATGTGCAAGAAGGCTTATTAATTTTCTCAGACAGGTTCCTTATTTAAATTAATTCTATCTTTGCAGCGTAATTCATGTCCGTTCAGGATGTAGTGATTTATAAAGAAGGGTGGAGAGATTAGGCTCACAGAAACCCTGGCAACCTGCTGCAAGGAAA
>PCUL01000012.1 GCA_002771745.1 Bacteroidetes bacterium CG18_big_fil_WC_8_21_14_2_50_41_14
CGACAAAAACTACAAATATGTTCCGAACCAATAATAATTGAACACCTTACGACTTTTGCTACTTTTGCAAAAACTTTATCAAATCGCCCATGTCAACGGTAAAAATAGAAGGAATCACCAAATATTACGGTCAGCAAAAAGCACTCGACAACGTCAGTTTATCGATTAATAAAGGAGAAGTAGTTGGATTGCTGGGGCCCAATGGTGCAGGCAAATCCACCCTGATGAAAATCCTCACCACCGTGATCCCGCCAAGTTCGGGCACTGCCCGGGTAAACGGACTCGATGTACAGGAGCAATCGCTCGAAATCAGGAAACACATTGGCTACCTCCCCGAAACTAATCCCCTGTATCCTGACATGTATGTGCGCGAATACCTGACCTTTGTGTTTAACAGCTATCCTGTGAAAGGGAATGTTAAAAAGGCCGTGGACGATGTGATCAGCCTGACCGGACTGGGACAGGAAAGCCGCAAGAAAATAGGCGAACTTTCAAAAGGCTATCGCCAACGCGTTGGACTGGCACAAGCACTTATCCACGATCCTGAAATTTTAATACTGGATGAGCCTACTTCCGGACTCGATCCCAATCAGTTGGTGGAAATCAGGCGCATTATCGCCGATCTGGGAAAAATAAAAACCATTATCCTGAGTACACACATCATGCAGGAAGTGGAGGCCTTGTGTAACCGGGTCATCATTATCGATCACGGGAAAATAGTGGCCGACGACACCCCTTCGAATCTTTCAAAAAATGCCACACAGTCGTTCGTATACCGGCTTGAGCTAAAGGAAACACTTGCAAGTATTGATATTAAAGACATCGCCGGAGCCAAAAAAATTGAAAAACTGAAAGGCAATACCTGGCTCATCACGGGTGAAAAAGGCAAAGATATACGTGAAAATATTTTCAAATTCGCAGTAAAAAACGGATACAATGTGCTGGCATTGGCCCAGGATTCGAGCAAGATGGAAGATGTTTTCCACCGGCTGACGCAAGATTAGGGAAGTGCCTAAAGTTGAAAGTTAAAAGTGCCTAAAGTTACCAGCCTGCCGGATTTCCTGCCGATTTACCTGCCGAAGGCATGGAGGCATGGTAGGCAGGAAAGTGAGCTAAAGTCAAGTGCATCGGGATAAATGGAAATTGCCCAATAACTTTCAACTTTAAACTTTCAACTTTTAACTTTTAACTTTACTTCACTTATCATAACAATTAATTATCTATCTTTGCGCCACGTTTAAAAAACGCTTGTGGAAAGATTTGATTGATTGCAACCACGGTAAAAAAATGCTAAAGCAAAAATACCCAGCCAATCACACAGACCTTCCCGAATTTGTTTAATCTTAATCGATAACGATATGTCATATTATTTTACCTCCGAATCGGTATCTGAAGGTCATCCCGACAAGGTTTCCGATCAGATATCAGATGCGGTACTGGACGAAATGTTGCGCCAGGACCCCAATTCAAAAGTAGCCTGCGAAACATTGGTAACAACAGGACTGGCCATGATTGCCGGTGAAGTTAAAACAACGGCTTACGTGGATCTGCAAAAAGTAGCCCGCGAAATGATCCGCCGGATTGGCTATGTGAAAGCCGAATATCAATTTGATGCGGATTCCTGTTCCGTATTATCCGCTTTACACGAACAATCCTCTGATATCAATCAGGGTGTTGTCCGCCAAAAAGAAGAAGAACAAGGTGCCGGTGACCAGGGCATGATGTTTGGCTTTGCCAACAAGGAAATGGAAAACCTGATGCCGCTGACCACGGAAATTGCACACGATTTATTGTTTGAACTGGCTAAAATC
>PCUL01000101.1:0-1715 GCA_002771745.1 Bacteroidetes bacterium CG18_big_fil_WC_8_21_14_2_50_41_14
AAAGGCATGAATGTACGAAACAGATGGGTTTCCAAAGAAAAGCTGACTGTACTTCTTCTTTGTCAGGACATGTAACTCGCAACCGGTTTGCTTTTTTAATGTCCTGCTGATGGGCGTGGTAAGCACGATATCACCAATTGAACTAAACCTGATAAGCAATATTTTTTTCACCGTCCACCGTTTTGTGCAAATGTAATGATTCCTGCGATTTTCCATTCCCCTTTTTAAATGACGCATCACAGGATGCGGCCAAATCGCATCATGCGGCTTATACACTTGATTTCAACATTAATCAAGCATGATAGAACGCAGATTGTTATGATCTTTATGATGATCATGATTTTTTATCGAAAGGTTAAGAAAGGTTTTTTTCACAGTAGTTACTTTTCACAATCCAGAACATGATTGTTATCATTGGTGATGATAAATTAAAAGGGTATCCCATTTTTGAAGAATATACCAATCCCGTAGGGATGGCCGATATTGTATCCCCGGAATTTATTCCGGATCCATGCGGGGGAGCAGATTGTTATGATCTTTATGATGATCATGATTTTTTACTGAAAGGCTAAGTAAGATTTTTTTCTCAGTAGTTACTTTTCACAATCCAGAACGTGATTGTTGTCATTGGTGATGATAAATTAAAAGGGTATCCCATTTTTGAAGAATAAACCAATCCCGTAGGGATGGCCGACATTGTATCCCTGGAATTTATTCCAGGGCCATACAACGAACCCTTGCTAAAAGAAAGTCCAGTATAAATACACCACTGAGAAAGCGGCGAAGAAGAAAATCCCCGTCCAGGAAAGTATTTTTAATAACAAACCCGGTCGTGCTTCCAAGGGCATATGACTGTCAGTCACCACCCTGTAGTTGAGCCACGCCAGCAAAGGAGCTGTTAAAAACGAAAGCGTGGTGGCCAGAGTAACCATAACCTCCATGGATTTAGCTGCATAAGCAATAACCATCAAGGCGCCTGCCACCATGACCACGATACCTGCAAAATAGTAGGTGTTCTCCTTAATTTTAGGTCGTTTGAGTGATGTCCTGAAATTAGTATAAATGGTAGAAAGCACACGTGGATAGGCATCAAGCACTGTAATGGTGGTACTGATCATCGTGGTTATGGCCGCAATGCTTACTACCCATTTTGCCCAACTGCCCAAACTGGTGGTGTACATATAGATAATCTGACCCGAAAAGGTGGTCACATTGGAAGACAATTGCTCACCGGTTCCATACATCACCAGAGCACCCATGGCCAGAAAACCCAGTGCCAGCAAAGCGGTTCCGATGTATCCAAAGCGAAATTCCGCCAAAGTGCTTTTCAATTTGGGTTTGTAGCCCAACTCCTCCATCTTGGCCAGATTCCACAAACTAGACCAAACCGAAACATCAATAGGGGCCGGCATCCAACCCACAAAAGCAATGAGGAAGATAATATCCGCAGGACGCGACCATGTGAAACGTGTAATCATATCAGGAGCAATCTCCTTGTGGATTCCTAGCGCAGCAAAAACGGCCATCACAGTAGACAGTGCCAGCAACATCATGATGAATTTCATCACCTTGTCAAGAAAACTAAAACGGCCAATCATCAGGATGAACATCGAAACTACCAATACAATTAAACCAAGCAACGTTATCGGGATGGTGATATTAAACACATATGCAATCAACCCCACTGTAACTACGGTAACCGTTGCCTGGGCGGT
>PCUL01000101.1:1745-1915 GCA_002771745.1 Bacteroidetes bacterium CG18_big_fil_WC_8_21_14_2_50_41_14
CACCACCAGAGCCCACTTTCCAACACGAGCATAACCCTGCACCAGGTTCTTACCTGTAGCGACGGCATATCGCGGTCCAAACTCAAAAAACGGATACTTCAGCAAATTGGCCAGGATAAGTACCCAAACCAGGTCGAAATTGAACAAAGCCCCCGCCCTGGTTGATTGAA
>PCUL01000213.1 GCA_002771745.1 Bacteroidetes bacterium CG18_big_fil_WC_8_21_14_2_50_41_14
AGCGATGGGGGCTTTGCAGATTGATTGTACTTCTAAAACCTGTCCGCCGGTTTACCTGCCGGAGGTATGGAGGAGGATCTTTATTCCGCGACTGAGTCGGGCAGGGCTTGCCGAAACGGTTAGTGGCAATGTTGCTTACCGCTTTTCTAACCTTCTGTTTGTTGATTTTCACTCTGTTCAAGTTTACAATTTTTTGATTTGGTGACCACTAAGTGAGGCAGGCAATATGAGCTGCTGTTAGCAACCGGGCGTTCTTGTCTCAATGCAGTGGGACAGGTAAGCTCTTTGCCAGGTTTTGGCATGTGCAATGGCTTTTAAATCGATATGGCAACCCGCCTACCGGACGGGCAAGCATCTCATTCCCGTTTGTTAAATAGAGTCCGAACAGGTTCTGTTATTCGGCCTAAAAGACTTATTTTGTCAGTTACAATTTCAGCATTTGCTTGTGTTTTTGTTCTGATAGATAATGTTTTTCCTGTTACGGTATTAGTTTTTTCTGGTAAATTTATTTCTACCATGTAAAACCCTCCATCTTCTGTTACTTCAAGTATGTTGGGTACGGTTTGTATTTCTGTTACAATGTTTTCATTGTAGAGGTTTGGGATATTATTGAAGTTCAATATTACTTTTTGTCCGGATTTTATTTTACTTATCTCGTTTGCCGGAATTTTCAGTATAATGATCAAATATTCAGTATTTTGGCTGACTGTTGCAATTGTTTTGATGTTGTATTCATACCTGAAATACCAGGATCCGATTAGTAAAAGCAAGGTGATGACAAAGATGACCGATATTCCTGCCCGGACAATTACGGGTGGTATAAGACCAATCAGGTTTCTTACTTTTTCACTTCTCAATTCTATGTTGTCTTTTTGATCTGCCATTGTCAAATTAAATTGGATTTGCTAGTTAATTCCCAAGCTCCAGTTGATTTTTAACAAGATAGTAATATGCTCCCTTTTTATTGGTGAGCTCACGATGATTCCCGGTTTCTATTATTTTTCCGTCATCAAGTACAACAATCTGATCGGCATTTTTTACAGTGCTTAATCTGTGGGCAACCACCACCACCGTTCTACCGTGATAAAACTCCTGCAAATTTTCAACAATAGCTTTTTCGTTGTTGGCATCAAGGGCATTGGTGGCTTCATCAAAAAATAAAAAATCAGGGTCTTTGTAAACTGCCCGTGCTATTAGGATTCTTTGTTTCTGTCCCTGGCTGAGGTTTTGCCCCTCGTTGCCGATTACAGTATTATATTTAAGCGGTAATTCCATGATGAAGTCATGGATATTTGCAGTTTTTGCTGCATAAGCAAGTTTTTCTTTATCTATATCATTTTCACCGGCTGCAATATTGCGGGCAATACTTTCCGAAAAAATGAAACCATCCTGCATGACTGAGCCACATTGACTGCGCCACCATGTTGAATTGAATTTTTGTAAATCATGGTTTCCGACCAAGATTTTCCCTTCAACCGGATTGTAGTATTGCAATAACAGCTTAATTAAAGTGGTTTTGCCGCTACCACTGGCACCTACGATGGCGGTTACCTCGCCGGGTTTAATGGTTAAATTTATATCGTTCAGTACTTTTTTTGAATGAGGTCCTTCGTACTGAAACATCAGGTTTTCCATTTCAATAGCTGCATTTTGCAGACTTCGTTTTTGAAATATCCGTCCCGAGTTTTCATCTTCTTTTTTATGGATTTCGTTGATTCGCTCCAAACTGATCTTCGTATCCTGCAGGTCATGGATGAAATTAACGGTTTGTTCAATTGGCAAAGTAAGCTGTCCAATAATATACTGGGTGGCAAGCATCATTCCAAGAGTCATTTCGTTATTGATAACAGCGAGAGCTGCTACTACTGTTATAAGGATATTTTTTGCCTCATTAATAAAAATGTTTCCAGCTTCCTGGGCTTGCTGAAGTTTTAGTGATGCGATATTTATATGAAACAAATCGGCCTGAACATCCTCCCACTCCCAGCGATGACGTTTTTCGGTGTTTTGCAGTTTTATTTCCTGCATGCCCTGTATTAGCTGATAGGTTTTGTTTTGATTTCTTGCCTGTGCTTCAAAATATTTGTAATCAAGTTCACGCCGTTTTTTCAGAAAGATAATAATCCACAAAGTATAAATTATACTGCCAACAAAAAAAATGACAAATATCCGTACATCATAAATCCATAAAACGATGCTGAAGATGATCAGTGTGAAAAGAGAAAATATGGTATTAAGGCTACGGGCGGTTATAAACTGTTCAACCCGGGCATGGTCAGCGATCCTCTGTAAAATATCACCTGTAAGTTTGGTGTCGAAATAGCTCATGGGCAGTTTCATGAGCTTTATAAAAAAATCGGATATGAGGGAAATATTAATCCGAGTGCTTATGTGTAGAAGTATCCACCGCCTGATAAATTCGACTGACATGCGGCTTACTATCAAAGTCATCTGGGCCAAGAGAATAAGATAGATGAAACTGATGTTTTTGTTAGCAATGCCAATATCTACAATGGCCTGTGTGAGGAAAGGGAATATAAGCTGAAACAAACTACCCAATACCAACCCGATGATGAGTTGTCCGAAAAATCGTTTGTAACGTAAAAAATATCCGAAAAGGAATTTCAGGCTTTTACGGTTTGTTTTAGCACCTTCTTGCATGTAAAAACCTTGCGTGGGCTCCAAAAGCAAAACAATACCCTTATCTTCGCCTCCTGACTTTGTACTTATCCAATGCTTTTTAAATTCTTCTTCGGTGTATTTTAAAAGGCCACAGGCAGGATCAGAGATTAAAACTTTGGCTTGTTTTCTATAAATGTTTCTTTTTTTTATTTTGTAAACAACCACAAAATGCTCCTGGTTCCAGTGGACAATAAATGGTGGAGACGCTTCCTTTTCCAGCTTGTTAAAGGTTAATCGCCCACCAATTGTTTTGAACCCTATTTGTTCGGCAGCTTCGCTGATTGAAAGTAAGGTAACTCCCTTTTTTGACGCAAAACAAATATTACGTAGATAATCTAAATCAAACACTTTTTTATAGTATTGGGATACCATTTTTAAACAGGTAATTCCGCAATCCATACTATCCAATTGTATTTCACTTTTAAATTTACCCATGTGAATGTCAAGCAAAATATCTATTTTATATCTTGTTCAAAATATTCCGGTCTTCTTTTGTCTTCAATTTTCTTTCCTTTAGCAAACCAGTAAGAAAACCTTACTAAAAAACCAGCATTTGATATTGTCAGTGAACTTTCCTGATCAAATAAATTTTCACTTACATAGGTTGTCGTAATATTTTTAAAAAGGTTTTGGTATGATAACATGACAGAGCCATTTCCCTTAAATAAAGATTTCTGGATATAAATTGTATTTATTTGAGGAGCATTTTTAATGTATCCCTGTGGCTGGAGTATTTCATTTGTATATCCAAATTCAAATCCAACATAAATTCCAATTGGTGTATAATAATCAAGTGAAAATTCAATTTCCCACGTAAATAAATCTGACTTATTTTCCTGATAAGAATATTCATCAATAAAAAGATCAAAAAAAGGTTGCAATTCCAAATCTTCCCCTATTTGAAATGAGCCCGTTGTTTTAAAACCATAAACTTTTCTTTTTGATGCATTATAAGGTTTTCTCACTAAAACTCCACCATCCAAAGAATAAACATTTCTTATAACATTCTTAGATAGAATGTGATAGACGGTTGAAGAAATTACGTTGTTACCTTTCCTGAATCGATAATTGATTTCATATACATTATTAAGCTGCGCAGAAAGGTATGGATTACCTGAAGAGTAATTAGCTGAATCAATCATCGTTACCTCAGGTGATAGCTGCCAAATAGAGGGATAATAGGAGCGCTTATTATAATTTAAACTTACAATGTGGTTTCCTAGTTTTCGTGAAAGCCTGAATGCCGGAAGCAATACAGAACTATTAAATATACTATCATCAACATTCCTTCCGGAAAATTCATATCTAATTCCAGCCCTGATATTATATTTTTTAATTTCAGTATAATAATCAATGTAATAAGTTGGTTTATGTTCTGTATATTTAAATGCTGAAGTTAATCCATCTTGATCGATTTTGTTTCTAAAATCCTGATAATAATATTGCAAACCTGTTTCAAATCTTGATCGCTCAGAAAACGGATGAAAATAATCCAAATGATAGTTCACCGATTTTTTATTACCAATATCCATTTGACTTCGATGTAGAATATTTGTGTCAGGAAAAAAATATGTGTCTGAATATTCAGTATTATTTTCTGAATTCATGAGATAAAAATTAATATCTGAATTCAATTGTTTTCCAAGTGAATTAATTTCTTTTTTAAAATAGAGTGAATAATTTTGAAATAAGAAATTACCTTTAAAGGTTTGTTCTGAATTTAATAAATAAATATCGGAGTTGTCTGTCTGTTGTTCGGACATGAAATTGGCTAAATCATTTCGCTTATCTGAATTTATTTGCGCAATGAAATTAATATAAGTTCGATCAGTCGGATAGTAATCTACACCAAATTTTCCGGTATGTGCAAATTCCTTCTTATTATTCAAACTATATTGTGATTTATATCTGGTTGTTGCGTTGGTTTCATATTGGATTCGATCTGTTGAATTTGAAACGGGGATTGACCAATAGTTGAAATAATAATTTCCAAAGAACCTTGCCTTTTTTGTCGCGTATTGCAACATAAGTAATGATTCATTCTTCTTGCTTATCTGATAATCTAAATTTACCAATGCAGTAAACCCACTGGTGAGCTCTTTTTTCATGATAATATTAATAACGCCCTCATATTCTGAACTGTACCTTGATGATGGATTATTGATTATCTCAACTTTTTCTATATCTTGTGGATTAATAGTATTAACATCAATACCTTGTTGCATATTTCCGTTTATTAATATCATTGTTGGTTTTCCAATTATTGAAATACTTTTTGAGATTTTATCTACTTTTAGTTCAGGAATCCGCTGGAATAGGTCTAGTGAAGTTACAGAATTTGATAAGTCAGCACTATCTGGACGGTAAATTGACCGGTCAACATTCATAATGTAATGTGAGTTCCCTACTATTTTTATCTCTTTCAACTCATTTGTATTTTGTTTTAATAAGACATAACCTAAATCAATATTTTTTTTTGTTGTTGAATCCAGTATTACAATTTTTTGCTCATATCCAACATAAGAAA
Source organism: Bacteroidetes bacterium CG18_big_fil_WC_8_21_14_2_50_41_14 (assembly GCA_002771745.1). Classification (GTDB taxonomy): domain Bacteria; phylum Bacteroidota; class Bacteroidia; order Bacteroidales; family F082; genus UBA6244. The sequence continues at coordinate 5,210 of PCUL01000213.1, forward strand.
ACACCATATAAAATGGGAACACAGTGATTTCTGAGAAGCTATAATATCCAAGAGTATCCGAGATTGCACCCGTATAAAATATACTATCCCTTGAATCATAAATTTGTATGGTTGAAAAGGCAAGTGGTTTGTGTGTTAAACTGTCTGTGACATACCCTTGAAGTTTTATTAAATACGGCTTTTGCGCACAAACCAGCGTGCTGCCGGAAAGAAAGCAACATATCAAAAATGTCCTTAAGAAAAAGGAGAAATATTTTTTACGAAATAATAGGCTTATCATCCAATGTAGATATTGTTAATAGGTTCAGGAGCAAATGGACAACGAGGATCAGGATAATCCCAATTTTCATCTCCATATGATTTAATAATTTCTCGCCAACATTTCCCACCATCATTATGGCAGGCATCAAACCAATCGCAATTGTGGCAAACGCTATCTTCTCTGATAGAATTCCTACTTAAATATACTAAATCTTTGGCTTTTTCAGAATTCCAGACCTCCATTATGCTTTGTTTGGTCAAATCTCCAATTATAAATTTTGGATGCCAGTACAATTCCTCACATATTGTTACTTTTCCATCAGGAAGAATGATGAACCCTTGAAAATTCCCTGAACACAAAGCTTTTTTGAAGAATGCATTGCTTAACATTCGAAAGTTTTCTTTAAAGAGGCTTAATTCGCTTATAACTACCTTTTTATTGTTAGCATATTTATCAATTAAAATCTTTAGAGTTAATTCAATTTCAGTTTTATTGGGCATTATTAAATTGTTATGTTGTTTCGATTTGTAATGAGTGTATCCCACACAGCCAATAGTGATATCATTAAAATACTCGAATTTTAATAGATAGTCAATTAAACTGACTATCTTATTGTACCCAGCATTATACTTTGTAACTATAGCATTAACCCGAAAATGTATTTTCGCTCTTTCCAATTCGTGAATGGTTTCATTCATCTGCTTCCAATAGCTTTTAGAAATGTTTAAAGTATGTGCTAATATCTCGGCGTCAATAGTATCAAGGGAAATTTGAATCTCATTCAATCCAATATCTTTGAGTTTCGATATGTGTTGTATTGATAATGGAATTTTAGTGGGAATTGTTGGGTTAAATCCATTAGAAATTAAAAGTCTAAGCAATTTTTCCCAATTCTTGTAAAGGAAAAACTCACCACCGCTTGTTTCGAATTTTCTAAATTTTAATTCATTCGCTTCCTTAATAATGTCGGTAAGTCTTTCAAAAGGAATCTTTAAATCAAATTTATTTTGTCTGTCTGCATAGCAATATGTACAGTCTGTATAACAAAGTGTATTTATTATCAGAATAGCATCTATCGGTGTATTGAATCTTTTTGAAATTAAGTCAACATTCTTACTATCCATTAAAAAATCTCTAAAATGATAACCTCTTTCTGAATAATCGGCAGGAAGATTAATCAAAACATTTTCAGGATAATGACTCGCGTTTTTGCCTTCTCCGATCCATATTTTTTCAGAATTATTTATTAACTTAGCGACAAACTTTTCAATCTCATTAATCTGTAGGTTAAGTGAATCACTGATACGGGCAAGGTTAACTGAGTAATCAAATGGCTGATCAAAAAAGCTAATTATCATAGCCTGCAAGGGATGTATGAAAGTTGAAATACCGTCTTCCTTACCAGTTAGTATTACACGGTTAATATCATTACGTAATATATATTCAGGATTCAAAATATATGTTTGGTTCATACTTTTTTATTATATTGAAGTTAAAGATGCTGTTGAAGTAACTTACAATGAATACAAAATTGAAAGAGTGGTAACTTTGACTAACCACTCTTTCGAAAATTGCTTTAAGATGCCTTATAACCATCTTTTCCGGAAATAAGAACACATCCAGGAGCACAGCCAGGTCTACAACCAGGAACACATCCTCTCTTACAACCGGCATCGCAACTGGGACCTCTACCTGCATCACCTTCATTGTTGGCAAAAATTCCACTTGGAGAAATACCCCCAGTTACCAGATTAAGCTCCTCTTTACTTAAAAAATCTTTGGGATTTTCCATTTCTGATAGTTTTAAAATAATGGGCTGCATTTATAGTGGCTTCACCCTTATCACTTACTATTATTTGGCACCTAAAAAAATAGTAATCATAAAAGTACGAATAAATGACTTGAATTTCTACAAATGGTCTACTTATCTAATAAGTGGTAAAAAATCATAAATAAGTGGTATCTTTTTTCAAATAAGTGGTACGTTTTCCTTCAATGTTTTCCTTCAATAAACACCATTTTCGCCTGGAAACATTCATTTCCACTCTTGTTGTGGTTTTGAAACATCTCTTTTTACCGTATACAAATGTACGTTGGTCTTTACCTTGTTGCCAACGGGAGTATAATCCCAACTCTGAAAGTTCTCCATTAACACTTTTTTTTTAACCTCTGTAAACATAATATCCTACTCATATTCAGTCGTTTAAAATTTATTAAATCAGATATTTGTTTCAATGTAAATGGATCATCGGGTGTTTGGTTGGTAAATCTAGGAATAAATTTTATCGGTCTGATTTTTAGAGTCATTATTTTGGTGATTTATTTATGGGGTGAGGGGGTTTTTGTTTTTGAATGCTGTATAAAACCTGATGTGTATGACTATCATGTTACATTTGATTCCCCAAACAAAAAAACTCAGTTAACTTCAACCCAATAGCCAAAGTTTTTGGTGAACCACGTTCGGATGTGGGTCAAATTTCCTAGTTTCGCAAACCACGATTTTAATCGGTAAAATAAATTTGAACTCATTATTTAAAAGTAATCCTATGAAATTGAGAATATCCCTGCTGTTCAGCCTGGTGCTTATCTATTCTGTTCAGATGTCCCTGGCTTGTACCATAATCGCGGTAGGCAAAAAGGCTTCCGCCGATGGATCGATAATCGTATCGCATACCGATGCCGGGCCCGATTGCAGGTTGCATTTTGTTCCGGGTCAGACGTTTAAAGCGGGTTCCATGGC
>PCUL01000195.1:0-1920 GCA_002771745.1 Bacteroidetes bacterium CG18_big_fil_WC_8_21_14_2_50_41_14
ATGCCATCGAACTGGATTGTACTGAAACAGAAATGATAGACCAAAAAATAAATTATATCCACGAAAACCCTTTAAAAGATGGGATTGTGGATGATGTTTGTGACTACCTTTATAGCAGTGCGCGTAATTATTGTGACCAAAAAGGCTTACTTGAAATTGAATTTTTATGATAGATTCGTTACATTTTCTGTCTCAGGCTTTAAACGATGGTGACAACGCATCCCTGCCTGCCGCAGGCAAGCTCGTTACCGCTGCGCTCAAACGAGGACGAGAGAGGGGTAATTATTGATGGTTTAAATGGCAATGCGAATTTGGGTTTCGATTTGAATTCATTTAGAATGACGGCATCACCGATTAACGGTAAAACAGGTTTTGTAGCTGATCAGGTTGGTTGGGACTATGGTTTTCATAAAGGTGGAGTCATTTTCTTAGAATCAGGGGCTGATATGTCGACAATTTTGCATGAAGGTATACATGCAACCCAAGCTGGTGTTTCTGGAGGTAATCTTGATTGGTACTTAAGTTATTCAATGAGTTCTCCCTTTTATACCTATGAAGATTCGCCATGGGAAAAATGGGCATTTAAATTTAGTGATATAATGATATTAAACAAAAGATAGGATTTATGTATAAAATCATAATTTTAATACCATTTCTAATATCGATAAATGAAGCATTCTGTCAAAGAGATTGCGAGTATTATTACGAGTATTATGGCCAACTTAGTATTAAAAACAAAATCACATCGGATATAATTATTTACCTTCCTCAAGCTAATTATCTTAAAATGGATCCAAAAAAAAAGAAAAGGATCAATAAGCAAATACTTTTCAAAGAAATTTCAATTCCAAATAGTGAACGTGTATTTAAAAAAGAATTTTCAACTCTTGGACCATGCAATTGTGATAAAGTGATTTTTTTAAAGAGGCGTTTTTTATCAATAAAGGAATATACAATTCTAATTAAGTTTGACAACGCCGAAAAAATAATTCAAATTGAAAATAACAGGATACTATTCGAAATTAATGATAATAAAGTAAAAATAACATTGCCAATGATTGAATTATAATTTCTTTCGCCCCTTCCCTAAGTGTAGTTTCATGCCTCCAGGCCTAAGCAGGTTCACCTACCGTAGGTAGGTAAACCTACCGATTTATCTGCCGAAGGCATGGAGGTAGGTAAACCAACAGACAAGTGCATCTGCGCTTATCTATCATTTTGTTTCCGTTCTTTGTTTTATATCAGAAAGTTATCAAATAGAGAATTAAAATGATACAATCTTAAGTTTAGGAATGTTTGTCTTCCTCACAAAAGTAGCCTGTTTTTTTTATTTTTGTTGGAGTACCAGGCAATTTTTAATGGGAACTTAATAAACGCCTCTTGATTGTGTATACTAAAAGAAGTAAATTTGCGACAGAAATGATGTCAGGTAATATACCAATTTAATAACCTGGAGAAGCCGGCAATTTATATAAGCCCCTCTCCCTAAATGTTAATCCATGAAAAAGCATATTTTTTATCTATCAGCCCTATTGTTGGCCTTTTTTGTTTTATCCAACGGATTTGCTCAGGCTCAAAATAAGGAGCTTAACCAGGACAAGAACAGTTATTACTTTTTTAAAGTGATGAATACTGATTTTGAAGCCACCATCGTCCGCGTAAAAGAATCTTTAAAAGAACAAGGATTTGGCGTGGTTTCTGAAATCAACATGCAACAAAAACTAACCCAGGCAACCGGTAAGGAAATGGATCCATACATCATCATTGGTGCTTGCAACCCCAAAGGAGCCTACGAGGCCCTTCAAATTGATGCACACATCGGCCTGATGTTGCCCTGCAATGTCATCGTTCGCGATTTGGGAAACAACAGGGTGGAAGTAGCCGCCATCAATCCGGTGAAAACCATGTCGTCGCTTAAGA
>PCUL01000195.1:2035-2185 GCA_002771745.1 Bacteroidetes bacterium CG18_big_fil_WC_8_21_14_2_50_41_14
CAATTCTGATCCCCATGACATTGGCTTGCCAGGCCATGCGGTTTATTTCACCTGAAGCATCAGACAAACCACTATCGATGGGAGCCGTTAGTTTTTCGGTTCCTATCTGGTATCCGACACCTGCACCTGAATATAGCTGTACGATTCCAC
>PCUL01000261.1 GCA_002771745.1 Bacteroidetes bacterium CG18_big_fil_WC_8_21_14_2_50_41_14
ATATTTCAGATTAGATTTTTGGTTATAATATGTTGGATATTAATATGTTTAAAATAATTTACTAAATTGATTTATATCAAAAAAATCGCTGATGGCTATCGGGGGAAGTCGGAATTCGGAAGACAGACCCCGATAACCATCGGGGGAAGCCACAAGCTTAAAGCACCCGAAAAACCCATATCATTTAAAAAAAATCCATTACATGAAGGAATATGCCGCGACAGTTTCCCCTTTAGGGGAATAAGGGGTAGAAAGGTTAAGAGGTTGTGTCAAATAGCATAACGCACGGAAAAAAGACTCTCCTGAAACTAAAAATGAAGTTTATGATAATCAAAGGTCTGGTCGCCCATAAAGCGGCGGATTTTTTGAGCAATCCGCAGAAATATTTCCAGTTCATTATTTTTTAACCAGGCCAGGGCCTGGGGTTTTCCATGTACCGCTTCGGCCAGCATAATAAGCAATGGAAAATCATGTTTGTTTAACCAATGGTAGGCTTGTGGCTTGTTGTCGATGGCTCCATCCAGGGCAGCGAAGTGAGGATATTTGTTAGTCAGTAACCATTGGATAGCTTCTCTGCTTCCCCTGATCCCACTACTTAAGGCAGCCAACTCGGGATAGCCGTTTTCGAGCAACCAGGTATAGAATTCGTCCCCCTCGGGTTCGAAGGTTTCACCAAAAGCAAGCAATATTTTCGGAGGATAGTTATGCATCAGGCACCAGATTATTTCACCCTTACAAAACTACATAAAATCGTCATAAAAAAAAGCCGCCGGTTAAAGGATTCTTTCATCAACCCTTATCGCCGGCGACTATCATTTTTTTAAAATCACAACCTGCTTAGTAGCGGTCGATACAGTTTAAATCGGTAAAAGCCTGATTCAGACGTGCTATCATCGATTCTTCGGCGGCCCTGAGCCATTTTCTCGGATCGTAATATTTTTTATTTGGAGCATCTTCACCATCCGGGTTTCCAATTTGTCCTTGTAGAAATTGGTGGTATTTGGCATCATACAATCTTACGCCATCCCAGGCAGCCCATTGCGTGTCGGTATCGATGTTCATTTTGACCACACCGTACGAAATGGCTTCTTTAATTTTTGCAGGTTCCGATCCTGAACCTCCGTGGAATACAAAATTCACAGGATTGGGTTCTGTTCCTAATTTTTCCTGTATGTATTTCTGCGAATTATGCAAAATAACGGGTTCCAATTTCACGTTGCCGGGTTTGTAAACTCCGTGAACGTTTCCAAAAGCCGCAGCGATGGTAAACCGGTCGCTCACTTCCGAAAGTACCTGAAAGGCACGGGCTACTTCTTCGGGTTGAGTGTATAGCTTTGAGCTGTCGACACTTGAGTTGTCAATTCCATCTTCTTCACCTCCGGTAATGCCCAGCTCGATTTCGAGGGTCATACCCATTTTACTCATTCGGGTAAGATAGCGTTTACAAATTTCCAGGTTTTCTTCCAGCGGTTCCTCCGATAGATCAAGCATGTGCGAACTAAACAAGGGTTTTCCGGTAGTTTTAAAATATTTCTCACCGGCATCAAGCAGACCATCAATCCAGGGCAGCAGTTTTTTAGCTGCGTGATCGGTGTGTAAAATTACAGGAATACCATATAGGTGAGCCAGGTTATGCACATGAATGGCACCAGACACCGAACCGGCAATTGCTGCTTCTTCGCCATCATTGGAAAGGCCTTTACCTGCGTAAAACGCACCACCTCCGTTTGAAAACTGAATAATAACGGGAGAGTTTACTTTCTTCGCAGCTTCCATAACCGCATTAACCGAGTTTGTTCCAACTACATTAACTGCCGGTACTGCATACTGATTGGCACGGGCAAATTTAAAAATGGCCTGTACATCGTCGCCAACAGCAACACCGGGGGCAACTTTCTGAGATATTTTTTGTGACATCGTCTTTATTTTTAGGGCATTTATTTATGGTACAAAAGTACAGGTAATTACAACTTTTGCAAGTTTGGTATTGTTAAAAAATGCAATTTTATTTCAGGAATCATGGCGCAAACGATTGCATTAGTGAACTTTATCATTTTTTCAACAGCAATTGCTTTTGAATGATGGTAAACAATTCGGTTTTACTGATGGGTTTTGAAATATAATCATCGAAACCGGAGGAAATATAGTGGTCTTTATCACCGCTCATGGCGAAAGCTGTTTGCACAATAAAAGGCACTGTTTTATATTCAGGAATACGTTCTTTCACCGTTTTCATCAAGGTGATTCCATCCCAGGGTGCGGGAAGTTGCATATCAAAAAGCATGACCTGAAAAACTGTTCCCTGATTATGTGCCTGTTCAATTTTGGTCAAAGCATCATCGCCATCTTCGGCCAGGGTAATTTTTCCGGTGGCTTTAAGCATTTTTTCAAGTACCAGCCTGTTCATGCGGTCGTCTTCCACGATGAATATGCTAATCTGCCCCAATTGAGGTGCTGCCGCAAGAGTGGCCCTTTCGAACTCTGTACTAGGGGTCGCATCGGTAGTTTCGGGTTGTTTTCCATCACAGGGAATGGCCAGCGTAACGGTGGTTCCTGAATCAGGGGTTGAAGTGATAAAAAAATCGCCTCCCATCAAACTGACAAACCGGTGTGCCAGTGTTAGCCCGATACCTTTGCCCTGATATATCTGGGCTTTTCCTTGTTGACCATATTGAAATGAAGCCAATAGTGCCTTAAGTGTGTCGGGTTCGATTCCCGGACCTGTATCCTTTATCTGGATAACAGCAATATTTTTTTGGTGATTAAAGGCCGTGTTGATTGTGACAAACCCGGTCTCAGTAAACTTAACAGCATTGTCAACCAACAAATTAATGACCTTGGTAAGTTTAACCCCATCAACTTTTAGTTTGGGGAGTTTCGGGTCGATCTTTACTTTAAAAACAAGTCCTTTGTCTTTGGCACGCTTGACATAGTTTTCTTCAACCTCTTTCACTATTTTACTAAACACTTCTAATTTCCATTCCACCTCTACCATGTTGGCTTCAATGCTGCTGATGTCGATAATATTGTCCAGTAAGTTTGTGAGCTGAGTACCGCTTTGCTCAATGTTACTGGAATATTCGTAAAGTTGTGCATTTCCCATGACGGCCAACTCAGTTTGAAGCAGGCTTGAAAAACCAAGTATTCCATTTAAAGGAGTCCTGATGTCGTGACTCATGCTGCCCAAAAAGGCATTTTTTAAATAATCGGATTCTTCCAGCTGTTTTAGTTTTTTCTTCAAATCAAGATCCCTCTGGCGCGCATTGGTCAGTTGCACGTTTAGCGGCTCTATTTGATTGCCTACCTCCATCTCCACCCGATGTTTAAACTCGGTTGTCTGCACTTTAATAAGCTTCATGTTGCCTTCGGATTCATTCATTTTATCGCGTAAAGACCGGTTCGCTTTGAAATGACGAAGGACAACCACAAAAAGCAAAAGAACAAAAATGGCAAGCATCCCCAATACCACCCGGCTAAAAAGTTCAAGTTTTTTGTTTGATTGCCTTTTTACTTGTTTATCGAGCTGATAAGTGGCAACAATAGCTTCTTGCTGCGATTTTGACTCAACAGCGGCACGGTCAACAGCCAGTTGGAGATAATATAAAGCACTATCGGCTACTTGATTATTCTTGTAAAAATCAGCTAATAAGTGATAAGCTTCTGATATTGCTACAGATTTTTTAGTGTCTGCCCCGGATTTAATCGCTAATCGGCAATACTCGGCCGATCTGTTTTTGTTAATGTTGCGGTACAAATAGGCAATCTGCAGGTAAATGGAAGCCTTTTCGTGGGTTGCGGAATTCATTAGCTGATTTTCAAGGCTGTCGATAGTCAGTGTAATCCCTGACAGAGATGGCGTGTTTGTATCGGCCTCCTGACCAACGGCAAATGTCGCTTGCGAGAAAAGACAGAGTAAGATCCCCAATATGTAATACCGCATCCTTTGTATATTTGTCCTCCCAAAGATAGGAGAATTACCAAAATGGATGACTTAATTGATTGAGATAATATTGATCGATTCTGTTGTATGCTCTTAACCAGCCGATTCCAAGGGATCACAAATTAAATTGATGGGGATATCTGGCTGTAATCCCTTTGTAATATTCCTGAATTTTAGCTAAATCCTGATCATAATCACCGGTTGGGTAAAATGCCGGGCCTATACCGGCTTCTTTTTTGCCATAATCCAGGTACGAAAAAACCAGGGGGACTTTGGCCTCCATGGCAATGAAATAAAATCCCCTTTTCCATTCACTTCTGAGTTTTCTTGTTCCTTCAGGTGTTACACCCAGATAAAAAGGATCGTTCTGTTGAAACAAGGCCGCTATTTGTCCTACCGTATTTCCTTTCTTTGTGCGGTCGATCGGGATACCACCTGCTTTTTTAAGTAATCCGGCGGTAGGCCAAAAAAACGCCTCCTTTTTTATCAGAATAGATACAGGTAACTGAATAATCCAGGTATATAGCTTTCCCATCAGGAAATCCCAGTTACTGGTATGTGGCGCAATGATTAAAACGGCCTTGGTAATTCCATCCGGCATTCCGCCAACGTATTTCCAACCAATTATTTTGTAAATAAATTTTGAAAGTTGCCTCATGAGCGATTTAATAAGACACAAAATTACACATATTCTTAATAAATAATACTTTTATATTCCACAATAAATCAGTAGCATAGCCCTTTTCGATTCATCATATACGATGCAATACAGGTAGTGTATGAAATAATATACAATTGATTTTGGATCATTTTTTTACTTTAGCATTTTAATTTTGGAAACAATAACCTGATGGATAAACCTCCCCAAACCTATGGAATAAGGCGATATATCAATGAAGAATCCATTGGTGGTATCATCTTAATACTTTCAACTTTATCAGCCCTCATCTGGGCCAACTCAGGCTGGTACGACAGTTATCATTTTCTATGGCACGATTTACAAGCGGGCTTCGGTATTGGTGATTTCAAGATGGTGAGTTCGCTGGGGCATTGGATTAATGATGGATTGATGGCGTTGTTTTTTTTCACGGTAGGACTTGAAATCAAACGTGAGATTATGGGTGGGGAGCTGTCGTCGCTAAAAAAAGCCAGTTTGCCCATTTTTGCAGCATTGGGAGGCATGTTGCTACCAGCTGGTTTTTACGCCATTACCGTTTCTTCGTACCCGGAGTTTTTACATGGATGGGGAATTCCCATGGCCACCGACATTGCATTTGCACTGGGTCTTTTGGCCCTATTGGGAAAACGGATCAACATCAACCTGAAGATATTTCTAACGGCACTGGCTATTGCCGACGATTTGGGAGCAGTGCTGGTGATTGCCATTTTCTATACAGAGGCCATTGATTATACTGAATTGCTGACTGCGGCCTTCTTTTTGGGAGTCCTGATAGTGGCCAATATTGCAGGAGTCCGGCGCACCATATTCTATGCCCTCGTAGGTTTTATAGGCGTTTGGATCGCTTTTATGCTTTCAGGGGTCCATGCCACCATTGCTGGTGTGCTCATCGCCCTAACCATTCCCGCCAGGACCAAAATTTCGGAAAATCAATATGTGGCACGGCTATTCGCTCTGACAAAAAAATTCGAAAAAGAACCCGTTACCGACCATGTGCTTCTATCTGAAAATCAGGTGCACCTGCTCACAGAAATTGAGGAACTAAACGACAAAGCACATACACCCCTGCAAAAGCTGGAACACGCCATGCACCCGCTTACCACTTACTTTATTCTCCCGTTATTTGCTTTAAGTAATGCCGGAGTACACGTTGAAGGGAGTGTCCTGGATTTAGTTTTTCATCCCATCAGCCTGGGGATTGTGGCAGGATTGTTATTAGGGAAATTCCTTGGAATTTCTCTCTTCTCGCTTCTGGCGGTCAGGTTGGGATGGGCCTCATTGCCTGAAGGCGTTAGCTGGCTACAAGTGGTTGGAGTAGCCATGCTGGCAGGAATCGGGTTTACTATGTCGATGTTTATCGCCGATTTAGCTTTTGTTCCTGAAGATTATAAACAAATAGCCAAAGTTGGCATCATGACCGCTTCGATGGTGGCTGCCTTTGCAGGAATGTGCTTGTTGATCTATGCGACAAGAACCAAAGCAACCAAGGAATAATCTGTTAAATATCACAAGTATAAAAAGGACTCTCACTCAATCTCTAGTTGACGAAACTCTATCTTTGTAATCTTACCTAACTGTATCAACTCATGAATGCTGCCAGATCTACCTTAATAATACTCCTGTTTCTAATCCCTTCATGGCTGGTTTCACAAGAAATTCCCGACATGGTTAGCTCACCACCAGCTTAAAACCTACACCATGCACATTGATCAGCTCAACGGTTGGATCGTCCTTTAGGTATTTCCGCAATTTAGTGATATACACATCCATCGAACGCGCATTGAAATAACTGTCATCGAACCATATCTTGTTCAAAGCCACCGTCCGGTCGAGGACATTGTTCATGTTTTCACATAAAAGCTTAAGTAGTTCGGCCTCTTTGGAGGTCAGTTTTTGTTGAAGACCGGCAGTGTCGAGGATTTGCCTATTGTAGTCGAAGGCAAAAGTCCCAAACTTAAAAATGGCTTTCTCGCTGGTCGAGGCCGGGGCAGCGCTTCTGCGCAAAATGGCTTTAATGCGTACCAGTAATTCTTCCATACTAAATGGCTTGGTCAGGTAATCATCGGCACCCACTTCAAACCCGTGAAGCTTATCTTCCTGCATGGCCTTGGCCGACAGAAACAGGATTGGTATTTCCTTGTCGAGTTTCCTTACCTTTTCAGCCAGGGTAAAACCGTCCATCACCGGCATCATGATATCGAACACACAAAAATCAAACGGGTTGTGCTTAAAGTTCTCTAAAGCGATTTTCCCGTCTTCGCTCAAAACAGTAGGATACCCTTTGGCTTCGAGATAGGTTTTGAGGATATTCCCTAAATTTTTGTCATCTTCTGCTAACAGAATCTTTACTTTCTTTTCCATGGTTTTTTATGATTAATTGAGTGGAAACTGAAGAGTAAAAGTACTTCCTTTACCCGGTTCCGAATCCACATACACTTGCCCGTCGTGTAATTCAACAATGGCCTTTACATAACTCAGTCCTAACCCAAAGCCTTTAAAATTATGAACGTTTCCGGTTGGGACCCTATATAATTTTTCAAATATTTTTTTTCTGTCAGCTTTGCCAATTCCGATACCATTGTCCTGAACCCTGATTAACAATAAATCGCCCCGATTCACAGTACTGATCACAATTTGCGGGGGTTCAAGGCAATATTTAATGGCATTGTCCAGCAGGTTGATGATCACATTGGTGAGGTGAACTTTGTCGCCCATCAAAACGGTACCATTGGCATGCGGTTGATAGTCCATAGTTCCGTTCTTGCTGTTCAAAACCATCGACTTACTACCCATGGCCACCTTGATGACGGCATCCATGCTTAACTGCTCTTTACGGAGATGAAGCTGACCTTTGTCGATGACCGCTGTCTGGAGGATTTGTTCGGCCATGGTGGCCAGCCGGGTATTTTCCTCGAATATCATGCCCACATAGGTATTATAAAAATATTCTGTTTTAGGCAAATCCGTGTCTTTGAGCGCCTCACAAGCCAAAGATATGGTTGAAATGGGCGTTTTAAACTCGTGGGTCATGTTATTGATAAAATCATTTTTCATTTCAGATAACCGCTTTTGCCGAAAGATGGTGTAAGTGCTAAAGGAAAAGGCTGCGATAATAACCAAAAACAACACCACTGAAACGATCAGCATCACCCACAACTGACTGATAATAAATGTTTTTTCGTAAGGAAAATAAAGAAGTAATTTATTTGGGTACGCAAACATGGAACCGGAAGGAGCTAAATCGAAAACGAAACTTTCGTTGTGCAACTCTTCCGGGTACCGACCTGTTTTTTGCAGGATCATGGAATTGGTGGCCGGGCTAAAAATTCCAAATTCAAAGTATGTTTTAATCTGTTTGTTTTTCAACGACCTGCTAATCAGTGAGTCGATGAGGGATTTGTTGTTGTAATAAAAGTTTCCTGGTTCTTGTTTATTGTAGCTAAATGTCAGTTGGTTTAGTGCCTTTGAGGCCATATCTGAACTGCGCATAAACCGGTCGATATCGTTGATAGACCGCAAGTTTTGAAAGTTTTGGTAAATCACTCGATTGATTGAATCATACGCCTTAAAGGTGCTCCTGTTTTCTTCATAGTACCGGCGCTGTTCCTTTACACGTTCCTCAAGTTGGATTTTGTCTATCTCAAATACGACCTGCTGCATGGATTGCTTGACATCACGGATGAATACCGCTTGCTTTAGTTTTACCGCATCCCTGATCCAATATACCTGAATCACCATTAATCCAATGGTTGCTACCGTTACCAGCGCAATAAATATCATGGTGGTCCATTTGTTCATACAGCAAAAAT
>PCUL01000253.1:0-1437 GCA_002771745.1 Bacteroidetes bacterium CG18_big_fil_WC_8_21_14_2_50_41_14
CAAAACCTGACAAACAATTCCATAATTTCTTAATCCCCAATATAAAACCAAATGTATTAATTCCTAGATTTACCATCCCAACACCCGAGGATCTATTTACAATGAAACATAGATCTGATTTAGATAATTTTGAATTTGAAAATGGGTAATCTGATGATAATGAGATTAGATGAATACGGAAAGGAATATTAACAACAAAGCCTGTATAATTGGCATAGCGACAATTGGCGGTATGCGGATGTTGGCGGAATTGTAAGCGCGACCCACGCACTCGTCCTCCCCCTCTCTCGTCCTCGTTTGAGCGCAGCGGTAACGAGGATGCAAGATTGCCAATCATTTTGGAAAGATCCCCCCCAAGTCCCAAGTTTGCAACTTGTGCCTTTCCCTCAGCCAAGTGCAATGTGTGCCTTTTTTTAGCACCTCAACCACCTACACCCATTCCACAATTTGATTGATTTCCTTGCGGTTCTTGGGGAGGGCGGTTAACGGTTCTGTGGTTGGATAACCCACAGGAGTGATGGCATACACCACCTCATCCGGTTTAAGAAGAAGCGCCGAATGCAGCGTGGTAGGATTAAAATTGGCTATCCAGCAGGTGCCCAGTCCTTCGTTGGTAGCGGCCAGAATCAGGTGGTCCATGGCGATGGCCAGGTCCGTTTCCAGAGAATTGTAACCATCATGTTGCCGCGTCCAGGCATCGGTTTTACAGCCCTTCACCACAATAACCACAGGTGCTCGTTTAAACCAATCCCTTACATAAGATTGATGAATGGCTTCCAGCATGTTTTCGGAAGTTACCACCACAAAGGTCCAGGGTTGTTTGTTGGCGGCCGAAGGAGCCACCCGTCCGGCCTCCAGAATACGCAGCAGCTTTTCCTTCTCCACAGGTCTTTCGTGATTGTACCCCCTCACGCTGTGCCTCAGGTTTATTAATTCGTAAAAATCCATCGCATCCAGGTTATTATTAGCCATACAGTCATTCGATTTAAGTGAGAACGCCTACTTTTGTACAAAATTAATAAAATGAATGAAGTTTTTAATCTCGATTTTAAAGTGCGCGACTACGAGTGCGATTTGCAGGGAGTAGTCAACAACGCCAACTACCAGCACTACCTCGAACACACACGCCACGAATACCTGGAACACATAGGCATCGATTTTGCTAAACTTGCAGTCGAAGGTACCATGTTGGTGGTAAAACGCATTGAGATGGATTATCAGTTTCCGTTACGCAGCCGCGATCACTTTCGTGTAGATTGCCGGCTCGAAAGAATATCACCGTTGAGGTTTGGATTTATTCAGAACATAGTCCGTTTGCCGGATATGAAACCAATCGTGGCAGCAAAAATTATTGGCACCTCCATCAATCGGCAGGGAAGACCCTTTTTACCGCCCGAGATTGATCGGGCTTTTTCTTTGTAGAAGAGGATTACAGGG
>PCUL01000253.1:1451-9742 GCA_002771745.1 Bacteroidetes bacterium CG18_big_fil_WC_8_21_14_2_50_41_14
TGGTAAGTCGGGAGATTATCTTTTTCTGGGAGTCTTCCTACTTCGGACTCCCTGCTCCCCGCTCTATGCTCCTCGCTCCATGCTCCCCAAAATTCCATACCCGAATATCTCATAATCTTTCCTATTTTTGCCGCTTATTTAATAATTCCGAAGCATCATGGAAATGCCCAGCAAATACAACCCGGCAACCACCGAGGACCATTGGTATCAGTACTGGATGGAGAAAAAATACTTCCATTCAGAACCCGATGAAAGAGAACCATATACCATTGTCATTCCTCCTCCCAACGTCACCGGCGTGCTACACATGGGCCACATGCTCAACAACACCATCCAGGATGTACTGATCCGCCGCGCCCGCATGCAGGGCAAAAATGCCTGCTGGGTTCCCGGAACCGACCACGCTTCCATCGCCACCGAAGCCAAGGTGGTAAACAAACTCAAAGCACAGGGAATCGACAAATCCACCCTCACCCGCGACCAGTTTATGGAACATGCGTGGGAATGGAAAGAAAAACATGGCGGCATCATCCTCGAACAATTGAAGAAACTGGGTGCCAGTTGCGACTGGGACCGCACGGCCTTCACCATGGACGAATCCCTTTACGAATCGGTGATTGATGTATTTATCGACTTGTATAACAAAGGGTTGATTTATCGCGGGGTGCGGATGGTAAACTGGGATCCGGGTGCAAAAACCGCCGTTTCGGATGAAGAGGTTATCCATAAAGAAGTAAAATCAAAACTGTACTACCTGAGATATCAGGTGGAAGGTGAAGAGGAATCGATACACATTGCTACCACACGTCCTGAAACTATTCTGGGCGATACAGCCTTGTGTGTACATCCCGAAGATGAACGTTATACCCGTTTTCACGGAAAAAGGGTACTGGTGCCTTTAATCAACCGATCCATTCCTGTGATTGTGGATGAGTACGTGGACCGTGAATTTGGAACCGGCGCGTTGAAAATTACCCCTTCACACGATATCAACGACTATGAACTGGGATTAAAACACAAGTTGGAAGCCATCGATATTTTCAACGACAATGGCACCATGAGCGAGAATGCCGGCATGTATATCGGAAAAGACCGCTTTGAAGTGCGAAAACTGATTGTCGTTGACCTGGAAAAATCCGGCAACCTGGTTAAGATTGAAGATTACATCAATAAAATAGGCTATTCGGAACGTACGGATGAAGTCATAGAACCCAAACTTTCGTTGCAGTGGTTCCTGAACATGAAAGAGCTGGCCAGGCCTGCGCTGGAAGTGGTTGAAAGCGATGAAATAACCTTTCATCCGGCCAAACTCAAAAATATTTACCGCCACTGGATGGAAAATGTGCGCGACTGGAACATCAGCCGTCAGCTATGGTGGGGACAACAAATCCCGGTGTACTACCTCAAAAATGGCGAAATGGTGGTAGCCAAATCTCCCGAAGAAGCTTTGCAGAAAGCCCGTGTTGAATTCAATCGTCCTGATCTCCAGGCAGAAGACCTGAAACAGGATGAAGATGTGATGGATACCTGGTTTTCGTCGTGGCTGTGGCCCATCAGTGTTTTTGATGGCATCCGTCATCCGGACAACAAAGAAATTCAATACTACTATCCAACCAACGACCTGATTACAGCCCCGGACATTATCTTTTTCTGGGTGGCCCGCATGATTATGGCCGGCATCGAGTACCGCAAGGAAATCCCATTCAAAAATGTATATTTTACCGGCATTGTACGCGATAAGCTGGGCCGCAAGATGTCTAAAACACTGGGAAATTCACCCGATCCGCTGGATTTGATTGCCGAGTTTGGTGCCGACAGTGTGCGCATGGGCATGTTGCTCACCGCTCCTGCAGGAAACGACCTGCCTTTCGATCCTTCGTTAATTGAGCAGGGACGCAATTTTAGCAACAAAATCTGGAACGCCTTGCGCTTGGTTAAAGGATGGGAAGTGGAAGCGAATCTGAAACCATCAGAGAGTAATCAACTTGGCATACTTTGGTTTGAAAACAAATTGAACCAGGAGTTGATCCTCATTGAAGATCATTTTGCAAAATACCGCATTTCGGATGCCCTGATGGCCACCTACAAACTGATCTGGGATGATTTCTGTAGCTGGTACCTGGAAATCGCCAAGCCTGCTTACCAGAAACCCATCGATGCGCATACCCTTGAAGCTACCATTGCTTTCTTTGAGAAACTGATGAAGATGCTCCATCCATTTATGCCTTTTATTACAGAAGAAATCTGGCATCTGTTGCGCGAGCGTGAAGCAGGCAACGACCTCATGATTTCCCTTCTTCCCAAAGCAGAAATGGTGGATGAAGAAGTCCTGACCGCCTTCATGAAAGCCGAAAATATCATCGGTGGTGTACGGGCGGTTCGCAAGGATAAAAACATCGCCCAAAAAGACCCCATACAATTGTTGGTTCAGCAGGGTGATGAGGCTCAGTGTCGTTTTTACCCCATGGTGGCCAAGTTGGGAAATATCGAACAAATTAGCTTTGTGGATGAAAAACCCGAAGCCTGCGTATCATTTATTGTGGGTTCACAGGAGTTTTACATTCCACTCTCACAGGAAGTTAATGTGGAAGAAGAGATTGCAAGGTTGGAAGAAGAGTTGAACTATACCAATGGTTTTTTAAAGTCTGTCATGGCAAAACTCTCCAACGAACGCTTTGTAAGTGGTGCCACTGCCGCAGTAGTCGACAAAGAACGCCAGAAACAAGCGGATGCCGAAGCCAGAAAAATTGTGATTGAAGAGCAGTTGGCCGAATTGAGAAAACCAGCCTAAGAATCAACTTTCCCAAAGTTTTAAACTTTGGGAAAGTTCAACATCGACTACTCAGTCCCCTTCAAATTCTCATACAGGAAATCAGTCATCTTTTTAAACAAGTGGTAGCGGGTATTGCCACCAAAAATACCATGGTTTTTGTTGGGATAAATCATCAGGTCGAACTGCTTGTCGGCGGCCACCAGTACACTAATCAGATCCATGCTGTTTTGTGGGTGCACATTGTCATCGGCCCCTCCATGTACCAGCAAGTAATGACCTTTTAATTCTTTCACATGGTTGATGGGCGAATTGTTATCGTAGCCGGATGCATTGTTCTGTGGCTTTTGCATAAAGCGTTCGGTGTAGATGTTGTCGTAATAACGCCAGTTGGTTACGGGGGCTACAGCGATGGCTGTGGAGAAATAATCTGCACCCTGGAAGAGTGCGTTGCTTGCCATAAATCCGCCATAACTCCAACCAAAAATCCCAATGCGGGCTTTATCGACGTATGGCAATGTGCCCATGTATTTCGCCGTTTCGATGTAATCGAGTGTCTCATATTTGCCCAATTCCTTGTAGGTCATCTTCTTAAACACTTCACCACGGGCTCCTGTGCCCCGGTTATCCACCGAAATCACCATAATCCCGTTTTCGGCCAGCATTTCGTACCACATCAGGTTGAAACCTCCCCAGCTGTTGACCACTTCCTGTGAACCGGGGCCGCCATATATGGAGAGCAACATCGGGTATTTCTTATCAGGATTGAAATTGACTGGCAAAATTCTCCAGGCGTTTAGTGAGACCTGTTCTCCGGATGGCAGGGTGATATCAGAAGACGTAAAAGTGAAAAACTCCACAGGGCTTATCTTATAACCCTTCAACTTGTCTACCAGTGCTTTATTGTCTTCCAGTACGCGAACTTCTTTGCCATCCGATTGATTTACAGTATATACAGGAGGAGTGTTGGCATCCGACCAGGTATTGATGTAATAACCAAAATTGCTGCTAAAATTGGCGCTGTTGGTTCCGATATGTGTGCTGATCACCTTTATTTTTCCCATTAAATTGACTTCACAAACATCACGGTCGAGGGGCGAGCGTTCTGCCGATTGAAAATAAACCTTTTGTGCCACCGCATCGTAGCCATACATTTTGGTTACATCCCAATTGCCTGAAGTAAGTTGTTTCACCAGCTTTCGGTCCAAAGAATAATAATATAGGTGGTTATATCCGCTTTTCTCGGAAGACGTGATAAAGAACTTCCCGTCGGGTGTGAATGTGAGATCATCGGTGATATCGATGTAGTAGGGATTGTCTTCGGTATAAATCACGGAAGTGGCACCGGTGGAAGCATCGGCGAGCAGTATATCCAGGTGGTTCTGCAATCGGTTGAGCCTTTGTACAGCCAGTTTTGTGGCATCTGCCGACCACTTGATGCGTGGAATGTACTGATCGGTTTCGGTTCCTGCATCTACTTTTACCGCTTTGCCGGTAGCCAGTTCGTAGATGTATATGTCTACCAGTGAATTGTCCTCTCCGGCTTTGGGATATTTGTAGGTTTCCTGGGTAGGGTAGAGGTCACCGTAGTTGGTCAAAGTGTATTCTTTTACCCGACTTTCGTCGAAACGGTAGTAGGCAATGTACTTGCCGTCGGGTGACCAGAAAAAGGCTTTGGTAAAACCAAACTCTTCTTCATACACCCAGTCGCAGGTACCATTGATGATGGCATTGTGTTTTCCATCGGTGGTGATTTGTTTTTCTTCCCCGGTTAGCAGGTTTTTAACAAAGAGGTTGTTATCGCGCACAAAAGCCACCTGATCCGATTGTGGAGAAAAATCCGCTAGTTGTTGTTTTCCTCCCTCCGACAGGGCCTCCAGGTGTTTTGATTTTGAATCGTAGAGATAAAAACTGGCCCGCGACGAATGGCGGTAAATGGCTTCTTCGTCGGTGGGGATTAAAAACAGGGTTTCATCTGCATTCATGGTAAATTCTGACAATCGAATGGGTGTGGTATCGCCTACAGGCACCAGATCGTTGGCATTAATCAGGGTGGTCACCGAATCCCCTGTTTTGTAATCATACACCACCAATGTTCCTTTTGTAATCATGGTAAATTCTTTTCCGTTTTTCAACGAATTAATGCCGTGAACCCCTTTGGGATAAAAGGAATAGGTTTTCCAGATTTGATCCAGAGAAATGCTCTTCAGGGTGTCGGTGCTTTGGGCCGAAATGGCCAGAATAAAGAAAAGACCGGCAATGAGTAAGGATGTTTTTTTCATCTTTTTACCTTTTTATGCGTGCTGAAATTGTGTTATATATTAAAAAAACCAAAGATATAAAATTGAGTGGAGTCATTTTAGTCGGGAGGATTTTTTAATGGATTTTGGATAAAAGAGAGGTAATTTGTGATGGATCGATAAATTTTCATCTTTTGAATTTGAATTTTTTTGTTATTTTTGCCATCCCCATGGGATATTAGCTCAGTTGGTTTAGAGCATCGCCTTGACAGGGCGGGGGTCACTGGTTCGAATCCAGTATGTCCCACCTAAAGCCGCAGCAATGCGGCTTTTTTTATTTGCAGGAGGCACGGCCAATATTGTTGTGAGCCTGGATTTTAGGTTCAGGAGCCCACCATCTTTGGCGTGTGCCTTTGGCTCCATGGCGCGCTTTCCCAACCCTAGCCGCTACCAATAACCCTAACCTGTGACAACTACCCTTTTCTCAAACTTTAATCAAAGCACAAGCCGATTGCCAGAATTTAACTAGTATTTATATTATTGACTTGAAAATTGTTGTATTTAAGGCAAGCGAACATTCGCGCTCCAGTAGTGAATAAAACACCTGTTCGTAGAAGTGTCCGGATGATTTTTTCCGACCGTGAGCATCATAGTTGAAGACCATGGAGATGTGGAACTTACTCATTCATTTTTGAAATCGAATGTCAGTTTTGTATCTATTTCTTGCAGATACCACCGGATGAACGCAAAATGATGGAGCGGGCAGATTATAATCCAAATGCCTGTCCATTCCTACTGGGTTGATTTTAATCAACCTATTTACGCAGTAAACTTATTATTTTCATTATCATCTTCGGGGGTGGTTTCATGCCAAGTTGCTCTAACAATGCCAATCGGTCAGGAACTCCCCAGTGTTCAATAAGTTTCCCGTCTTTGAATCGCATAATATCTATTACGGTAATCTCAAATGTTTTACCCGTCGGAGGCAATGGACCGAATTGTCGCTTATGCGTTCCACGGCCAGTCATTCGTCCCCATACTTTATCGCCCTCCGTAATGAGGTCCTCAATTTTCAAAGAAAAATCGGGAAATGCATCATGCAGGCTTATAATTGCTTTTTTAACCCCCTCAACATCAGGAGGATTAAAACCATATTGATGTTCCACAAAATCCGGTGAAGAATAGGTGTCGAATACAGATACAATCCCATTACTGAATCCTTCTTCAATAAGGATTCGAAATATTTCTTCGTTGGTTGTCATCATATTTCTCTTTTAAGGTTAATTTAATTGTCAGCTTTAAGTGGTTCGCCCACAACTTTCATGTCGTGGTCTGCAAAAACCTTCGCGATTTCTTCTTTTGTCGGCGGAGCTGTCCATTTGTCCGTAACTTTAAAAAATGCTTCCATCTTTCCTGCCGGCAAATAAGAAACGATCATCTTTCCCTTTTCTGTCAACTGCAAGAAGGCGTGTTGCACATTTCTTGGAAGAAAAATGGTGTCGCCTGATTTCATTTGATGTTTGTCGTCACCAACCTGAAATAAATACTCACCTTCAATTACATAAAACCATTCGTCCTGAAATGGATGAATATGCAATGGAGGTCCGCCATTTGGTGTTAATCCGGTTTGCTCAAACACAGCTAAATCATTATCGGTGTCAGTCCCGGAAATTTTTATGTCCAAGTTATTTAGGGTGACGCCTTTCATTTTGTAGTGTTCACCAAATCTGGCTTCGCCAGCATTTACTTTGAATCCTTTTTCTGTTCTCATAAAAATGCTGGTTTTGATTTTAGCAAAAATACCCAATGGAATGAGTGCAAGTGCCGATAAAATAAATGTTCCCCGTTTCATTTTTAGCTTTTTAGTTACTGTTAGTTTAGTATAGTCAGTTCAAGTCTGCATGGGCGCATTAAGGTGATCGCTAAAATTACATTATCACTATATGCTCCAATTATTACCTTGTAAAATTAGTCAAATCGGTTTCTTTCTTCTTCATTGCAATGGATCACCGGGTGTTTGGAGGGTGTAAATCTAGAAATTAATTTTATTGGTTTAAATTTTAGAGTCATTAATTTTGGTGATTTATTTTTGGGGCGATGCGAGGTTATGGAGATTGATTCCGATTCTAATCCTTTGATGAAACAAGTTGCAGATCACAAATACCAAAATTGGTTCCATATAAAAAATTGGAAGTCTCATTTTGTTAGAGACTGGTAATGTATTTGTTATCTGTAGATTATATGAAAAGGTTTGCAGAAATAAAAGGTAAAGTGTCCAGGCGCGCGTTGGTTGATATTTTATTTCATAAAAAAAAGAGGGCCATTACGCCCTCTTTTTCATTTTAAACTGTAAGTCTGGACTATTACCTGTATAGTATCATTTTTTTAACTTCATGGATAGATGCACCACTTTGTAGTATTACATAATACATCCCTACTGATTGTGATGAACCATCGAATTCCAGTTCATATCGATGGTCGGAAACAGCCATTCCATCAAATAAAGTGGCAATTCTCATTCCCATGGAATTGTATAGATAAACAGTTGTGTTGTTGGCTTCGGTTAATGTAAATTCAACCGTTGCTTTCTCATTGGTCGGGTTCGGATATAAATTCATACCCACAATTTGTGGAAGATCACCGCCCCCAGGGACAGCAGCATTTTTAAAGCCACAATTAGCTGTGACTTCGTAGGCCATGCCATCATCAATGGCTGTTCCTCCATTATTATGGGGTACCTGTACCTGACAACTGGTTGTTCCTGTGTTACCATTTCCATCATCAACCGACATGTATATGGTATATACCCGTCCATTGCCGTTACCACTGCGTTCTTTACGTAAGTCGACAGAATTGCAGTCCGAAGAAATTACGATGTCATTCACTGTGTTTCCATCCCCGTTACCGTTTGCATTTTCCACTTCATCGCTGGTAACGCTGGTAATATACACATCATCAATGGATAATACACCACAGTTATCCCAAACAGAAACAAACAATTGACTCATTGAAATGGTTTCGTATTTGTGATTTGGAGGCCATAAAGTAATCGGATTTGCGATAGCCGTTAAAACGGGAAGAATATTGTCTTCAACAGTTACCGTTGAAGTACAAACAGATACATTTTGATTGTTATCGGTAACGGTGAGCGTTACTGTATTTTCACCCAAATCAGCACAGGAGAAGTCCATTGGGAATACGGTTACACTTGCCACTCCACAATTGTCGTTGGAGCCATTGTCGATTTGACTGGCCGTGATAGAAGCTGATCCCGTCTCATC
>PCUL01000253.1:9778-10559 GCA_002771745.1 Bacteroidetes bacterium CG18_big_fil_WC_8_21_14_2_50_41_14
GATTGCAATCAAATTGAGCAGGAAAAACCGAAATGCTTGCCACACCACAATTGTCTGAAGAACCGTTATTGATATCACCAGCACTAATATTAGCCTGTCCGGAAGCATCCAACTGAATGGTGATATCCTGAGTTAAAGCAATAGGTGCCTCCACGTCATTAACAGTAACATTAAAAGTACAAGTGGAGATACCACAACTATTTTCAGCCGTAACAGTTACCTCTGTGGTTCCTACAGGGAAATAGCTTCCTGATGGCTGTGAATAACTAACCGCTGGAGCAGGGCTTCCTGTTGTAGTTGCATTGCTATAGTTAACAATTGCACCGCATTGTCCGGCATCATTAATTGCCACCACTTGTGTTGGGCAAGTTATTGTTGGAGGGACACAACAAGTAGCAACGTTTACAGTAATATCAACTGTTGTAGAGGCAGGGACAGAATAATTATCAGTTGAAGTAAATGAAATAACATGTGAACCCTGGTTGCAGGCCGTGGCTGTAATGGTTACAGAAGCAACCGAAACACTTCCGTTTGTTATATTGGTTGTTGTATTACACAATCCCCTCTCTCGTCCTCGTTTGAGCGTAGCGGTAACGAGCTTGCCTGCGGCAGGCAGGGATGCTTTGTCACCATCGTTTAAAGCCAGAGACAGAAAATGTAACGAATCTATCATAAAAATTCAATTTCATGTAAGCCTTTTTGGTCACAATAATTACGCGCACTGCTATAAAGGTAGTCACAAACATCATCCACAATCCCATCTTTTAAAGGGTTGTCGTGG
>PCUL01000103.1:0-1052 GCA_002771745.1 Bacteroidetes bacterium CG18_big_fil_WC_8_21_14_2_50_41_14
TGAAATCCTGTTCATCACTTTAGCTATTAAGTGTGTGATCATCATTATGAAGATGGTAACTTTCTTTAAAAATATTGGTAAATGAAGAATTCAAAATCACTAACAATAAGTCCGTTGGGATTTCAATGGGCCACCCGCGACCCGTTTATCTTTTGTGTTCACCACAAAGATAACTTCCCAAAGGGAAATGAAAAAATGGGCCCTGCAGCCTCGTTGGCCGGAAGAAATTTAGGGCAGGATTTCACCCTGAAAGACGGATGGCGCATGTACCACGGACGAACCATTCCCGGATTCCCATATCACCCGCATCGCGGTTTTGAAACGGTTACGGTGGTTAAAACCGGACTGGTGGATCATGCCGATTCACTCGGGGCCGCGGGCCGTTATGGTGCCGGCGATGTGCAATGGATGACCGCCGGAAAGGGTGTGCAACACTCAGAAATGTTCCCTTTGATCAATCAGGATAAGGGCAATCCGCTGGAGTTGTTCCAGATTTGGCTAAACCTCCCGAAAGTCAGCAAGTTTGTGGAACCCCATTTTAAAATGCTTTGGGAAGATCAGATTCCTGTTTTGGAAGAAAAAGACACCAGCGGCCGATCCATCGAGGTAAACCTCATTGCCGGAACATTAAAAAACCTGGTCGCACCCGATCCAACACCCGATTCCTGGGCTGCAAGTCCTGAACATGAAGTGGCTATCATGACTATTAAGCTCGAAGCCGGGGCTGACTGGGTACTGCCATCGGCACAAGCCGGAGTCAACCGAACACTTTATTTTTACCGCGGAAACGGGATGGAAATCATGGATGAAGCTATTCCTGCAAATCATTCCGTCGAAGTGCCGTCTGAATCGGACATCTCCTTAAAAGCCGGAGAGGATGATTGTTATTTGTTATTGCTTCAGGGAAAACCCATCAACGAACCGGCTGTACAGTACGGGCCGTTCGTTATGAATACAGAAGCTGAAATCAGGGACGCTTTTGAGGATTATCGTAAGACACAATTTGGTGGATGGCCGTGGCCAAAGGAAGAGTTTGCCCACGACAAAAACAA
>PCUL01000103.1:1213-1867 GCA_002771745.1 Bacteroidetes bacterium CG18_big_fil_WC_8_21_14_2_50_41_14
AAGAAACCGTTTTGATGGGATGCGATAGTTCGGGTGCTTTTGGCATGGCCTCTTCGATGGGTGATAATATTTCACTATCGTTGAATACCGATAGCCAGGCCGAAGCCGATCGCCTTTTTAATGCGCTAAGTAAAAACGGAACCGTGAAAATGCCCATGAGCAAAACATTTTGGGGAGCCTACTTTGGAATGTGTACCGATCAATTCGGCATCAACTGGATGGTGGGATATGAGGAATCGCAACCAAAATAGGACACATAATTTAATCTGATATCTTTGGTACCGTATGTTAGCTACGGTATGCCACCCTGTTTGCAGCCGGAGTAAAATCCTGAAGAGCCCTAACGGATGTTCAGTCATTTTATTCCGGTTGCTTTGGTTTTGGTAGGTTTTGCCGTGGTATTGATAAGGCTCAAATTGTGATAAAGTACCTGAACCAAATTACTTGGCTAAATATGTATATATTTACGCTGTAATATCCTTATTAAAGGTGACGGATCTTTGTTTTACTTCAGCACTTAATTAGCATCAATTCCGGGTTCTGTCATTTCTTGATCGGGTTTACATATTTAAAAACATGGTTCGACACACCTCGGGGTTAAATATTGTGGAAGTTAAAAAGAAGATAGGGTTACAAAATGGCGCTAAAATAGCG
>PCUL01000103.1:2016-3968 GCA_002771745.1 Bacteroidetes bacterium CG18_big_fil_WC_8_21_14_2_50_41_14
AGGGCTTTTGAACTGGCCAAACAGCATGGTCGGGATATCAGCATCGATATTTTTGAAGGCAAAAATTTTAACTGTGCCGGTCCTGCCGGTTGTAACCACTGTGGCGGAATCGTTGCCGAATCCTTGATCGAAATGCTTTCAACCGAAGGTATTACATTGCCATCGGATGTTGTCAGAAGAGGCATCAAATCATATACACTGCACCTGGAACAAGGCAGCACGGAAATTGAGGCACCTTTTAATGAACAAAGAATAGTTTCCATGTTCAGGGGCATCGGCCCCAAGGGATGTATCCCCAGAAATCATAAAAGCTTCGATGACTACCTGATGGAATTATGTGTTGCACAGGGAGCACGAGTTGTGTATGAGGCCGTTACAGAGGTAGAAAGATCAAATGATGGTATAAAAATTAAAACCGGAAGTAATTTTGAACAGCATTATGATTTGACCGTTGGGGCCTTTGGACTTCACCAAAAATCGTTTCAGTTATTTCATCAACTGTGTCCTGACTTAATTGAGCCAAAAACTACCCGCACTTTTATTTGCGAAATTCCTCTGGACGGAAAACTGATCGATCAACATCTTGGTAATTCAATGCATGTCTTTTTGTTGAATGTTCCTAACATCAAGTTTGGCGCGCTGATCCCCAAAAGTAATTACGTTACCCTGGTATTGTTAGGTGCAAATGTGGATAAAAACGCGGTGGCCGAATTTCTAAAGTCTGACCCGGTGAAAAAGTGTTTCCCTCCCGACATCGAACTGAATAGCCTGATAGCATGTCAGTGTTATCCAAATATCAGTATAAATGGTGCAAAATCAGCGTATTCCGACAGGGTGGTGTTAATAGGCGATTCATCTACCACCAAGCTGTATAAAAATGGAATTGGAGCGGCTTATATCACGGCAAATGCTGCCGCAAACACGGCCTTGTTACATGGTATATCTGAAAAGAACTTTCGGAAACATTTCCAACCATCCTGCAACCGCATGGAAAGGGATAATCTGGTAGGAAAATTTATTTTCAAGGTGATTGAGGTTGTTCAGCGGTCACCGGTTTTAAAAACAGCCATGCTCAGGATGGTGATTGAGGAGCAAAAACAGCTTAGTCATAAAAGAATGGCGAGCTCAATGCTTTGGGATACTTTCACCGGAAGTGCACCTTACCGGGATATTTTTCTCAGATTCTTCAATTTCAAGGTGATGACCCCATTTATTTGGAATTCCATGCAGGTGTTAATGAATAAAGATAAAAACCATCCGTTATAAAATTTGAATCACTAACACAATGATCGGTTGAACCCTTAAGATGATGAACGAGCTTGTACCAAAATATCCCCCTTTCAGGAGCAAAAATATCTTCACCGATATCAAGTATTTCCTCATCAACACACCTTCGATAAAAACATTGGTAAAATTCGACAGCGAAGAGGAACATCAACAATACTGTGAGAGCATCCTTCAACGAATTGGAATCGGTGTGGAAGATTATCGCATGCTTAACATCCACAGGATTGGGATTGAAGTTCCATCGAGTTTTTTGTTTGATGAGTTGCTTGCCTGGAATGGTGATTCTACCTGCTGGCCCAACCACCTTGCCAAGGTGAACCTCCAGGATAACCAATTGGATAAAATCCAGATTTTTCTATTCGGACGTTCAAAATATTTATTTGGGTTAAAAAATGGGTTTCTCGGACTGAAACTGCTTCATTTATTCGATTTGAAGGCCATCAGAATTCAAAAAGTTCCTGCTGCCAATGACGCCGACAACGCCAGGTACCTGCTTTACGAATGTCAGGGAGGATATCCCATTGGCGTGTTTTCGATGTATGTCAGGACTTCCATTCCGGAAAGAGGCGAGAAAGAAATGTCGCAACTGTTTTTAATGGTGGGGTTTAATTTCTATGGTAAAAAATCATGGTCCAATATTAAACCAATCCGCCTGATTTGGGAGT
>PCUL01000217.1:0-2006 GCA_002771745.1 Bacteroidetes bacterium CG18_big_fil_WC_8_21_14_2_50_41_14
AAGCCGAATGGTTTGCAGTATATCCCAAAGCAAGAAGACGTTCAGCAAGATTCCCATTAAGATATTTAAACGGTAATCGAAAGCTGCCGCAATAGCCGACAAATGTTCAATTTCTTTACCGGCTTCGGCATCTTTTTCAACAATTATGTCGCGTGTTTCCTGATTTAAATCCGATGTAAACTTTTCATTTTCAACCATCCTGAATAAGCGTGCATATTTGTTGAGCAGGTTGTTCTTTTTTGTGAGCCGTTCATGTATTCGGCCCAGTTCACCCAACTTAGGCCCAAGTATGCCCAATGGCAGCATCAAAAAGAATAAAAAGTAAACGGGTGGAATCCAATGTAAAACAATGGCAAGAACAACAAAGAAACCAACCAAAGGGTTTAGTACCAATAAAAATCGAAAGAACCAGGTGTCGTAGCTTTTTGTGGTTTCTGTTGCCCAGTTTAGTAATCCGGGCAAATCATTTTGATCTTCCGGCTTTTCACCGGATAAATATTTTGAGAGTAAGCCTACAGCCTGAAATTCCTGCCGCCAGGATAATTTGGTGCTTAATTCAGCGATGGCTTTTTGTCGCTGTAAGAGAAACTTTTCATCCAAAATAGACGTTAACAGCCTTTCTGCCACCTTGTTTTTACCGGATACCAACGCGGAGCGGTTGATAAGCTGAAATAATGAGCGTTTTCCAAACAGGTCCAGGTCATCGGCATAAGGATGATCCGTTGGCACAAAGTTGATACCTGGATCTGCCGACCCGGTATTCTTTTTCATAAATTCAAGTTCCTGATGGTTAATTTCAACAAAAGCCTGATAACGTGCTTTTTTAAGTTCCTGAGCCTGGTGTTTCCGGATTAAAAAAACAAACCCGGCCAAACCGGATATTCCCAGCAGAATAACTGGTATATAGCTCACCGATGACAAAATATAGATTCCAATCACCGTGGAGAAAAACATCACCAGACGCAGGATGGAGGTGGTTCGGATCTGCTTTTTTATCAGACTTAATTTTTCCTCATATCGGTTAAGGCGTTGTTCGAACGCTGGTGGAGGCAATTTGTTACTGGTCATAAACAAAGATAAAAACACAAAGTAACAAATATATTTGAGGGCAATTATTTTACGGAAATCATACCCGATCCATTTTAGAGTTAACTTCCTAAAGCTTAGTGGCTAATACTCCGACTTTTTTGTATTTTTTAACGTTTCCCGCCAAATCGAAAACCTCTATATAAAACACATAAATCCCAACAGGAGCCTTCGAATGGTCATCTTGAATTCCATCCCAGCTCACCATTCCCGAAGTACCCAGATATTGATTGTTTACCAGTTGGCGGGCAGGATATCCTCCGGCATTAAAAATCTTCACGGTCATCATATAACCCGGTTGATCAAAAACATATTCCAGGTTGATTACATCCTGATAACCATCATTATCGGGCGAAAATATTTCAGGCACCAGCTGCACAGATTTATCCTCAACTTGTTGACTTACATCTTGTGAATTTAAATAGCCAGGTGTTCCAAAACCCACACTCTCGGAAGCCGAATGCCAATTGTTTGTTTGATTTGTGGGTACATCGGGATTGATACGTTCCAGGGCCACCCCGTCCACATAGCTCAACAATGGAAACTGCATGTTTTCATGGTATTTAAAGAGATCCACTACCATGTTTTCATTGGTGATCAACAGAACGGTTCCTGAATCGTTGTTATAAGAAGGGAAAGGATCCACCTTTAAAAAGGCTTCCGGATTTTGGGTGTAATATTGATTTTTCACAACATCGGGCGAAACCGTCAACACCAAATATTCACCGGGCACCATCAATTGTTGCTCTTCGAGCAATGGATAATAAACTGTGTCGGGTGGATTTGGCGGACTTTGTTTGATGGTTCCCAGTAGGAGGGTCGCCAAATCCAGCACTTTTTGCGAACGGTTGTACAACTCCACATAATCTGAACCATTGATCCAGGGGTTGAAAAGCAGTTCGTTAATTACAATCTCCTGA
>PCUL01000217.1:2024-10326 GCA_002771745.1 Bacteroidetes bacterium CG18_big_fil_WC_8_21_14_2_50_41_14
TAGAGCTCTATTTTTCGGGAATCATCCACCACAAGGTAAGTGTTTTGAGGGTTTCCAATTCCCTGATCCACTTCGTAATTCTCTAATATCTGTAAAGCCGATTCGTCCATCATCTGGTTAAACGTCAGTTGGAGGATGTTGTTGGCCACGATGACCAGTTTTAAGGGTGCCGGTATTAAGATTTGATCGTTAAAAACGGAATTCTGCGTGCCTGGTGTTCCCCCGAGATTGCTTAAGGAGGCACTCCAGTTTTCACCACCGGAACAATAATTGTCTGCATTCATTTGTTCCAGCGACCAGCCGCCATCCTCTTTATCAGGATCCTTGTACCAATCATCCGAATAGGTAACCTGGTTGATGAGCATGCCTTCGTTGTTGGCCAGCGTAACGGTTTGCCCGGCGTTGGTAAGTGCCAGACTACTAAATCCATAAAATGGACCAAAGGAGGCAAATTCAGGTTCGGCATCATCCTTGGAAACGATTAAATAGCCATTGGCTGGAATCACCACAAAATCAAATGTTTTTATTGTGGTACCAATGGTTAGTGTCCAGGCGGTTAAATCGATGCTGTTAGCTGTGAGATTGAATAACTCGAGGTATTCAAAATCAGGCAAAGCCACCACAGGATTGGGATCGGCCATAATTTCGTTGATGACCACATCACCAGCTTGTGCCCTGTAAAAAACAAAGTCCTGCGACCCGGGATCCATCAGGTTTTCAGCCAAATCGCGAATGCCGGATACCGATAGCCGGTTCATCTGACCCGATGGAAATTTCTGACTAAATACCAGTTGAATGTTGGTTGGATATCCGGTTACCAATTCCGCTGAAGCTGGTGTACCGATGCCATTATTAGCTTCGTAGTTTGTGAGTATAGCCACACTAGCAGCATTCAGCGACTCATCAAAACCAAGCAACAAGGTACTGTCGGATGTGACAGAAGTGGTAAGCCAGACGGGAGGTGTATTGTCGATAATGACCGGACCGGCATACACATCATCAAAGTAAAAGTTATCGTCGTTGCTCACCGTGTAGATACATAGAAACCCCAAAGCGTTGGTTTGCTGAAACGCGTTGTCGGTTCCCTGAGTTTCGAACTGAAAATTTTCGCCCCCTTGAGGATCCACAAACATTTTCCACAAACCATCGGTACTTTTGGTGATTTTTACCCGAATTGAAAAAGAAGACGCGATCAATCCTTCGGTACCACGGCATACAGAAGTAAGGTTTTCTCCATCCTGACGAAAGATTTCCAGTGCATCGCTGCTTCCCGATTCTCCCAGTTGAAGAAAATATCCCTGCAAGGGCAAGTGCAAATCCTGTTGGTTGCTGATGAGGTAAAACCGTCCATTGTTGTTAGAAGACGGACTAAAGGCCAGGCGGATGAAACACCGCCATTCGGTTTCTCCAACAAATTGATTGGCCGTTGCCAGCATGGAGGTTCCGGCAGTTGTATCCATGAGTTGCAACTGGAAATTGTCGTTTACAACGAACTTATTCTGGTCTCCGCTCCAGACAGGGTTTTCGGTAAAATTACCATCCGAGAAATCATCCGAAACCTGTGCAAAAAGCAAGACGGGAAACCACAGCAGGATAAAAAAAAGTTGTTTCATTTTTTGATATTTTTGCTGAAACTTTTTTGGGTAGGTAAATATACAACTATGGGTTGAATTTTTGGCTTGTTGACGAAAAAATCTCACCATAAAAGTGTAAATATAAATTAGATTGCAATTTATTCAGGTTTGATTGAGGAAAATTCAATAAAATGAAAGTAGCTGTTGTAGGTGCCACCGGACTGGTTGGCCGTGAAATGATCAAAGTGCTGGAATCGAGAAATTTCCCGGTTAACGAGTTAATTGCCGTGGCGTCAAAAGGATCTGTCGGGCAGCACGTTTCATTTAAAGGGATGGACATTGTCGTGGTTTCAGCTGAGGAAGCATTAAGGCAAAAACCTGAAATCGTGCTGTTCTCCGCCGGGGGAAGTGTTTCATTGGAATTGGCACCTCAATTTGCGGCTTACGGCGCCAAAGTTATCGACAATTCATCGGCCTGGCGGATGCACGACAAAATCCCACTGGTGGTTCCGGAAGTGAACGGAAGTGTGTTGACCAGGGATGATCATATCATAGCCAATCCAAACTGTTCAACCATCCAACTAGTGATGGCCCTGGCTCCGCTTCATCATAAATATGGCATTAAACGCATTGTTGTCAGCACATACCAGTCCGTTTCGGGAAGTGGAAAAAAGGGAATCGATCAGTTGATGAACGAGCGTAAAAATATCCCACACAACAAATTTTATCCACATCAAATTGATATGAACGTGTTGCCACACGCCGGCGATTTTGATGCCGATGGAAATACATCGGAAGAAATAAAGCTCACTAACGAAACAAAAAAAATACTTGATCCGTCCATTTTGTTAACAGCCACCGTTGTGCGCGTTCCTGTAAAAGGAGGTCATTCTGAAGCCGTTAATATAGAATTTGAAAATGATTTTACCTTGCCTGAAGTAAAGCGTTTGTTGGGAGGTATGCCCGGCGTGGTGGTTCTTGACTTCCCCGGAGCCAATCTCTACCCGATGCCCATTCTGGCCGAAGGTAAAGATGAAGTGTTTGTTGGCCGTATTCGCCGGGACACTTCACGCGAAAACTGCTTGAACATGTGGGTAGTTTCCGACAACTTACGCAAAGGGGCAGCTACCAATGCCGTCCAGATTGCCGAATTCCTGCTTTCCAAAAAACTGGTTTAGACTTATGAAGATTTATAACTGCATTGCCGACTTTAAACCTGTCAAGAACCCGGTTGTGACCATTGGGACATTTGATGGAGCACATCTGGGACACCGTGCCATTTTTAAAAAAATGAGAGAAGAAGCACAAAAATATGGTGGAGAAACCGTCGTAATCACTTTTTATCCCCATCCCCGTGTGGTACTTGAACCCGAAAACACGGAGTTGCGTTTTATCAAGACACAGGAGCGAAAAGTTCAAGAAATTGAACAGGCAGGCATTGATCACCTGATTGTGGTGGAATTCACCAAATCATTCGCGGGTACTTCATCTGAAGATTTTATTCGGAATCTGGTGTTGGAAAAAATAAAACCCAAAGCGCTAATCATAGGTTACGATCACCATTTTGGAAAAGACCGTTCAGGAGGCATCCAATTGCTTGAAAAAATGGGAGAGGAATTTGGCTTTGACGTGGATATGGTGGAGGAACAGACGATTAATGGAATTACCGTGAGTTCCACAAAAATCAGGAACCTGCTTAAAGAAGGAAAAGTAAAGGAAGCCAACCTGTTGCTTGGACACGAATACTCCATTACCGGAACTGTGGTAAAAGGAAAATCCATTGGAAAGGACCTGGGGTTCCCGACCGCCAACATCGAAGTAGCCGACCATTATAAACTCATTGCTGCCGTTGGTGTATATGCTTGCCGGGTGTTTTTCAACGATGTGGTATACAAAGGCATGAGCAATATAGGCTTTCGCCCAACGGTCGACCATGGTGACTTAACCATAGAAGTCAATATTTTTGATTTCAATCAAAACCTGTACGGACAGGAAATCACCATTTTGTTTGTGGATCGCATGCGCGATGAAAAAAAGTTTAAAAACCTGGAGGCACTCAGAAACCAGTTGTTTAATGACAAGAAAATGGCTCTGTCGTTGTTGTAAGTACTAAATCGATCAATTATCCTGAAAAACTTCAACTGGTTTACCTTATCGTTCCGTTTGATTTTTTGTATTATTTTTGTAACCTATTGAATATAAATCAACATAAATAAATGTTTATGAAACAAAAGTTTTTTGGCTCTTTTATGGCCATCCTAATGGTATTTGCTTTATCAAATAATACCTCTGCCTGTACCAATTATCTGATTACCAAAGGAGCCTCTACCGATGGCTCTACCATGATTTCATATGCCGCCGACTCACATGTGCTGTATGGCGAATTGTACCACTGGCCTGCAGCCACTTACCCTGTGGGCACCATGCTCGATGTGTATGAATGGGACACAGGAAAATACATGGGTAAAATAGCACAAGCACTACAAACTTACAACGTGATTGGAAATATGAACGAGCATCAGGTGGCTGTTGGTGAAACCACCTATGGCGGACGCGAAGAACTGGCCGCACAACCAGGAGCCATTGTTGATTACGGCAGCCTGATATATCTCACCCTTCAACGCGCTACCACTGCCCGCGAAGCCATTAAAATAATGGGCAACCTGGTGTCTGAATATGGTTATGCCAGTTCAGGAGAGTCTTTTTCCATCTCCGACAAAAACGAAGTCTGGATATTGGAAATGATTGGCAAAGGACAAGGTGAAAAAGGAGCTGTTTGGGTAGCACTGCTTATTCCTGATGGATATGTTTCAGGACATGCCAATCAGGCACGTATCACCACTTTTCCACAATCATTAAAAAACAATGCCATTTCTTCCAATGAATTGGATAAAATTAACGATCCTGCAATTGAATGTGTATACGCGGCTGATGTGGTTTCATTTGCACGCGGAAAAGGCTGGTATACCGGTGATGACAAAGATTTTTCGTTCAGCGATACCTATGCACCGGTTAA
The DNA here is from genome assembly GCA_002771745.1 of Bacteroidetes bacterium CG18_big_fil_WC_8_21_14_2_50_41_14. Classification (GTDB taxonomy): domain Bacteria; phylum Bacteroidota; class Bacteroidia; order Bacteroidales; family F082; genus UBA6244. Next base: position 6,615 of record PCUL01000217.1, read on the forward strand.
TTTTGGAGGCGCACGCTTTTGTGAAATCCGTGTTTGGAGCATGTTTAACAAGGTTGCCGGTGGAATGGACAACTACTGGGAATATGTTAAAGGGAATATTGAACATCAGGATAAGTTTGCCAACGGCGATGCCAACCCCAACCATTATGCAACCAACCGCATGCCCCTATGGATAAAACCCGAAAAAAAAGTAAGTGTTCACGACATGATGAATTTCATGCGCGACCACCTCGAAAATACGGAACTGGATATGAGCATGGATGTAGGTGCCGGAGCTTATGGCCTTCCTTACCGCTGGCGTCCGCTCACCTGGGAGGTAGACAGCGTGGCCTACTGTAACGAACGCGCCACAGCCACCCAACAAACTGGATTCTCATTTGTTACTCAGTCGAGGAGTTGGCTTCCTGATGCCATTGGAGGAATTTTCTGGTTTGGGGTTGACGATGCTTCCGGCTCTGTATATATGCCAATGTATACTTGCATAACCGAAGTTCCATCCAACTATGCTGTGGGCAATGGTTCGATGATGGAATGGTCAGAAACTTCAGGGTTCTGGATATTTAACCAGGTACAAAACTTTGCTTACACCCGTTACAACGCCATCCATCCTGAAATTCAAAAGGTTCAAACAGATCTCGAAACTGGTTTCATCAACACAGTACCGGCTGTTGATGCCGGAGCCCTGGCTTTAATCGAAAAAGATAAAACGGCTGCCATTGCCTACCTCACCAATTATTCTACAGGAGTGGGTGCCGATGTGTTCAATATCTGGAAAGACTTGTATCAATACCTCTTCATGAAATACATGGATGGTAACATCAAAACCAAAAAGGATGTTCCAGAAGGATATATTTATATTGCTCCCGATGTAAGTCAGCCAGGTTATAGTCCTGAAACTTATAAGTTCATTGTTAGACAAACCGGTGACAAACTTAAGGTTACGGGGAGTTCCCATTAAGATGTAGAACTTGTAATAAACCGTTAAAAGGAGTCTGATGGGCTCCTTTTTTTATTTCCCGCAGATATTGCTGATGAAGCTGTGAGACCCAAAGAACACGGAGTATCTCTGTGTCCTTTGTGCCTCCGTGGATTAATTGGTTCGAATATGGTCACTCTCGCAAAAAGCAAGGATGTTCCTCTTAATCAAACAATTCTTCCAGTTTGTCCCGTAAATCCTGACCCCTCAGGTTTTTTTCAATGATAATGCCATCCGGGCTAATCAGCACGTTTTGTGGAATCGACTGAATACCATAAAGCTTACCGGCTTCGCAATTCCAGTATTTTAAATCAGAAACATGGGTCCAGGTGAGTTGGTCATCTGCAATGGCTTTAAGCCACGCCTCCTTTTTTTTATCAAATGAAACCCCAAACACATCAAATCCCTTATCGTGGTATTTTTTGTATGCGGCTACGACATTGGGGTTTTCGGCACGACAAGGCGAACACCAGGAAGCCCAAAAATCGACCAGTACATAGTTTTTTCCAATCACCGATGACAATGCGGTAGGTACTCCATCTGGATTGTTCAGGTTGAAATCAACAAATGGCTGACCTACCTCTACACTTTTAAGTGTCTTGACATAATCCTGTAACTTTTTTACATAAAACGATTGGCTGATGGAGGGACTAAAACCTGAAACAATGCTGTCAAGCATTGGAAGTTCAAATTGGTAAGAATTATTCATGATCACGAATGCAGACACCACCAAATCGGGATGCTCGAAAGCGTACTGAACAATAAAGGCTGTTTTCTTGGCATCTAACTCTGAATATTCGGCATCAATTTCAGCCATCTTCACGGTATCGCCCATCTGACGTGCCTGACCATATTGCTGACCAAGCTGGTTCATTTGTACATCAAAAATGTCGGAGGTCACGTAAAAGAGCTTTAAATCATCATGTGATTTCGATCCTGTAATGGTTACATTTTCGAGATCACCGTATTCACCTTGAATAGTCAGGTCGCCGGGCTCAACAAAAACCGGAATATTTCCCTTGTTGTTTTTAAAGGTAATGTAAAAATACTCGGGAAGGTTGACGTTTCCCCAAAATTGCGCCTTGTTTTCGAAAAAAACAACGGAGTCAAAGGTAATCATTTCGCCATCAACGCGTTGTCTAAGAAAAGCACTGTCGCCATCCGACCCGGTTAAGGTAAGCTGAATGTTAAAATTATCCTGGCTGTGGGGCTTGGTACAGGCTGTAAATATCACCACCATGGAAACCATAATTAAAATAGAGAGTTTTTTCATCAGAGTTGAATTCAAGATTATACAAAAGTAAATAAGAGAGCAAAGCTAATCAGCCTGTTGGAATATCGGGATTATTTAACAAAAAATAAATTTATAAATATAACACTCGGCAACGGAGCAAGCTCGAAAAGCAACAAATAAACCATTGGATTCATCATAAAAAGTGAATCCTTTCTACCGCCTAATCACCTTTTTTTCCTGGCAGTTGTTAATAATACCAGTATAAGAACCACCACCATACAAGATAATAAATTACACAAAAGGGGGCAGAACAAAGTATACAAAAGATGGATCAGGTTCCCTTTCGGGGTGTAGTTTCATGCATACGCCTACAGCAGATTCACCTCCCTGAGGTAGGTAGACTGGCAGACAAGCGCCTTTATCAAATCAATATGGTGTATCCGATCATCTCCTATAAATAATAATTAGCATTGTTGGATGAAATAACCGACAAATCAACTTGAGTTTGAAAAAATGTTTAATACAAAGCCAAGTTGATTTGGTTATTTAGTTGCATCTAGGTGGCCGTTGGCATCAGCTTCTATTTCGTAAGTGCCGTCGACAAAGGGAGTTCCTATTTGCGAAATTGCTGTCATAAGGCAAAGATAGTGAACATTAAGACAGGAAGGGGTAGATGAAATCTACGTTTAGGGAAGGGGGGTAAATTATTGCTAAAATGATAGGCGATAGGTATTCATGTTGCCATCATCGAAGTAATCAACGCTGTACTGCGTTCCTGTTCCTACTTTCCAGGTAGTCAACCTATTATTCAGCCCCAAAACATCATAAGTGAAATTTTCCTTTAAGGTTTGTCCTGAAACTGTCGCCTGCCGCCAAATTAAATTGCCTGAATTGCTATTGAAATCATATTCCAGGTCCTGAACTCCCCTATCGGTATATATGGTAGTCGGAAAACCATAATCATCATATCCTTTGGTGGTTAACAAACTGTTCCCAAGCTGAAATTGCGTCACATGGCCGCGTGCATTGACATCGGTGAGCTCCCAAAGCCTGTTTCCTGTGTTGTTTTCTACCACATCGCTAAGATAACCTTTTTTGTAACGGTATTGTAGGGGGTTTTATCAACAGTAACTATAAACAAGCCAATACTGAGATGATTCCAACTAAATCCGGACAAAATATTCAGTTTCAAAATAAAACTTACACATTTTGGTTTCTGATTTGTTTTCACAATCATTGTTGGGGGTTGATGAATCAATCCATTTGTTCGTCCAAACCGATGAATCTGTAAATGGATTTACATTCATATTGATTGAGGAATCAGGTGTTAAGACTATTTTTATGTTTGATGAATCGGATAAAGTAATATAAATACTATCAAAAATATTTGTCAACAATTGATTTGGATTCAGTAAGGTGTCGTTAGTTGTGTAAAGGATATATTTAAACGAATAAATTGGCATAGAAGAGGTGTCAACTGAAAAAACTTTATACTTATAACC
>PCUL01000362.1 GCA_002771745.1 Bacteroidetes bacterium CG18_big_fil_WC_8_21_14_2_50_41_14
TATCCTGCACTTCCATAAATAGGATATATTCCGCTTTCTGAAATTACTTGAAATTGATTTCTGCCGTTGATAATATCAACAAACTTCTCCCAACTCCTTTATTTCCCAACCCTTCGGCAGGCTTAGTGCATCGCCCTTTGGTAACTGAGCTTGTCGAATGTTCATGCCAATCCCTTTATTTCGTTCATAATACCTTCTACCGATTTAGTTTCCATTTCAGAAAAGGCAAACCCTGCCTGTCCGGCAGGCACTTTTTGCCCAAATTTTTAAGCGAAGCGCCTAAATGGTATATTTCACAATTGTCGATTATCAAAAAGCGATCGTGGCTTTTGTCAAACGGTTTTAGTGTAAAGTTACCGTATTGTTCGTTGGCTTTTTGCACATCTAAAGTGAGTTGCTTGTTCATGCTTTTGGTGAGCAGTAGTACCTTTACACCTTTGTTCTTTTTGGCTAAGAGTGTTAATGTGTTTTCATTTAGGTAATTATCAATCAACACAATGTTTTTGGTGGCAGAACGGATAATTTTTGAGGCCAGTTCGTAGGCATCAAATACTTGTCCGTTGAAAAATACGCCTTGGGTAGGAATAAGATGAGTGTTTATTTGAAAGTCTATTTCGTTTACTTTATTCTTTAAGTTTTCCAAATTATCTTCTAGCCGGTTCATCCGATTGTTGATTGAATAGCCTTTGAGTAAATAATCTTTTAGAATTTTGCTCGCCCAAATACGAAACTGAGTGCCCTGCTTTGAATTTACCCGATACCCCACCGATAGAATAGCATCAAGATTATAATATTCAATTTCTCGTTTTACTTCGCGCCCAGCTTCCATTTGAACTGTTGCATTTTTTGCAACAGTTGCCTTAACGGTTAGCTCCCCTTCTTTAAAGATGTTTCGCAAGTGTCTCGATATAACAGACTTATCCCTATCGAAAAGTTGAGTGATTTGATTAAGGGAAAGCCATATAGTTTCTTCTTCGATCCTCACCTCAATATGTTCAGCAAGTTCATTAGGTCGATATAATACTATTTCATTTTTCATACTTATATCATACTTTTAATTGATCCAAGAATTTCTGCACTTTCTTCATCCAATGCTTTTATTTCTTTCAAAATGGCTTGCGGTTGACGGAGGGCGGCGGCTTCCTTCTTGTTGGGATTCTTAGCACTGAGGTCAAAAGTGGTTTGGTCAACTTCTTTAATATTAACCGTCCATGAGTTTTCGCTATCGGAAGTTCCTTCGGCGCCGCTCAGGGCAAGTTTTTGCAGTGTTACAAATTCAGCTAAATCATTTTCGTTGAGAGGATTTGTTTTACCCAGATTTCTATTCAGGTTCAACTGGTAGAACCAGACTTTTTTAGTAGAAGAGCCTTTCTCGAAAAATAACACCACCGTTTTTACACCTGCACCGGTAAAAGTGCCACCAGGCAAATCCAACACGGTATGCAGGTTGCAGTTTTCCAGGAGCAACTTGCGCAAACTAATGGAGGCATTGTCGGTATTGCTTAAAAAGGTGTTTTTAATCACCACGCCTGCTTTGCCCCCCGCTTTCAGAATCTTGATAAAATGCTGTAAGAAAAGCGAGGCGGTTTCGCCTGTTTTTATGGGGAAGTTCTGTTGTACTTCGGCACGCTCTTTACCTCCAAAGGGGGGATTGGCAAGCACCACATCATACCGGTCTTTCTCCTGTATGTCGGACAGGTTCTCTGCCAGGGTATTGGTATGCACAATATTGTGTGCTTCTAAACCATGCAATATCATATTCATGGTGCCAATAATGTAGGCCAGCGATTTTTTCTCTTTGCCGTAAAAGGTGTTTTTCTGTAAGGTGACAACATCGGCTGTGGTGAGTTTTTTGCTGTGTTGCAAGTATTCAAAGGCTTCAACCAAAAATCCGGCAGAACCAACGGCTCCATCATATATTTTGTTTCCAATTTCAGGGGCTACCACCTTTACAATGGTTTTAATCAAAGGTCTGGGAGTGTAGTATTCGCCCCCATTGCGTCCTGCATTGCCCATGTTTTTAATCTTGTCCTCATACAGGTGGCTCATTTCGTGCTTTTCGGCATGGGTACAAAAGCGAAGCTGGTCAACCAGTTCGATCACTCCAGCAGCGTGTAGCCACTTTGCATTCTGTTTTTCAGCTCGCTAAATATCTCACCGATTTTATATTCAATGATGTCGGCACTTTCGGCAGAGGTTTTAAACTTTTTGAGGTAAGGAAACAGTTGAATGTTCACAAAGTCGGCCAGGTCGTCACCCGATAAAGCATTGTAGTCGATTTTACCATTCTCCTGCTTCGGGGCAGCCCAAACACTCCATTGATACTCGGGTGCAAGAATGTTGGTGTACCTCTTGCCAGATAGCTCAGCAGCGGTGGCCTTGTCTTTCTCCAGATCGTCCAGATATTTTAGAAACAACACCCAGGAGGTCTGCTCTACATAATCCAACTCACTCCCACACCCGGCATCCTTATGTAGTATGTCGTCTATATTCTTAAAGGTCTGTTCAAACATGTTTTGATTTAGATTATATAATGAGCTAATATTATGCTAGCAAAGATAGGATTTTTGGGGGATTGAGTGAAGTCGGGACAAAGGATATGCTTAAGCATTGATTATAAAATTGACATTGTGTTGGCTCATCTCCGTCCGGTATCTCAAAATATCGTTAAATAAAAAAGGGAAAAACCTAAAATCTTTCCCTTTCTTATTGACAATGTATTAAAGTTAATTACGGGTAGGCTACTTCATTAGCAGTAGTCTTGTAAAGGTCTTTCATTTGATCGAGTGTGATGTCGAAATTACCAAGCATATTTGAACCTAACATTCCATAATGAACTTTATGCTGTACCTCGTTAGGTTTGCTTCTTAAAAAGGCACCTAAAGTTTTGCCTTCCAGCTCGATATCGATGCCATCGATACCATGACAAGCGGCACACTTTTCATTATAATAGGTGGTACCGTTAGCAGCATTTCCGTCACGTCCAATATTGGCAAAAGTGGCCGATCCGGTTGGATAGGTTCCTGTGTAAGTGGCATCATACAATTGACTTACATCAAACATTCCGTCTTTTAAAAATGCCACGATATTCCATATTTGAGCATCTGTTAAAAGCTGGTTGTAGTTTGGCATCTTGTCGCCTTCCGTGGCATTGGTTTCAGGATCGTAGGTTAACAGGTCAAATGAGATGTCCCTTCTGTTTTCTGTTGCCTTCATTCCATCAAATAATTCCTGGGCGGATTTGGTTTGAGCCATTTCGTAGAGGTTTAATGCAGAAACATTTGGACGGGTTGTTTTAGGTCCCCTGCTGATATAGGCACCGGCATTTCCCAAACCATCCCAACCGTGACATTGTTTGCAGCGGAAAAAGTCGCCGGATGCTGCTAATGTGGCCAGATGTGCATTATTTTGGTCGAAACCTGATTCTACGCTCCAAAACTTGTCGTACATAATCCCACCCAATGAACCTTCACCAACAGGAGGAACTTCATCAGGGAAAGCTTCGGTATCAGCGCAAGCTTTATATAGATTTTTCATCTCGGTAATGGTAATGTCAAATTGCCCGGTCATTTCAGAACCAAGCTGACCGAAATGGACTTTATGCTGTACTTCATTCGGTTTGCTTCTTAAAAAAGCACCCAGCGTTTTTTCTTCCATTAGCAGGTTGGTACCATCAGCTCCATGGCAAGCCACGCAATTTGCCGTGTAATAGGTGTTTCCGGCAGCCGCATCGCCATCGAGACCAACGTTTGAGAAGGTTGCAGAGCCGGTTGGATAGGTTCCGGTGTAGGTTGCATTGTATAATTGACTCACGTCAAACATTCCTTCTTTCATAAATTTAACCAGGTCCCAGATTTGGGCATCGGTTAAAATTTGATTCAAGTTTGGCATTTTATCGCCTTCTGTTTTATTTGTTTCGGGGTTGTAGGTCGATAAATCGTATGAAATATCTCTTCTGTCGGTAGTCGCTTTCATGGCATCAAACAATTCCTTGGGTGTTTTTGTTTGGGCCATTTGGTAAAGGTTTAATGAAGAAACACTTGGACGACTTGTTTTGGGTCCTCTGTTGATATAAGATCCTTCACTTCCCAATCCATCCCAGGCATGGCATTGTTTACAACGGAAAAAGTCGCCGGATGCATTGAAAGTAGCTATGTTGGCGTCACTTTGGTTAAATCCGGCCTCTGTACTCCAGAATTTGTCGTACATAATTCCTCCTTTAGTAAGCTCTGCTTTTGCATAGGCTTCGACTGACGGGTCAACAGCCGGATCGTCTTTTTTACAACCCGTAAAAATTGCGGCAACAAATAATATTGCCAATAGATAATGAACTGTTCTCATTAGATAAAATTTTGATTGTTTATGATTAGTTAGTTGAAATTTCATTTAGTTGTTATTTGTGATGAGGTCGAATAAAGTAGTTGACATCATCTGTGTTTTGATTATGTTATTCAGTTCGAACCAATAATCTTTGGTTGGGCAAATATTAATTTTTTTACATTCGTTTCCGGGGCATGAACAATTTACAAGGGTTAATTCTGGTTCAAACGCCCGATAAACATCATAAACGGAAATTTTACCTGCACTTTTGGTTAAATTATAGCCACTGCTTTTCCCCGAATAATTAACTATTAATCCTGCATTTCTTAGCCCGGTAATGATTGAATCAAGGTAGTTTAACGGAATTTCCTGGTTGTCGGAAATTTCTTTTTGATGAATTCCTGAGGATGCGCTATTTTTGCTAATTTCTATCATAGCCCTTAATCCGTACCTGACTTTTGTATTTATTTTCATTACTAAACCAATTCAACCTAATTACTAGAATGGCAAATATACAACAAATTAGATATGTGGGTGATAGCTCAGAAAATGTTAACACTAAAAACAGTTCGTTTTGTAATTTTTTATTCTTTCAAATAATTTTTAACCTATTGACAAACAGAAACTAAGTGGGATAGAAAGAAGGTAATCAATAAGCAATCTAAATTTCAAACGGTTAGTTGTAAATGCAAGATCGGTGGTGCAATATGACCTTAAAAGGGAGCCCCGGCCCATCGGGGGAGTTTAGTTATTAACTTAGGAGTGATCCCTATATTAATACTTCCGGGTTTGCAACGTTGGTGGGATTTCCTTTGATAAAGTTCATCACATTTTCAAAGGCCTTACCAAAGTACAATTCGTAACTGTTCTTTTCTGCATATCCCAGGTGGGGCGTGCATACAACATTTGACATTTGTAGCAACGGATAGTCCGGGTTATAAACGGGTTCTTGCTCATAAACATCAATACCGGCAAATCCAGGCCTTCCATTCTTCAAACAGATTAATAAAGCGACTTATTCAACCAATTCTGCCCGGGCAGCATTTATAAAAACCGAAGATGGTTTCATCATGTTTAAATCGCTTTCCTTTACAATTTCAAACGTCGTTTGGTTCAAGCGGAGATGAAGCGAAACAATGTAGGCAGTTTTAAAAAATTCCTCCTTGCTGTTTGCACTTTCAAACCCAACTTGCACTACATTTTTGCGCGAAGTGTCGCTATCCCAGACCATCACCTGTGCGCCAAATGCCTTTGCATATGTGCTATTCGTTTTCCAATCTTTCCGGTTTGACTGATGAGTTTTAAATTGGGCAGCTTCGATAACAATTCCTCATTTATTACGGTACGCTCACGGGTTAATACCAGAATTTCCGCATCGTGGATTTTTGCGGCAAGCAGGTGAGGGTTTGGTTCAAAATGATTCAAAACCAAAACATCTTATCCATTTAATATCTTAAAACAATCAAGTGTCTTTATTATGTTGATGTAAACATCGGGTATGGCTATCTTCATGCTAATAAATAATAGAGTATCAGTTGTTTAAATTAGTGGCGGCTTCCATTTTTGCCGCCACTAATTTACCTATAATGAATGGCACAAAATATGGGAATCTTCGATAGGTAGTTTTTTTCTCATTCGGAAAACCAATGGTGATTGGCCAGGTTTATTTGAGATTTAAACCGGCATATAGGGGCATGTGATGATGGATTGCAAAATAACTTCCATGTCGTGTATTTTAATGCTGAATAATGACTTTGCCCTTGACTAAAGTCGAATTTTCGGCTCCTGAAATAGTAAAGATATAAAGACCTACAGGTAGATTGGCGGTATAAATATTAAAAAACGAACCGAATGTAACTGATGTGTGAACCAAAACACCATCCAGGTGGTACAATGCCAACAGGTGTTTTTCTTGTTTGTCGTTATCGAAATAAATGGTGGTTTGGGTACTTGCCGGATTTGGGCGGATTTGATAGCCCTTGTCGTGCAAATCTATGATTTCGATCGAAGCTATTTCTGAAGTTCCACTCCTTCCCAACTCAAGTAGGTAATAGTTTCGCTGATTCTTTACCGGGTTTTCATCTACAAATTCGTAACCCACAGGGAACGATGCGCTTCCACAAATGCCTAAAATCTCTCCAATTTGCGCAAAATGAACCTGATCGGTTGATCTTAATATTTTTGTACCGTCGCAGGTGCTGCCTGATGTAATAACCCAATTTAAATAAATTTTCCCATCATTTTTATTCAACGTGAAACTATCCAAAATAGTGGTTTCCTGAGCAATGATTGCTGTACCTGTCCGAAAAATCAACAGAACAATCAATGCAACTATCCCTCTTTTTTCGATTTTCATTTCACTTCTATTTTAAAGTAAATTTTGAAATTTAAGCGTAACCAGGGCGCCACCATCTGCCTGATTGGCAATCTGAATATCTCCTGAATGCGACAGCATGATCAAGCGCGCAGCTACCAGGCCAAGTCCATACCCTTCACTATGATGTGAGATATCATCTGCTCCAAACAAGTCGAATTGACGCAGTAAGGCTTCATCACTAAAGCCCTTTCCGTTATCGTGGATAGTAACGCAAATATGACCTGTCTCCTGAAAAGAATTAATGCTGATCAGACCATTTTCCGGTGCATGCCTCATGGCATTTTCAAAGATGTTTCTAAAACATTGTTTTATTAAAACCACGACACCGAATAGGATCTCACTTTCAGGTTGGATCTCAAAAATTATTTTTAAATGTTTGTCCTGAACGACTTCATCAAATGTTTTCAACACTTCCAAAATGGTATCTCTGATTGGTATTGGATGGAATTCCATTTGGTTGCTTTGAACCTTTAATTGTGTTACCAACAAAGCTGTTTCTGAAAATTTCAAAAGTCTGTCTCCGGAAATTCTGATCCCCGTTACAAATTCAAGGTGATCTTCGTTTTCTAACTCTTGCTCCAATATGTTTGAAAACCCGATTATCCCGTTCAATGGTGTACGTAGCTCGTGGCTGATAATGGCCAGGAAATCACTTTTCGATTTTTCAAGATCGGCTAATTTGGAATAAATACTTTCTAATTCGGCAGTCCGCTTTTTGACCTCGTATTCCAGGTTTTCGGCATGTTTACTAATGATCGCGTGCTGATTCTCAATCTGATGATTTAAATTGATCAGCTTGTTATTGTTTTGCTCCAATTCCCTGTTTTTCAGTTCAATTTCCTTTTCATGCATCCGACTAATTTTACGCACCGCCCATGTGGCAATCAGGGAAATAAGTAAAGACAAAAAGATAAATCCGCTGAAAGCCACCAATCGAAGTTGTGTTAGCAATTTCTCGGCTTTATCCAGGTTCTCGTGAACCGAAATTTTCCACGTTGTTCCCGGAACTGGCACCATATAGGCTATTTCAGACCGAGCCGGTTCGCTGAAATTTAGGATGCCATATTCTTCCTTGGTTGTCGAAACTGCATCAAAAAGCAATTCGTTGTGCATCCCATTCAGATTTAAAAACTTCATCTTTTCCGAATTGATCGACATACCAATTGCACTGGTATCAGGATGGCACAACAAAACACCATCGTTCTGGTCAAACATGCACAAATATCCTTCATCGCTATGACTTCCTTCAATGGCCGATTGAAATGATTTGATAAGTTCCTCCTTTTTTATACCGCTTCCCAGTTTTTCGTCAAAAAGCTTTGCGATTGTTTGAGCCGTACGATGGTTCGATTCCAACTGGATCTCCAAATACTGTTGTCGAATTTTTCCCACAGAATAATTAACACCAATAAATCCAAGAACCATCATTGTTATGCTAATGCTTAAAAAGGTGCGGATATTCAATCTGTTTTTCTTCATTTTTATTTAATTAATTCCGGCGTAGTTAATTCCTGTGAGAAAATGAATGTCGCGATTAAAAGTTTTTGATTTTTATTTTACCTTAAATTCGCAAGAAAGTTATCAACAAAATGAAGCAAAGCACTGTGTATAAATAGTTTACACAGCACTTTGC
>PCUL01000415.1 GCA_002771745.1 Bacteroidetes bacterium CG18_big_fil_WC_8_21_14_2_50_41_14
CACCTTTGGCCCGCGCATCATTTGTCCGGGTTTGGTGCTTACGCCGAAGTTGCGCGTCATACCATAAAGCGACAACTCGCGGTTCAGTCGTTCGATGAGCATGGGCGAAACATTGCCCCCTCCATTGCCCCTGTCATCGATGATGAGTGCCTTTTTGTTCAATTGCGGATAAAAATGCTTTACAAATTCATTCAACCCTTCGGGGCCCATATCGGGGACGTGGATGTAACCCACCTCGCCATTGGTTGCTTCGCTCACTTTACGCGTATTTTCCATCACCCAGTTGTAATAATATAAACCGGCTTCATCGGCCACGGGAACAACCAGAACATCGCGGGAGCCTTCTGCTTTTGGATCTTTGTTTACCGACAACATCACCTGTTTTCCGGCAGTTCCAACCAACATGCTGTATATATCGGCCACCTCTTTGGTCGATTTTCCATTGATCGCCGTAATGTAATCACCCCTGTTCACATCAACGCCTACATCGGTGAGTGGCGCGCGCGTTCCATCATTCCAGTTTTCCCCTTTCAGGATCTCGTTTATGACAAAATAACCCGATTTGTCTTTGTTAATTTTGGCGCCGAGCAGACCTGTTTTTATGCGCTCTGGTGCGGGTTTGTCACCACCGAGCACGTAAGCGTGACCAATGCTTAATTCGCCGATCATCTCACCTATAATATAATTCAGGTCGTTGCGGTTTTTTACATAGGGAAGTAACACGGCGTATTTATCATGAATGGCTGACCAATCAAGTCCGTGCATGTTGGGAGCGTAAAAGAAATCACGCATCTGACGCCACGATTCGTTGTATATCTGTGTCCATTCCTCTGCCAGGTTTACCAGCACTGTCATGTTGCTCACGTCAATAAATTCATCCGCCTTAATTTTACTTTTCGGCACATCAATCACAGCATACTTGCCCGTCATGTTCACCAGCATTTTACTGCGATCGGACGAAATAACGTACGAATTGATATTTCCCAGCTCAGTCTCTTTTTTATCTTTTAGATTGTAAAGTTTCAACTCAGGTTTTGCTGTTTTGGACGACATATAAATATAATAGATGTCATGATCGATGGCCTGGAGGTTCCAGTAATTGCCTGCTGTTACGGGCACTTCGATGATGCGGTTTAGGATGCCATCGAAATCAATTTTTACCGCAAGAGCTGGTTTTGCAGTCTCAACCGCGTCTTTGTCCTTTTTATCTTTTTTGTCTTTGGCATCATCGGTTGTGGCCACTTTAATGGTGACTTCATCATTTTTTGGTTCCAAAGGCGATGGCGTGTCTTTTTGAAGGGTGACAAAATAGAGCGAACTCATATCCTGATAGGCATGGTTCCACTCGGTATTGCTGTAGATGGGATTAAAGTCGCGCTCTGAAGTAAAAAACAAATATTTTCCATTGTTGTCCCACGTTGGATCAGAAGCATTGTACCAGGTGTCGGTAACCGGATTTGATTCACCCGTCTGTGTATCGAATAGGTAGATCCGGTTCACCGTGAACGACTGCGGTTTGGTATAGGCAATCCATCGGCTGTCGGGCGACCAGCTATAGTCCCTTATTTCCCAGCTTTCTGAGTTACCGGCGACCGTTACTTTTTTTGTAGCGATGTCGAGAACATTAAGATTTCCCATTTTATCGGACCAGAGCAGCTTTTTGCTATCGGGCGACCAGATTGGATTGTATTTGTAGGTTTTTGAGTTGTCGGTAAGCTGAATGGCCGCTTCAAGTCCATTTTGGTTTTGAATGTAAATTTCATCTTCGCCGGTTCGGTCGCTGATATAGGAAATATATTTTCCATCAGGCGACCATTCCACATTCCGGTCGTGAACACCTGACGACATGGTCAGGTTGCGGGTAATTCCGGTGGTTGCAGGAACGGTGAACACATCGCCACGTGCGCCAAAAGCCACGCGTTTACCATCGGGTGACAGGGCCCAGGAGTTGATCAATTTGCTCGCATCTTTTATCTCATCGCGGCCCGTAGCAAGGTCGTTCTGGATGAGGACATCGATTTTGGTGATGGAGCCATCCGACAGCTTGTAATTATAAAGGTAACCTCCATTTTCATAGATGATGGATTCATTTCCCAAAGAGGGGAATTTGATGTCGAACAAAGTGTAATTGGTGAGTTTCTGAGTTTGATTGGTTTTGATGTCGAACACGAATAAGTTCATGGTGCGGTCGCGGTCGCTGAGGAAATAAATTTTGTCACCATGCCACATCGGGAAGATGTTTTGGTTGTCGTTGTTGGTGATGTTCACTGTTTCTTTGGTGTCGAAATCATATACCCACACATCATCTGCCATTCCGCCTTTGTAATATTTCCAGGTCCGGAATTCACGGAAAACACGGTTGAAGGCCATTTTTTTTCCATCCGACGAATATGAACACCAGCCACCGGCCGGCAATGGAAGTTCTTGCGACATGCCCCCTGTTTTGTTTACTTCAAAAAGCTGCCCCTTAAACGAGTTAAAAGCTTGTTTACGTGAACGATAAATAATTTCATCGTTGTTCTTCCAGGTCATCACAACATTGTTTGGCCCCATGCGGTCGCTGATGTCGTCACGTCCCAGTGTCGCGGTATAGGTCAGCCTTTTTGGGATGCCTCCTTCAGAAGGAATCAGGAAAACTTCGGTGTTGCCATCGTATTGGCCGGTGAAGGCGATGGATTTTCCGTCAGGCGAAAACCTGGCGAATAGCTCGTATCCATTCATGTCACTGGTGAGTTTACGTGCAATTCCGCCCTTAAGAGCTACTTCATACAGGTCGCCGGCATAGGTAAAAACTACTTTTTCCCCATGTATGGCAGGGAACCGGAGTAAACGCGCTTCGTTTTGGGCACCCAGGTAATGCATGCCAAACAGCATTAAAACAATGGTTAAAATTCTCATTTTCATATAAATGATGTTGGTGTGAATAATAATTGAATTATCAGGTGGTAAAGCCAGCCAAATGTATGCCAAATATTGGTAAATCTTGATAATAGCCTGCTTATGAAAAAGCAGCAGGATCAACCTGTCCGTAAAACAACGGCAAGTGTCCGAAAATGGACGGAGGAAATTTATGATTTATATTTTCGTGATATAGCCTGATTAATTCATATACTTGTTCATGTCACATCATATAAATGTAACATAGAAAAGTTTGTTTTTAAATATGTTAAAAACCTGTGGAAATCTGTTATCCCGATGGCGATCGGGAGTGTCATCCGCGTTCCAATTTGAAAACATCGCAGATGTTCATGAATAATACAGGTTAGGATTTTCGATTTTGGACATTTTGTCACCTTAATTGTCATGGCACATCGTTTGAGTTAACCCACATCAAAATCAAATAATCAAATCATGACAGTACAAAAAGGTAAAATAGGAATTAAAACCGAGGATATTTTCCCCATCATTAAAAAATTCCTCTATTCCGATCACGAGATTTTTCTCAGGGAACTGGTTTCAAATGCTACTGATGCCACACAAAAACTGAAAACACTGGCTTCGCTGGGTAAATTCTCAGGCGAATTGGGTGATTTAACCATCCATGTAGAAGTTGACAAAAAGAAGAAAACCATCACCGTTCGCGACCGGGGGATCGGTATGACGGCTGAAGAAGTAGAAAAATACATCAACCAGATTGCTTTTTCGAGTGCCGAAGAATTTGTGAAAAAATTTAAAACCAAGAGCCAAGCCGAAACAAATGCCATCATTGGTCATTTCGGACTCGGGTTTTATTCCTCCTTCATGGTTTCAGAGCAAGTTGAAATTAAAACCAAGACCTATAAAAAAGGTGGACAGACCAAAGCCGTGCGTTGGGAATGCGACGGGAGCCCTGACTATTCGATTGAAGAAATTGAGAAAGATGACCGGGGAACGGAAGTCATCCTGCACATCGACGATGAAAACAAAGAGTTTCTTGACGACTACCGGGTAGAGCAATTGCTGACAAAATATTGCAAATTCCTGCCAATACCCATCCAGTTTGGAACCAAAAAGGAATTTGAAACCATCGAAGGCAAGTTTGACAAGGATGGAAATCCTGAGAAGCAAGAGGTTGAAAAACCAAACATCATCAACAATCCTGATCCGCTTTGGAAAAAGAAACCCGCGGATGCCACGGATGAGGAATATAAAAATTTCTACCGTGAGTTGTACCCTTATACCTTTGAAGAACCCCTTTTCAACATTCACCTGAATGTAGATTATCCTTTTAACCTGACAGGCATCTTGTATTTCCCCAAGCTGAAAAAGGATTATGAGATGCAGCGCAACAAGATTCAATTGTATAGCAACCAGGTATTTGTAACCAACTCGGTAGAAGGGATTGTTCCTGATTTCCTCACCCTGTTGCATGGGGTGATCGACTCACCCGACATTCCTTTAAACGTCAGCCGTTCGTACCTGCAAAGCGATGGAGCTGTTAAGAAAATAAGTGGTTACATCACCCGCAAGGTGGCCGATAAGCTGGACGAACTCTTTAAAAAAGACAGAAAGGCTTTTGAAGAAAAATGGGACGATATCAAGATTTTCATCGAGTATGGAATGGTTTCGGAAGAGAAGTTTTATGAGAAAGCAGAAAAGTTCGCCCTGTTAAAAAATACCGAAGGCAAGTACTTTACTTTTGAAGAGTACAAGAAACACATCGAAAAAACCCAGGAAAATAAAGATAAAAAGCTGGTTTACCTGTATGCAACCAACAAGGATGAACAATACAGCTACATCGACAGTGCCGTTTCGCGTGGTTACGATGTGCTGATGATGGATGGTGTGCTCGACAATCATTTTATCAATTCGCTGGAGCAGAAATTTAAAGATTCCACTTTCGCCCGTGTGGATTCCAACACCATCGATAAACTCATCAACAAGGAAGAGGAAATGCCCTCGAAGCTCGACGACAAACAGAAAGAAACCCTAAAGGAAGTGTTTGAGCGCAACATCAACAAGGAAACTTTCCATGTGGTTTTTGAGAGCCTTAGCGAGTCGGATCAGCCGGTTACCATTACTCAAAACGAGTTTATGCGCCGCATGAAGGACATGGAAGCGCTGGGTGGAAATGGCATGATGATGGGCATGGGCGGTTTCCCGGAGTCGTACGACCTCATTGTAAATGCCAACAACAACCTGATTACCAAAATCATGGGCGAAAGCGATGCCGCGAAACAGGATCAGTTGGTAAAGCAACTGTATGACTTGGCCCGGCTATCAAAAAACCTCCTGAAAGGCAAAGAACTGAATGACTTTGTTAAGAGGAGTGTGAGTATTATTGAGTAAAACACGTATTACCAGAGGATCTAATTGATCTCTGAAAATTTTTATTGGTAAAGCCCTGAAATGTAAAGTTTCGGGGCTTTTTTTGTCCAAAAAAATATTACCCTTTATACGGTTAATTCAATAGTTGTTTTTATTCAATCTTTTTTCAGCGAAATTTATCATTAGAATGTATTGCACATTAAATTTTAATTTTGTTACTTTATAAGATGAATAATTTACAACGAATTATAATACTTGTACCGTTTATTATTTGCCAGTTCATGCTTAATGCACAGCATTGGCCAGTTATTATCGGTGACAACATCAGTACAAATAATGCTTCATTAATTGAAGATTATGATAATGGATATTTACTGGGTAATTGGAATTACAAAACACCAGCCTATACAAATTACGGCTGGATTGTTAAAACCGATATTAATGGTGATCTGTTGTGGGATAAAACCTTTGGGGATGGTGTGTATGCAATGGGTTTTTCCGATGTAAAGCGCAATTCAGATAATGCCATTGTTATCGCAGGCTCTATTGGCAAATATGATAATATTTACCATCTTGACCCCTTGTTTCTAAAGCTCAATGTTTGTGGCGAGGTGGAATGGTGCACGGTACTCCATAAAGAAGGGTCGACAGGAGATGATTATGGAATAAGAATAGTTGAATTGCCCGATGGTGGCTACATTGGCCTGCTGAAGTATTATGGCGTGCAATATCAAACCATCCGCATCAGCCTGGTCAGGATGGATGCTTATGGTGAGCCTTTATGGATTCAACATTTGGCACAAGGTGATACCACCATTTTTAATGAAGAAGCCTATGACCTTATTGTTACCTCCGGCCTTAATTACTTGGTGGCAGGGCATTGTTACAGTTCGGGGTTAAAAGCCTTTTTTATCATGACGGACCAGCAGGGCAATGAGATTTGGGATTTAAAATGGAACAATCAAAATGTACAGAGCGGAAACGTAAATCGGGTCATAGAAAAAAACAATGGAATTTTTTATGCCTCGGGTGGAGGAAAATATGGTTTTTACACTCATCCTGTCTTATTTAAGTTTGATGGTGATGGTAATGAACTTTTCTACAGACTATTACTGGGCGACAGCCTAAAAGGGGGGGGGGCTATGCCACTGGCATTGTTAACCGACACTACATTAGCGATTGGCTATAATTATGGCACCAACTCAAACCCCAATTATGGAAATTCAGAAATAGCCACCATTGACACCCTGGGCAATGTGATTGACCATAGGCGGTTGCAGGAAGAAAACAGACCGCCTTCAAATATCATCAAAACATTTGACGGAAAAATTGTAGTCACAGGACACTATGTCCTGGATGGTAATTGGGATATTTTCCTTTGGAAGATGAACAATCGGCTGGAAGACGACAGCCTCTATACCCGGGCGTTTGTCTACGATTCTCTTTGTTCGTACCCGATAACCTCTGACACCATTGATTTGTCGTGCGGTATTCATGTGGACTTAGACGAAATTCCCACAAAGGAAGCCTATGACCATCCATTGATTGTATTCCCGAATCCGGCAATGCGCAGTTTAAATATTGAAACCAGGCCAGGTTTAAACCAACGTGTTGAGATCATGAGTTCATCAGGCATCCCATTTCAAAAAGTAAACCTGCCTTACACCGGTCAGCTCACACTGGATATTTCCACCTGGCCTCATGGCTTATACCTTGTGTGTTTGTTCGATGAAGGCAGGTATGTGCGGTCGGTAAAGGTTTTAGTCAACTAACATTTAAAAAGTATTTTGTATGAAAACAAAATTTCAACTCATGGTATTCTTTGGGATTTGCTGGATTTTTTCCACTCCCAATCACGCGTATGCCCAGCGAGCCACTTCGCCTGAGCTTCCAAATACTATTTTTTGTGAGATCAATGCAACCATGATGGACAATGATTCTTCGTGTCAAGTGGATTGGCGCTACCCCTGGTATTGGTATTGGGATGATGGCAGTGGCGATGAATATACTGTATGGGCGGTTCCTGATGGGGAAACCGTAAATAAAGTTGAGATTCCGGTTGGCGGACCGGCGCAAGTAGTTGGTGCCGAAATATATGTGGGAGATGGCAGCTTTCCTGCCGGAGGGTCATTTCTGGGTACTGATTTTTTATTGGTGGCCTACGACAACGATGGCGAGAATGGCATGCCGGGTACCTTACTGGATTCGGTGGTTATTACAGTAAATAATTACGAGTGGGTGCGTTGCGAAGGCTTAAATGCCTTTGATGAGGATGGCATCTTTTTTCTCGGGATGAGGCAATTGTTATATCCACCCAACGTGGCACCAATGGGCATTGATAACGAGATGCCTATCGTGTATAAATCATATGCCAGACAACCTTTTACAGGACAATGGCTATTCTCACCATACCAGGATTTTATGATCAGGGCAATTACTTGTTATGCTGGCAAACAATTAAGTTCTTCTTCGCCAAAGGACTATGCAAATATTGTGGTATCCAGGATATCAGATTTTAATCCCGCGCAGGGTGAAACACCCGAAGATGGGGTGTTAACGGTGATTGATTCTGTTTATGGGATGCCTGCTTTGTATTTTGATACCGCCATGGTTTCTCTGCCAGATGGCTATTACGCCTATGGTTTAAAAAGGTTTAATGAAGAAGATTCAACCTATAGCGATTGGAGTTATTCAAATGCGGTATATCACATTTTAACCTCGATTGAAGACGTAATATCAAAAGGGATTTTTTCTGTTTACCCAAATCCGACCCATGAACAAGTAGTTGTGCGTGCAGAAGCCGGCGTAAATAATACCATACAAGTTACTGATATCATCGGTCGTATTGTCTTTCGATCAGAACTCCCTTTGTCGGGAGAAATGACAATAAATGTGTCTGATTGGCCCAAAGGATTGTATTTTGTTAGTTTATCGGATCATGGAGTGAAGAATAAAGCGGTTAAGCTGGTGGTTGATTAATTTTCATATCTGGCAGCTTTTGATAAAAAGCATTAATTTTGTCGAAAGTTTTTTATTGTCATGCAGAGCGACCGCCACATCAAAATCGAAATTCCTACCCGTTTTTTTTCTGATTTAGAAGAAAA
>PCUL01000411.1:0-513 GCA_002771745.1 Bacteroidetes bacterium CG18_big_fil_WC_8_21_14_2_50_41_14
TCTTCTAATTTTTGGTCAAGAGAGTCGGCTTCATTCAGTTTCTCTTGTATATCTTCAAATGATTCCTGAATTTCCTTTTGCTGCTCGAGAATATCTTTATTTTCAAGTTCTTTTTTGGTGGTTTTATCAGCCAGATCAAGTTGTTTTTGACTCAATTCCTCCAATTTATTGATGGCTTCCTCCAATTTTTTTTCAACCTCATATTGTTTAAATAGTTCTAGATTTTGTTCCAGGTTATCTTTTAGCTCCTGGTTTTTTAATTTCATATCCTTTAAAAAATCTTCCAGCTTATTTTTATCCAGGTTTTCCAACTGTTCTTTTAACTTTTCCAGCTCTTTATCCAGGTCATTGTTCATGAGTTGATCAAACAACTCTTGAAGCATGTTGAGTTTTTGCTCTAATTCAGGATCTATTTTTTTATTAATAAGCGACTCAAGCTCCTTAATTTCTTCGTTTAGTTGCTTTATTTCTTCAAGCTGGTTTTTTATGGCTTCTTCTTTTTCGAGCAAATCG
>PCUL01000411.1:555-34707 GCA_002771745.1 Bacteroidetes bacterium CG18_big_fil_WC_8_21_14_2_50_41_14
CAATGATTCATTTAGTTTCTTTTTCACTTCATCAGATTGTGCTTCTGATTTGTCGTTAAGCTCGTCCGCATTTGGTAATTGCATATAAAACAAGGATGAACGGCTCCTTTTGTGACCATTTAATGCATCATTATCGCGGACTTCAAAACAATAGGTAATGCTTTCCCCCGGATTGAAACCCATCTCGTGCGGATTAAAACTAAAATCGAAAGGCTGACGCAAAATTGATTTTTCCTGATTAAGAGAAACCATTTTCCATGGTTGTTCTGGTATACTATCCTTGCGGTATAGAAAGGTCAAACTATAAAAACCATGATCATCTTTAATTTCACCACTAAAATGCGTTTGTGAGTAATAACCTTGTTCCTGAAATTCCTGAACGTTTATTTCCGGATACTCATCCGGAATTACCTGCAAGGTAAACACCAGTGAATCAGGTTGTTTAACATATTGATTTATTGGCGATATTGTGTAGTTAAATGATTTGAAAACCTGCTGTTGATATTCAAATGTATTGCTGTTATTGGCAGTTAGCCAAATAACACGATCATCAAGTTGCATTTTAACAGAATCCGCATCCTTGGTAAAAATCTTCCATTGAATGGTGGTTCCTTCCGGTACGACCAAATCCCCTGTGTTTTCGATGGTTTCGTCTTCTTTGGCAAGGTACAATGGATATTTTAAATTGGATTGAAAACCATAGATTAAAGGTCTTGGAAACACCTGAATATGATATGTTTGGCTGGTATATTCAGGAGTAGTTATTGTAAAATGAACATCCTGATTGAGCGTTTTAAATACATATTGGTATTTCCCTGCTGCGGTTTCTCCCATTCTATAAGCGTATTGTCCATCGTTGAGCTGGAGCAGAGAAGGCAACACATCTCCAACAACCTCAATTTCTACTGTAAAATCATTTTTTTGGATCGTGGTAAGTTTGGTGTTTAATAAACGCACGGTATAAGGAAGTGGCTTTTCAAAATGAGTATTGTAATTTAATATCCGCCGGGTGGGTTTTGTTAGTAAAGATGGGCTTATGGCTGATAGCAGAAGCAAAACAAGCAATGGAGGAAGTACATATCTCATATACTTTTTATTTCCTTTAAAGTTAATAGCTCTTTTAAACGGAATAGGTTCCAACTCGGCAGCTTTTTGGTTGATGCTGGCTGTTATCAGTTCAAGTTGACCTGTTTTGTCCAATGCATGGAGCTGGAGAGTATTCAATAATTTATCGCTCACTTCCGGAAAATGTCTTCCGATTATTTTTGAGGCTTCCTCATGAGAAAGTGCTTTCCCCATGTTAAACATCCTTAAAACCGGCATTAAAACATAGTAACCCAACACCAAAAGGGTAATTGTAAAAAAAGAATAGTACAGTCCGGTGCGCATGGCCGTATTGCTCCATGCAAAATATTCAATCAGGTTGATAAGAAGAAAAAATGAAATAATGAGCGCGATGCTGAGTAATATACCCTTGATTATTTGATTCTTATAGTACTTCAGGATAAATTGCCTGAGTTTTTCAATTAATATGTCGTAACTGGTTTTCATTGACAACTTTTACGGGAATTTTCATGTCATTATTTATTTAACGGCAAAGATAGAAATTCAGTGGCGTCAAAAGTATTATCTTAGCTGATTGCTTTTTTTTGACCAAGCGTTAATATTCATGTTTTAATCAAATAACACTTATACCTTATATTGTATGAAATGTAAAATTACAACACTAGTTCTTTTGATCTTGACGATTAGCCTCTCTGCACAATGGAATGAGGATTCCAATATGGAAGGAAAATGTTCTCATGTTCCGCAACGAACTCAACAACTAAATTATTTTGGACTTTATGATTGGCAAAGTCCTTATATGTGGGATTATGATGTTACCTTTTACGGCTTAGATATTGAAGTGTCGAGCACCTCAATTTATATTCAGGGGAATGGGACAATTAACGGCATTGCTTTGGTGCCACTCGATACTTTTGCCTTCGAACTTATTCCGGAACAGAATATCGATTCATTGTGGTTCAATGGAATTCAATATACCAATTTTTATCGTGACGGTAATAATGTGTTGGTTCCGGTTACTGAACTCAATGCAGGTGATTCGTTTTCAGCGCAAGTGTTTTACCAGGGAGAGCCTCCAACCGGTGGTTTCTTTACTGGCGTAACCAATGATTATTCAGGTACTTATAATCAGCCGGTAACCTGGACTCTGTCTGAATCGTTTGCAGCAAAAGATTGGTTTCCGGTAAAGCAAGACTTAGAAGATAAAGCTGATTCATGCTGGGTTTTTCTCACCACCAGCACCGACAACATGGCTGGTTCTGAAGGGCTATTAACCAATGTGGTTGAGCTTGGAAACGGAAAACACCGGTTTGAATGGAAATCAAATTACCCCATCGATTATTATCTGATTTCATTTGCTGTGGCAGATTACCAGGAATATAATGTATATGCACATCCAACAGAAATGGCTGGCGACTCTATACTTATCCAGAATTTCATATACGACTCGCCCGGATGTCTTGAAAACAACAAAGCAGGAATTGATAAAACGGCTGAATTTATTGAGTTATTTTCCGAGAAATACATTCTTTACCCATTCTGGGAGGAGAAATATGGACATTGTCTTACTGAGCTGGGTGGAGGAATGGAACATCAAACCATGACTACATTGGGAGGATTTTCTTTTCATCTTGTTGCCCACGAACTTGGCCACATGTGGTTTGGCGACAACGTAACCTGTGCCACCTGGAGCGACATATGGATTAATGAAGGATTTGCAACCTATTCCGATTACCTGGCCAACGAGTTTATTTTAGGATGGGAAGCAGGGAAGAGCTTTATTTCATCAGCACAATCAAACGCGATGTCATCACCGGGAGGAAGCGTTTATGTTCCTGAAGACGAAGTATATCCGGGTAATGAATGGCGTATTTTTTCCGGCAGATTGTCATACGACAAAGGTGCCGTCATCATTCACATGTTACGTCATGAAATTCAAAACGACGACTTGTTTTTTGAAATAATGCGGACTTTTCAAACCGATTTTACCGGAAGCACCGCGACAGGTGAAGATTTTAAAAATACGGCAGAACAGGTTACCGGCATGGATTTCGGTTATTTCTTCGATCAGTGGTATTATGGTGAAGGTTACCCCTTGTATGATTTAGATTGGTATTCAACCAATACCAGGTTTTTCCTTACTTCAACGCAATCGACTTCTTCTTCCACTCCATTTTTCAAAATGATGATGGAGTACAAACTACTTTTCCTCGATGGTACTGATACGATTATTAAGCTCGAGCAGACAGCCAACGTTAATACCTATGAAATTGAAACAGGAAAAGAAGTAGGATTGGTTTTGGTAGATCCGGAAAAATGGACAATGGAAAAAGTGAACAGCATCATTATGAATGTTAACGAAATGGATTCACCAGCTTATTTTACCGTGGGTCCCATTCCGGTTACCGATTATGTCACTATTTATTTCCCCAACAAGTCAAATCATTCACGCGAAGTGAATCTGACAGACCTTCAGGGTAAATTGATTCGATCTTTTGAAACGGGACTTGATAAAATACAAATCAACACAACGGATTTACCAAAGGGAATTTATTTAATTCAAGTTACTGATGGTCAGAATTTAATGAAACGAAAACTGGTGAAGTAGCGGGGCTACAAAAGAATTTTTTTATTAAACCTGGTCAGAAATGACCGGGTTTTTTTTTGGAAAGAACACAGAGATCAGAACGCTACCTACCAAGATGCCCAATACGATGATCAACGAATGCATGGTTTGGATGTCATAGAAAGGATGTATTAACATTTTCATGCCAATAAAAACCAGTAATAAAGACAGACCAATTTTAATAAACCAAAACCGTTGAATAATGCTTTCGACTAAAAAAAACAAGGAACGCAACCCGATAATGGCGAAGATGTTTGAAAAGTAAACAATATATGGATCTCGGGTAACCGAAAAAATCGCGGGTATGGAATCTACAGCGAAAATAACATCGGTAAACTCAATAACCAACAAAACCACGAACAAACCGGTAATGTATAATTTATTATTCTTCCTTATAAAAAAGCGGTCTCCTTTGTATTCATGATCCACCGATAGATATTTCCCGGCAAGCCGGATAACCGGATGGTTGGTCGTATCGATTTTCCCCACATTGTTTCTCTCAATAAACATTTTAACACCGGTAAACACCAACAATAGACCAAATCCATAGAGTATCCACGAGAATTGTTGAATTAATGCCGCGCTTAAGAAGATAAACAAAAATCGCATTACAATGGCACCCAATATCCCCCAAAACAACACTTTGTGGTAATAATTTTTTTCAACTCCAAATGAGTAAAAAATCATCAGGATCACAAAAATATTGTCCACCGAAAGGGAATACTCAATCAGGTAACCAGTAATAAATTCCAAGCCCAGATTTTGTTGGTAAACCATCAAGGCCGCATCAAAATTATCAGTGTCTATTTTTATTGGATGATTATATTTTGTAATCAGTTGTGTGAGCTCTTCAATATTTTGTGGATCATGGATTTGATTTCCGAAAAAATAAATTAACCCCCAAAAAATGAGGGCTAAACTTACCCATACCGAGGTCCAAAACAGAGCACTTTTAAAGGTTACCGGTTTGTTTTCTTTATTAAAAACTCCAATATCAAGAAACAAAAGAAAGGTAACAAGAACTAAAAAACTCCCAAAAATCAATATTTCGTGCCAACTCATGTTTACCTAAAATTAGGGCTCAAAAATAGAGAAAGAAACCATTGGCTTGAAAAGGTAAAATCAAGTTTATTTGTATTTGAAATAAATAGCTAAAATCCTGAGCAGTTAAAATAATCAAAAAGCAATTAGTTGTATTTTTACTGCCTGTAAAAGACGAAAACTATGAAAAAAATTATTTTGCTTTATTGGGGAATGGGAGGCAATGTTGAAAAAGCAGCCAGAAAAATCTATTCGATGTTCGATCGCGAGATGATTGATATAGCCGATGTGGTCAGTTTTGATATGAACACGCTCGGAAATTATAAACTGATGATTTTTGGCAGCTCGACAATTGGTGCTGAGAATTGGATTGATGCCAAAGCAGACAATGAATGGAATCGGTTTTTTAGAAAACTTGACAAACAAGAATCGTTAAATTGTTCAGCCGCTTTTTTTGGCTTGGGCGATCAGGTATTATATCCCGATCATTTTGTGGATGGCCTGAGTGTTTTTCAGGAAGAAATGGACAAAAGGAAAATAAAAGTAATCGGACAATGGCCTGTTAAAGGATATAAATTTTCCGACTCAGATGGAATAAAAAACGACCATTTTTATGGGTTGGCACTTGATTTAGATAACGAACCTGAATTAACGGATGAAAGAATAAAAGCCTGGACAAAAATAATTAAACAATACCTATAGCATTTTGCTGAAAGCCCCGCCCTAAAAAAGCGGGCTTTTTATTTTCTATTTCCCTCAATTATAAACCAAAACAAACTAACGCCTTCCTGTTCATTAGTTTTTCGTTTAAATGGTTTCTGTGTTATCAAACAACTATTTTTGCAAAATCTCGTTGTTTCTAAAATTAGTTATTCATGAAACTATCCACATTTCTATTTATCCTGCTTGCTATGACGGCTTTTTCGTTTGACGCTATAAGTATGGGCACGAATCCTGATACCACCAATATTGTCTCATCCGACACCACCACTGCTGTTTTTGAAGGTGATACATTGCCCGGAGCACTACAAGACTCTTCTACTTTTGATATTGACCTCTATACAAACACAATTATTGATACAACCGGAAATTTTGAGTTACTTATTCGCGATTCTCAGATTCTTCGAACGATTGATAGCATGACTAATTCGAAGTTCTATGATAACCGGTTTTTTGATCTTAGTCCAATGTATACGCGTCCGGGGGGAGCTCAGGTTGATATGGGGGAAATCCCGAATTTTCCCGATTCAGTTTATGCCGCACGCATCGAAACATTAAATAAGCAAACAACCATTGAGCTTACCTACAATAAGGAGGTGAAAAATTATATTCACCTGTATGCCAATAAAAAAAGAAACCTGACTGCACGCATGCTTGGTTTGGGGGAGATTTACTTCCCAATGTTCGAAGAAGCGCTGGATCGTTTCAATATGCCACTTGAAATTAAATACCTGGCCATTGTTGAATCGGCGTTAAACCCGGCTGCCGGCTCACATATGGGTGCCAAAGGATTGTGGCAGTTTATGTATGGAACAGGAAAAGTGTATGATTTGCAGGTGACCTCTTTGGTTGACGATCGTTACGACCCGATAAAAAGTACCATCGCGGCCTGTGAGCATTTGACAGATCTATATGAAATATATGGTGATTGGTCTCTGGTTCTGGCTGCTTATAATTCAGGGGCAGGAAATGTAAACAGGGCTATTCGCAGGGCAGGAGGAACCAAGAACTATTGGGCCGTGTGGGCCTTTTTACCACGCGAAACGCGTGGATATGTTCCCGCCTTTATTGCAGTAAACTATGTAATGAATTATGCCGCAGAGCACAACATTTATCCTATGCGTCCGGGTATGTTTTATTATAACATTGATACCGTTACAGTTACCAGTATCCTGGCGTTTGATCAATTAAACGAACTGCTGGGAATTCCGCTGGATGAACTGAAATTTTTGAACCCTCAGTTTAAAATGGGAATCATACCCGCTACGGATGGTAAAACCTTTATTTTGCGTATTCCTCGTCAATATGTTGCCAGCTATCTCACCAATGAAGATTCGCTTTATGCTTTTAAAACAAAAAAAGGCGTTGAGCGCGATCAATTGATGGTTGAAGTCAAGAAAGCACAAGATCGGAATATACATATTGTTAGAAATGGTGAGAGTCTTGGTTTGATAGCTAAACGAAACCATGTGTATGTTAGCCAGATTAAGCACTGGAATAACTTAAAAAACAATACCATCTATCCCGGGCAGAAACTCGTTCTATTTGGAAGTGGTGGCGTGCAATATAGCAGTAAATCAGGCGATCCGGTAGTTCGTTCAGGGATTGAGTCAAAACATGTAGTAAAGAATGGCGAAAACCTCGGATTGATTGCCAAAAAATACCAATGTTCGGTAACCGATTTAAAAGAGTGGAATAACCTGAAAAACAACAATATCTATCCAAAACAAACCCTTACGGTTTACCGACCCGAAAGTAAAAAAACCAACTCGGTCGCTCAGGGCAAATACCTTTACCATGTAGTGCGCAAAGGCGACACCTTGTGGGATATAGCCAAAGAATATGACGGAGTAACAGTAGAGCAGATAAAGGCGTTGAATAAAATGAATAACATCAACAAACTAAAACCAGGCCAGAAAATCATTGTAGCCGAAATTAGTTGATCGCAATAAATCAGTTTAGTCAGAGTTATTTATGTATCACCACAGCAAAGAACAATGGTTTTAAATAAATTCAACATAATTGGCGTATTTACCCTGCTATTCGCATTTTTACTGGCTTTTTCAGGCTGTATTCCAAATAGCGATAAACCAAAATTGCCCCGATCAATTGGAAACAGCTCCGAAGTACTGGTTGTGCTTCAAAATCAGGAACAATGGGATGGGCAGATTGGTCAGGTGATCAGAAAATACCTGGAACAGGAACAATATGGTTTGCCACAGGTTGAGCCTGTTTTTAAACTTAGTCACATTACCGTGGCTAATTTTTCCGAATTGTTTAAGAAATACCGAAACCTACTCATTGTTGAAATAGATCCCTCTAATACCGAATCGAAGATGGAAGTTTTCAACGATTTGTGGGCTGGTCCTCAGCGTATTTTCCGGATCAAATGCCCTAACTTACAGTCTTTTGTCGAAGTATTCGAGAATAAAGAGCAAATCATTATCCATAGTTTTGGCGAAGCAGAGCGTGCCCGCATCATGGAAGTGTTCAATCCCACATCAAAAAACAAAGTTTCTGAAGAGGTGATTAAAGCATTTAATCTGAATATGAGTGTGCCAGCCGGTTTTTATATGGCTAAATCTGCACCTGGATTTATGTGGATACGAAAAGAAGTTCCTGCCTATAGCCAAGCTATCATCATCATGTCGGAACCATACAAATCTGAAGCCCAATTTTCTATTGAGAGTATCGTGGCGCGCATTAACCGCGATTTGAAGCAATATGTTCCGGGAACTTCAGAAGGTTCATTTATGGTGATTGACGAAACTTATGTGTTGCCACAGGTCATACAAGTAACAGATTTTCCAAGCGAATACGCTATTGAAACACGAGGAATGTGGAATGTGGCCAATGATTTTATGGGAGGGCCTTTCATCAGCTATTCCTTTACCGACAAAGAGAATGAAAATATTTTCACCCTGATGGGTTACGTTTATTACCCCAACCAGAATAAACGCGATTTGTTGCGTCAGGTGGAGGCGATTTTGTATTCGGCGGCACCTTTAAAATAGCAAAAAAGTTAAGATTTTGTAAATCCGGAAGAAGTATGTCGGGATTATTGTAATTTTGTAGGGTGATGGAAGATGAAAAATTTAAACAGGATCTGGACGAATTGTTCAGGCTATTTAAGCGGTTGGTTGAAAAACAATCGATGGAAGATATTCCCGGAGTGGATCGTTCGATGATGAAACAGTTTCAGTTTTTTTTCAGCAATTACGAAACGATGAAGGATCAAATCAGTTACCAGTTGCAAGGTCAGTTTGGTGAACCAGTAAAAAAAATGGTGAGCAATTTGGTTGAACAATTGCGCGCACAACTTGGAGAAGAAAGCGAAGACCTCTTGCAGGATGAGATTAAAGTTGAAGAATTAACACTTAACCCTCCCGGTAGAATAGCGGCTATTGATGAGATGCTAAAAAAACCTGGTCTGACCGAAGATCAAATTAACGAACTTCTCGACCGCAGGGCCAATTTATTGGAATAACGGAACTTTTTCCACACCTAAAATACATTAATAATCAAGTGACTAAGTTCAAAATAGTTAATTATCTGAAAAATTATTACCGGAAGAAATCAAAGTTCTCCATTGCATCTGATATTTTTTTTCTGTTATTCATCCTGTTGATCCTGATTCCTTCAACACGAGTTGAGGTTGTTTCCTTTTTTATCCGTTTGACATCATCGGCTCCATCCGAAATGAAATCGGAAGACCAATTTCTCATACCTGAAGACACGAAATCATGGTCGATTACGGATATGAACGGAAAACAAATTTATCTGACCTCACTAATGGATGACAAGCCTGTTTTTATCAACTTTTGGGCTACCTGGTGTCCGCCATGTGTGGCCGAGTTACCAGGTATCGCTGAACTGTACAACAAGTATGGTGACCAGGTGAATTTTATCCTTGCTTCCAACGAATCAGTTTCAACAGTTCTTTCGTTCGCTAAAAAGCGCCAATTGACCGAACTTCCCTTTTTTCAATATACAGATGTTCCTGCTGCATTATACTCTGAAAGTATTCCAACTACTTTTTTATTAAACAAAAACGGCCAGGTAATATTGAGTAAAAAAGGTGCAGCCCGTTGGAATTCGGATCAAATGAATCAAATAATTGATCAATTATTAAAAGAATAAAGCCAGTTAACCTTGTAAATACTATTTTTGTTAATAAAATAACTACCAATGAATAAACGCTCTTTTGGATTTTTAGTTTTATTTATCATGCTCTTTGGCAGCATGGGATTTTCACAAGTCATTAGCGAAAACGCTAAACGCAAGATAACCATTGGATTTGACATGTTTACCGACCTCTTGCAGAACATTCCATATAATATGGATGTACGGGCGATTCACCAGGGAGCTAATATTTATGGAATGTATAATTTTCAAATTGGTAAAGGCAATTCGTCCTTTGGCATAGGATTAGGTATTGGCAACCACAATATGTACAGCCACTCGAAGATTGACGATATAAAGGCAGACACTATTGTGTTTTCTCCAATCAACGAATCATTCAAACGCAGTAAAATTAATCTCACCTATTTGGAGTTACCAATGGAGTTGAAGATTCGTTTTAAAAATGAGATCAAGATGGGCGTTGGGTTTAAGATTGGATATTTGTTGAGTAGCAAGGAGAAATATGTTGGTGACACTCCCGAACAGGCGACGCGAGTTACCATCAAATCAAAAACCATTTCGCAGACCCAGGATTATGCCTATGGTTTTACCCTAAGAGTTGGATATAAATCAGTAAATTTGTTTGGATATTACCAGATTTCACAAATATTCAACAAGGGACGAGGTCCCGAACTTTATCCCATTTCGGTAGGTATTACTCTTACCCCTTTTTGACAAAAAGAAAAAGCTAGACACATAAAAAAAGCGACACCTTCTGGTGCCGCTTTTTTTATTTTAAGGTGTGTTATTAATAACGGTAATGATCTGGCTTATAGGGGCCATCTAAATTTACACCCAAATAATCAGCTTGATCTTTTGACAACCGTGTGAGTTTTACTCCAATTTGTTCCAGATGTAAGCGGGCTACTTCTTCGTCAAGATACTTAGGAAGCCGGTATACGCCTACTTTATATTCATTGCGTTTTTCCCAAAGATCAATTTGAGCCAGTGTTTGGTTGGTAAATGAGTTGCTCATCACAAAACTGGGATGACCTGTGGCACAGCCCAGGTTCACCAGGCGACCTTCAGCCAACAAGAAAATGGCATGACCATCTGGAAATAAATATTTATCTACCTGTGGTTTGATGTTAATTTTCTTAATACCAGGTAATTTCTCAAGTTTACTAACTTGAATTTCGTTGTCGAAATGACCAATATTACAAACAATGGCCTGATCATTCATGTTTGCCATGTGTTGAGCGGTAATGATATCTTTGTTTCCTGTGGTGGTAACAAAAATATTACCAAATTTTACAGCTTCTTCCATGGTAGTAACCTGAAAGCCTTCCATTGCTGCCTGTAAGGCGCAAATGGGGTCGATTTCTGTTATCATGACCCTGGCACCATAACTGCGCATAGAATGTGCTGAGCCTTTACCAACATCACCATAACCGGCAACCACTACCACTTTTCCTGCCAGCATCACATCGGTAGCGCGTTTGATGCCATCAGCCAGCGATTCACGACAACCATACAGGTTATCAAACTTCGATTTGGTAACAGAATCGTTTACATTAATAGCTGGTATCAGCAATTCTCCTTTTTCGAACATTTGATACAAACGATGAACCCCGGTGGTTGTTTCTTCTGAAACGCCTTTCCAATCGGCTACAGTGCGGTGCCATTTTTTAGGATCTTCGACCAGGGTGGTTTTTAATAATTCTAAAATTTCGCCTTCTTCAATACTCTCCGGAGTTACATTTAGTAACGAAGCATTCTTTTCTGCGGCAAAGCCTTTGTGAATAAGCAGCGTGGCATCGCCACCATCATCAACAATCAATTGAGGGCCTTTGCCATCAGCGAAACTAAGCGCCTGGAAGGTACACCACCAATATTCTTTTAATGATTCACCTTTCCAGGCGAAAACAGGAATTCCTGCTTCTGCAATGGCTGCGGCTGCCTGATCTTGTGTGGAAAAAATATTACAACTGGCCCAACGCACATCTGCACCAAGAGCGACCAGGGTTTCGATGAGTACGGCCGTCTGAATGGTCATGTGCAATGACCCTGTAATACGAACCCCTTGTAAAGGTTTTGTTTTGCTGTATTTGTCACGAATGGCCATTAAACCCGGCATTTCTTTTTCAGCAATTTCAATCTCTTTTCTGCCCCATTCGGCAAGAGAAATATCTGCAATCTTATATTGCAATTGTTCTTCGATGATTAATTCTGTCATGTTTAAAATCTAATTCGTCTAATGATCAATAGGTTATGATAATAAAGTTTATTAACTTTAGAAGTGCACAAAGATATGTATTTTTGCGTTATAGTGGATGAGTTTGAATAAGTTGAACCTCTTGAAACTTTTTACTTCATTTGTCAGTATAAAAAATGATAATTCAAAACCGCAATAATGGAAAATTTTACTGTATATAATCCTGTTCGTTTAATCTTCGGGAATCAGTTTAAAGATGAACTTGGTCCTTGTTTAAAAAAATTTGGTATGAATATTTTGCTGATTTACGGAAAGGGATCAGTAAAAAAATATGGTTACTACGATCAGGTAATGAATGTGTTAACTTCTGGTGGGTTTAAAGTAACAGAATACCCTGGAATTAAGTCAAATCCTGTAATTGATGATGTGAGGGCTGCTGTAAAACTTGGCAAAGAAAAGAAAGCAGATGTGGTTCTTGCTTTAGGTGGGGGAAGTGTAATTGATTCCGCTAAAATCATTTCGTTAGGATTACAAACCGAAATTGATCCTTGGGAATTTATGACCTGGAGAATTCAGCCTGAGAAAACAACCCCGTTGGTTACTATTTTAACCCTTGCGGCCACAGGTTCGGAAATGAATGCTGCCGCAGTAATTCAAAACCACGAAACCGGAGAAAAACTTGGCTTTGTAAACGAATTGTTGTTCCCCAAGGTGAGTTTTTTGAATCCTGAATTCACATTATCTGTTCCTAAAAATTACACGGCATTTGGAATTGTAGACTTAATTGCTCATTCGCTGGAGTCATATTTTGGCGAAGGAGAGCCTTCAATTACCGACAGCTTTTCTTTTTCTATCATTAAAGATGCAATGCGTTGGGCTCCAAAGCTATTGAACAACCTGGATAACTTGGAATATAGAGCCAATATCATGTTAGATGCCACCCTGGCTCTAAATGGAATTACGAGTTACGGGAAAAAAGGAGGCGATTGGGGAGTACATGCCATGGGGCACGAATTGTCGCTGCTGTTCGATACACCACACGGAGCCAGTTTGAGCATCGCTTATCCAGCATGGCTTAAACTTCACAAAAAAACATGTTCAGAAAGAATTAGTAAACTTGGTGATGCCCTGTTTGACACCAGCGATGTTGATGAAACCATCGAAAAACTCACCGCGTTTTTTGCATCTGTCGGATCACCGGTTAAACTGTCGGAGATTAATGTTAATGACAAACAACTGACAGAGATTGTTGAGCAATATCATCGAAATAAAGTTTCAGGAATGCATCATAAATTATCAAAACAGGATCATCAAACTTTAGTGACACTGATGTCATAATGTAGAAACCCTAATAGCTAGTATGGATATAAACTAATTTTGTTGCATCGTTAAAACCATCGCAAAATGAAAAATAAGCAAGACTTAGAGTCTGATAAAAACGACAACACAAGTCGATTGAAGGAACGTATTCATGAATTGGAAAACAAACTAAGTCAGTATGAAAAATCGATTTCTGAGTTGACATCAAAAAACATTACCTATACCGATGTACTTAACCATGTGCCTCTTGCCATGTTAAGCCTCGACACATTTGGTTATATTCAGTTTATTAACAGTACATTTAGCAAGTTATTCGATTATGCACAGACCAACCAAAATCAACATGTACATATCAGCAGGTTTTTGCAGTTTGACGACACCAGATTAAGTGAAAAAATCTCCAGGTTACTAGATGACCATATTCAGTTTGATATTGAGACCAGAATCTCTGATTTAGATGCTTCGGACAGCTATTTCAGGGTGAGGGGAATTTCTATTACCAATAGTGAACATAAAGCCACAGCCCATTTAATCATTATTGGAAATATTACTCAAAGGAGGCTTGCTGAAAAGAATTTAATTTTAGCAAAGGAGAAGGCGGAAGAAGGGAATATGCTTAAAACTGCATTTCTTAGTAATCTTTCACATGAAATTCGCACCCCGTTAAATCATATTCTCGGTTTTCTTGAACTTCTTTTAATGGAAAATTTGCCATACGAAGACCGGGAAGAATATACACAAATTGTGCGTGGCAGTAGTGATATTTTGCTAAAGCGTATCGAAGATGTCATAAGTATTTCTAAGATTGAGACCAGGCAAATGGATGTGCATAATGATAACCTTGCAGTATCTGAGATTTTACATTATGTTATTAATGAGTCCAAAAGAATTCAACATCAACACAACAAGCAGCACTTACAAATTATTTTAAATGAACAAACTGATTACAAGAATCTTATCATTTCAGCAGATATTCGTAAAGTGCATCAAATTTTACTCAACTTTCTTGACAATGCGGTTGTTTTTACAAGTACCGGTCAGATTGAGCTTGGTTATTTTATTGAGAATATGAACGGTATCTGTTTTTACGTAAAGGATCCGGGTATTGGAATAGCTCCTGAATTTCATGAGTCAATATTTGAACATTTCAGGCAAGTAGATAATTCACCCACTCGTGTTGTTGGCGGATCGGGGCTGGGGCTGGCCATAGCAAGCGGGATGGCCAAGCTGATGAAAGGATCAATTACCCTGGATTCGACACCTGAGAAAGGCTCCACTTTTTACCTTCACTTACCCGAATCCATTATCTCAGTCCAGTCGATAGCATCTAGTTATAATCAGTCGGGTATTAATTATTTATGGACTGACAAAACCATTTTGATAGCTGATTACGAGCTTGCCAACTTTAACCTGATGAAGATGATGTTATCTAAAACAAAGGTCGAATTGCATTGGGCCAAAACCGGGGAAAAATTGATCAGTCATTTACTTGAGTTTAAAGCGGATCTGGTTATTCTTGATGTTGATCTTCCCGGAATTCCTTTGGTGGAATTAATCAATAGAATAAAACAACAAGACAGGCAAATTCGCATCGTAATAATTGGAAATGAATTGGATTTTGAGCAAACCCAAGTGATTGAAAAAGAACAAGTTGATCACATATTGTTCAAACCAATCAATAAACCTGAACTCCTACATGTTATCAACAAGCAGTTTGCGGTATCGTGATTCCCATTCCTTTCGCACATTGGCCTCATGTATATTGTAAAAATGACTTCTGTGCAACCATTCACAAAGGCTTTTTGTCAACAATACGAATTATGAATGGATTTTATTAACTTGCTGCCCTGTTTTTCTGTGGAAAGAAAAACGAAAAGGGTCGCATGGAATTTGATAAATCTTTTATAATTAAGTTGTTAAGGAACGATAAAAAAGCACAAGAGGCTTTTTATCTGCATCTTGCCCCAAAAATGTACGGGGTTTGTTTGCGTTTTGCATTGGATAAAGATGATGCGGCGGATATTCTTCAAGATGGCTTTATCAGGGTTTTCGTTCATTTAAAAGATTTCAGGGGAGAGGGATCGCTCGAAGGATGGGTTCGGCGCACGATCGTAAATACTGCTATTAACTATTATAACAAAAAAATTAAGCAGGGAGTTAAAACCGATTTAGATCAGGTAAAAGACACAAATCAAACCAGAAGTTTGGTTGTTGAGAATATGTCATCGCGCGAATTACTGAATATGATTAATGAGTTACCGGATGGCTATAGAACTGTTTTTAACCTGAATATCATTGAAGGTTACACGCATAAGGAAATTGGGGAAATGCTCGGGATTTCTGAAAACACATCTAAATCGCAACTTTCCAGAGCCAGGGCAAGTCTGCAAAAGCGATTAAAAATAATTGAAAAGAAAGAAAATTTGTGACAAACCATAATGACCATATCGACCGAATAATTAGGGAAAAGTTTGATTCCTTTGAGCCAACACCACCTCCGCGTGTTTGGCAAGGGGTACTGTCTGGTATGGAAACCCAACAAAGGGCAAAAGCAAATAGGATCAGAACCACATCCGTATTGGCTGCTGCGTTCTTTTTAATTCTTCTTACCTGGTTATTTTTAATTCCTGAAAAGAAAACAATTTTTGAATCAACAGATTCGGTAGAATACACCTCCATTGAAGCTCCGGAAATGCCGGCCCATGTGCCAACTACTTCTAATGATCTTATCGCCAAAGAATCTCAGCCTTCGATCAATCAAAAACCAGAAGTAACTCCACCTGATAAAACAAACGGACTAAATCAATCGAAAAATGAAATCGTTGTTGCGAATGGTCCTGCTGCTTTTGAGGAATCTGAAAATCCGGATCCAATTGACAATGATACTGAAAAACAAATCAATGATTCGGAAAATCGGGTTTTTTTGGGAATTTCATACTTAAATTTTCGGGGATTAAATCAGGTGAATCATTCTATGTTTGAGCCATTTTTCTATTCGTTTCATCAATCCCAAAAAGTAGGAAAAGGAGGTGATAAAAACCTTGATCTGGTGAAAAATGTCCTAACAATAAAACCACATAATTGGTCTTCTTTTGTAGGTGTTTCACCTGAATTTGTTACTACCACTTTTGATTCTGTCACCCTTATAAATACGTATTCGGTTAATTATGAGCCGATATTTCATCTGAACAAACAGTTTTTTCTGCGTTTTGGAATTGGTGTTTCTTATGCCCGTGATCGGGGTTTTGCAAAACTTGATTATATCAGCAACGATTTAATGGGCACCTATAATGATGTGTATGATGTAACGTTCGATTCTATTAACGGACAAGTGGTACCTACCTATTATACCAAAACTGTTGAGGTATGGGACAGCATCCGTCATTTGGTTATTTCTGAAGTTACCAACCGTTATATCTATGTTCAGGTTCCTGTTCTGGTAGGCTATTTTCACCAGGGCAATCATTCATCTTTTAACTGGTATCTTTACGGAGGTCCTGCAATGAATATACAAGTTGGAAAGTTTATTGACAAACCGCATCCTGAGGAAAAAGTTGTCGAAATAGTAAATTTACAAAATAAATTGCCGGTGCGGAATAATACCTATTTTCAACTTTGGCTGGGTGCCGGCATCGAGTATAAACTCTCTAATCAGTTCTCTATGGCCATCGAACCAGGATACCGATACTACATCCATTCGATTTATAATAAACAAGGATATAATAAACCCCTTTCCGCTTTTACTTTAAGAATAGGGGCGATAATCAGGCTTAACTAAACTCAGATATCATTTTGCTATGATCAGCTCTCTAAAAATATATAATGAAACGAAAACCTATCTTCTGGGGATCTTTTTACTGTTGGTAAATTTCCCTGTTCTAATTGCAGGGAACCAACCAAATGAAGTTTTTGTTTCAGGGCAGGTATTACATGTGCTTTATGGTGGACCAATACCAAACCATAAGGTGAATATTCTCTCTTTTGGAGGCGACAATACAAGAGGTTATTACTTTAAGGAAGTCTTTACAAATGATGAAGGTTATTTTTATGATACGATTGTAACTCAGGAAAAAAGCGGTTCCTTCCTGATTACAACACTGGATAAAAACAACAAACTTTTTGAAAACACATTGCATTTCAGGTTTGGCGAAAACATTTATTCGAATATCCTTTTAAGCAATTTTTATATTGATGCGCCTTATCAGTTAAAACCACTGCAAGCCAGGTTTAAGTACGTACAAAAGGCTTCAGGAGATCGATTTAGATATTGGTTTTTCGATCAGACAACCAATCCGCATGTCAGCTCATGGAAATGGGATTTTGGTGACGGAACCACCTCATTGTTGCAAAACCCTGAGCATATTTATAACGAACCCGGTTTGTTTCTGGTTAGTTTAACAGTGACCATGAATATTTATTCTCAGCAGTTTTCAAACACCATTACCCAATTAATTTACATCAGTCCATTGGAATTTCATCACTTTGGGGGTCATGTTTTTTCGGAACTTATGCCCATTGATGCAGGGGTTGCATATCTCTATACCAAAGATTCTGCCAACCATTATTACACATTGGATACTGTCAGGATCGACACGCTTGGGTATTATTATTTTTACCAGATTCCCGCGGGAGATTATATTGTAAAAAGTGAGCTCTCCTTAAATTCAATATATCAGGATCATTTGCTTCCAACCTATTATGGTGATGAACTGTTGTGGCAGAAAGCAACCCCCATTCACCTGAATATTACCTCATGGGAATATGACATCAGATTAAGGTTACCAGACGATTATTTGCCCGGCAATGCCTTAATAGAGGGAACGATTGAATACGATAATCTTCCTAAAGGAATAACCGATGCACAACCTGCAGTTGGGGCGAATATTTTTTTGATGAATGAAAACGATGAAATGCTGATGTATTCAAAGGCCAACGACCAGGGATTGTTTGAGTTTATGAACATGAAAGTCAAACCCTATTGGATTTATCCTGAAATCATAGGTGTTACTGCCGAAAAGATCAGGGTTGACCTTACAGGAGAAAATCCAAATGCCACGGGTATTCACATCACGGTGATTGAAGACGTTGCAAGTGGTATAAACCCTGAACTTGATTTTGGTTCGACAAACTATAAAATCTACCCCAATCCTGTTTCTGATGTGCTGATCGTACAAACCTCTTTTTCGGGAAAATCGACTCCTGAAATTCAGCTTTTCAGTGCACAAGGTCAATTGATTAAGACCTATCATCTTGATTTTTCTACTGTTGGATCACTTCACCTGGATGTAACTGATGTGATGCCAGGAACCTATGTGCTGAAAATATTCAACGGACAAACTGCTTATAGTCGGCTTATTGTAGTAATCAGGTAGTTAGTTAAAACTCCAACGGGCTCCTTCTTTAGTGTCTTTAACCTGGATATTTAATTTGGCCAGTTCATCTCTGATGCGGTCAGATGTAGCCCAATCTTTATTTTCTTTGGCTTGTTTACGTAATTCAAGAATAGTATCCATCAAATAATTCACCAGTTGATCGTTGCTGTTGTTTTTTTCAGGAATTAAACCAAGTACATCAAATAAATACAGGCCGAAAATTTGTTTAAGTTGATCGATATCCGGCTGTTTAAGACTTGCTTTTCCATCATTTACAAGGTTAATCATTCGGCTTAACTCAAAAAGGTGAGCGATGGTGACAGGTGTATTAAAATCATCGTTCATTGCATTTTCCAGTGAGTTTTTAAGCGCATCAATGTCGAATGATGATGTATGAGCTGGTTTTAACAGGTCGATCAGTTTATAAGTTTCGAAAAGTTTCGACAATCCTTTTTCAGCAGCCTGAAGGGCCTCATTAGAAAAATCAAGTGTGCTTCGATATTGAGCCTGAAGAATAAAAAAGCGAATGGTCATGGGTGAATAAGCCTGAACTAGCGATTCGTGGTTCCCGGTAAAAAACTCATCGAGGGTAATGAAATTGTTGAGTGATTTGCCCATTTTTTGCCCATTGACGGTGATCATGTTGTTGTGCATCCAAAATTTCACCGGATCGTGGCCATGGGCAGCATTGGATTGGGCAATCTCTGATTCATGGTGAGGGAAGAGCAGATCCATTCCACCACCATGAATATCAAAAGGATCGCCTAAATATTTGGCAGCCATTGCCGAACATTCCAGGTGCCAACCCGGAAATCCTTCGCTCCATGGAGAGGGCCAGTGCATAATGTGTCTGGAGTCTGCCTTTTTCCATAGAGCAAAATCAAAACCGTTTTTCTTTTCTTCCTGCCCTGCCAGTTCACGTGTGTTTTGTAGCAGATCTTCTATCTTTCGTCCCGAAAGTTTTCCATATTCAAACTTACGGTTGTATTTTTCTACATCAAAATACACTGAGCCATCGGCTTCGTATCCATATCCATTTTTAAGAATTTCTTTTACCAATTCAATTTGCTCGATAATGTGACCTGATGCGGTGGGCTCAATGCTGGGATGCAGCACATTCAGTTCATCCATGTTGGCGTGATAGCGATCAGTATAAAACTTAACCACCTCCATCGGCTCAAGCTCTTCTACCCGTGCTTTTTTGGCAATTTTATCCTCACCTTCGTCAGCGTCATTTTCAAGATGGCCCACATCGGTGATATTACGCACATAACGTACTTTATAACCCAGGTGTTTTAAATACCTGAAAACGATATCGAAGGTGATAGCTGCGCGTGCATGGCCCAGATGTGCATCACCATATACTGTCGGGCCACAAACATACATACCCACATGAGGTGGTGCAATGGGTTTAAACAGCTGTTTTTTCCTGACTAGGGTATTATAAATATGCAATTGGGTTTCCATGACCGTATCGATTTGAAGTGCAAAATTAAGAAAAGACTGTAGATTCAGCGATAAATTGAATTTTGTCGTGTTTAAAGCAGCTATTTACAACAAAAGCCGGGCTTACACTACAATTGTTTTACAAAACACCGGCGGCGTTTATGCTGAATATGGTCGTAGTTTTTCCAAGTAGTCGCACCTTTCAGGTTGGTCTCGAACATGCCGGTAGTTTCCACATATTTTATCCCATTCTCGAGCATAGTATTTTGTAACTCACTAATTAAAATGGCGGGCAAGCCTAATTTTTGGTAATGAGGATCGACACCGGTAAGCAGTAGATCCAGAACTTCTGGTTTTTTTAATGCCTTTTTGATGTGTAGAAACCCAAATGGAAATAAATGGCCATTTGCTTTCTGCATTGCTTTTGAAAGACTGGGCAAGCCGATGATAAAGGCAGCCAGTTGCCCCTCCTTTTTGATCATCACAATATATTTTGGAACCAAAACGTCCATGTATTTTTGCGTGGCACTTTTTATCAATTCATCAGAAAACGGGCTTACATACGGAAGTTCGTCAAAAGCACGGTTCAATAAATAGAATACCTCATTCAAATACAAAATCATTTCTTTTTTCTCTTTTAGGTGAATCACTTCCAGGTTATTACGCTGTTTGATGATTTCCACCAGTCGGGTTGCTTTTTCTGGAATTTCCTCAATCTTTATTAAGAATTCAACCCAGTCGTTTTCTTTGGAATAACCCAGCTCCTCAATGTGTTTTTGATAATACGGGAAGTGCATCACAGAAGCAATTGAAGGCAGGTATTCGAAGCCCTCAATAAGCAAACCCTGGTTGTCGAGGTTAGTAAATCCCAGGGGTCCATGTATCGCTACAGCACCTTTCTCGCTAAGCCATTTTTCTGCTACTTCAAACAGGGCTTTGGTTACCTCAACATCATCTATTACTTCGAATCGGGTAAAACGCCCCATTTCTTTACCGATTTTTTTATTGTAATCGTGGTTGACAATGGCACCAATTCGTCCAACACAGCGACCTTCCTTCCAGGCGGTCCAAAATTGAGCATCACAAAAGAAAAAGGCTGGGTTCGTTTTAGTTGTTAATTGTTTCACTTCATCTGATTTCAAAGGGGGCACCCAAAAAGGATGATTTTGGTAAAGCTTAAACTGGAAATCAACAAATGCACGGCAATCTTTATTGGTTATAACAGGCCTAATATCAATCATATAGAGAAATGTAAGAAATATATATTGCAAAGATACTATATCACCAGGATTAAATTGACAGTTTTGGTTGTTTTTGCTTTTGATACTTGATTAAATTTGCCACTGTTAATTTAATAACATAAAGATGGAAAAAATACTGGTAATTGGTTGTTCAGGACAGATAGGTTCGGAACTGGTTATGACATTGCGCAGCATATACGGAAATGAAAATGTGTATGCTACCGATATAAAGTACCCTACGGACGAGGTTCGGGATAGTGGCCCGGGACAGATCCTGGATGTGTTGGATTTTCAAAACCTGTTGCACTACATTGTTCGCAATAACATCACGCAAGTATATAATCTGGCGGCTGTATTGTCGGGAAATGCTGAAAAAATTCCGTTGCAGGCATGGGATAT
The DNA here is from genome assembly GCA_002771745.1 of Bacteroidetes bacterium CG18_big_fil_WC_8_21_14_2_50_41_14. GTDB lineage: Bacteria > Bacteroidota > Bacteroidia > Bacteroidales > F082 > UBA6244. The sequence goes on from PCUL01000411.1 coordinate 22,123, forward strand.
TAACATGAAAGCTTTGATCAATACCATCCTGGCCGCACAACAATCGGATGCCAAAAAACTTTTCTGGCCCAGCTCCATTGCCGTTTTCGGGCCCACCACCCCACGACACAACACTCCGCAGCTTACCATTATGGAACCCAATACGGTATATGGAATTTCCAAATTGGCCGGTGAACGCTGGGGCGAATATTATCATCAAAAATATGGAATTGACTTCCGTAGCGTACGGTATCCCGGTTTAATCAGTTATAAAACGGAGGCTGGTGGTGGAACCACAGATTATGCTGTTGAAATATTTTATGAAGCCATTCGCCATGGCCGTTACGAATGCTTTCTTTCGGCAGATACCGCCTTACCGATGATGTTTATGGATGATGCGATCAATAATACCATTCGGTTAATGCAAACTCCGGGTGAGAACCTTACCCTTAGGTCGAGCTACAATGTTGCAGGTATATCGTTTACGCCAAAACAACTGGCTGAATCCATTAAAAAATACATGCCTGAATTTAAAATCTCTTATAAACCGGACTTCCGTCAGGCAATCGCTAATAGTTGGCCTGCAAGTATTGACGATAGTGTTGCCCGTCGTGATTGGGGATTAACACAGGAGTACGACCTGGACAAAATGACTAAGCTGATGCTTGAAAAGGTCGAAGAAAAATTGAAATAGCGTTATGTTTTCATCATCTTAATTTAAATGTTACGAAGTGGTTGATTTTGTGATGTTTAAATTATTAACATATTTTTAACTAAATATATGTTGGAACATATAATGTTGTTACCTATTTTTGCGTCTCATTTAACTAACACATTCTCACATGAAAAAAACAGGAATTTTATTTACAGTACTTTTAACAGCAACAGGATTATGGGCACAAACTTCCGATTGGGAATTTGATAAAGCACACTCTTCAATCGAGTTTGGTATCGATCACATGGTGATTACTGAAGTTACCGGTAAGTTCACCGAGTTTACAGGATCAGTTAAAACCGAAAAGGAAGATTTCTCCGATGCTAAGATTGAGTTTTATATTGAAGCAAAAAGCATTAACACAAACAACATCGATCGCGATGATCACTTGCGTAGTGCCGACTTTTTTGATGTAGACAAATTTCAGCAAATTGCCTTTGTAAGTACATCTTTTACAAATACATCAGCAAAAAATTATTCTTTGGCAGGCAATTTGACCATGCACGGTATCACAAAACCCGTTACATTTGAAGTTACCTACGGTGGCATGATTGTAGATCCTTATGGAAATACAAAAGCCGGATTTAAGCTCACAGGAAAATTAAACCGAACGGATTACGGACTAACCTGGAGCAAAGCGCTCGAAACAGGAGGTCTTGTGGTAGGTGAAGAAGTCACCCTCACTGCCAGGATTGAATTATTGAAAATGAACCATTAATAATAATTCTCATGGAGAAGCCAACGATTGCACAAAAAAAGCCTTTTATCCTGGACATGACTCCCGGCACTTATTACTGGTGTGCCTGTGGCAAGAGTTCAAACCAGCCATTTTGTGATGGGTCGCACAAAGGAACCGCTTTTACCCCCATAAAAACGGAAATTGCTGAGCAGAAAAAAGTTGCCTGGTGTGGTTGTAAGCACAGTGCGAACAAACCATTTTGCGATGGTGCTCATATAAATCTCTAATAAACTATTGAGGTCTGTCTTCGCAACCTTTTAGCGAAGACAGACCATTTTAACTCAATCAATCACAACGGATGAAATCATTTTGGAATCAGCGATACGGAGCTGCACAATACGCATATGGTGTTGAGCCCAACAAATTTTATAAGGAGCAACTGATTCGCCTGAAACCAGGAAAAATACTATTTCCAGGAGAAGGGGAAGGCCGAAATGCGGTGTATGCCGCCACTCTTGGTTGGGAAGTTACCGCTTTCGATAGCGCTGAAAACGGAAAAATAAAGGCTGATATGCTAGCCGATTTAAATGAGGTAAAAATTGATTATATTCTTGATGATGCTGAAGATGTGATACTGCGTAAAAATTATTTCGATTGTATTGTTTTTATCTTTGTGCATCTGCCAGCGGAAAAACGCCGGCTTTTTCACCGTAAAATGATGAGCAAACTAAAACCGGGAGGAATGGTTATTTTTGAAGGATTTGCCAAAAAGCAACTTGAATTTAACACAGGTGGCCCACGAAACCTGGGAATGTTGTTTTCAAAAGAAGAAATTTGGGAAGATTTTTCTACTCAAATGCAGGAATTGAACGTCTTAGAATTGGAAACAAAAATTAATGAAGGTGAGTTTCATCAAGGTATTTCGCAGGTAATCAGATTTGTAGCTAGAAAAAACTAATAATTTTGAATATGAAGATTGAAGATGAAATTAAGGGTAAGTTTCGCAATAAATTTCACAAAGCAATCATTAATTTGACTTATACCACCAATCAGTTGAGTCATGGTTTTCTTCAGGTGGTAAAGAAACATGGACTCAGTATTCAACAGTATAATATCCTAAGAGTGCTCAGAGGTTTTAAAAGCCAGCCATCAAGTATTGGTTTTTTAAAAGAACGCATGCTCGACCAGAGTTCTGATGTAAGCCGATTGGTAGATCGACTTGTTCTGCGCAAGTTGGTTCAGCGTACCGAAAGTACTACTGACAGACGACTAAAGGATGTTGTCATAACCCAGGATGGATTGGATTTATTGGCCAAGATGGATCATTGCGAAGCTCAACAGGATGAGTTACTTAAAACCATTTCAGAGGACGAAGCTTGCCAGTTGAACGATTTGTTGGACAAAATAAGGGGTTAAGGAAAATATTAAAATGAGTTTGATAAAATCAAGTTGCTAAATCCTCAGTTTCGTAGAATTACCAAAATCTAATCAAGCAATTAATCCAACAGGTTCAACATATTGACGAATATTCAGTTGTCTTGCAACGATTATTAATTTTGCATGGTCAGAAGAGAGAGTCGCAAAATTTCCATGATGAGTATATACCCAAGATATCAACGCGTTGTGTTTTATTTCACATTTCTGTTCAGTTTATTTGTATCAATAAACCTGTTTTCACAGAATCCTTATCATTACAACAAAAAATATTACTACCTGTTTCCTTTTCCGGATGCCACGGAAATAAATCCGTATACAAACCTGATTATCAAACATCAGGAACCGTTTTCAAATGATCTTAATAATCTTAAACTGACCGTTACAAACGGCAAAAATGAAGTTTTATCCGGAAAAATACTGCTAAAAGAAGACAACCATAGCTTGATCTATTTACCTGATCAGCCATTTGATAATGGTGATGTCATTGGTGTAAATCTGAAAGGAGCAAGAAGTCAGAGTGGCAACAACATTGAAGATCTGGCTTTTTCGTTTCATATTAAATCAAGAAATAGTCCTCCTATTGAAATAGATGAATTTACCGGAGGATTTCCAACCAAAATCGAAAATAAAACCGTCCGCTCTGCAAGCGAATTTGAACTTCCAGATGGATATCCCTACTATGAAATAGGTCTGAATACCCTCCCGACTATCGATCAATATTATTTTCAGGCTTCCGAAGTTGGCCGGTTTTTTCAACTGATAACCGATAACAACGGAATACCCTATTTTTACAAGGAAACACCAACACGCTGTCTGGATTTTAAAGTCAATAAAAATGGCTATATCACATACTTTGAAGCTTCCAAAGCTGCGTTTGTGGAATTGGATAGTGCCTATCGTTTTCGCAGATTATATAAAGCCTCGCTAGGTTATGCAACCAACAACCATGAGTTGCTTGTGATGCCTGATGGAAATTACTGGACCATTAACGATGAATATCTTTTAACTGATATGAGCCAATATGTGGAATGCGGAAACCCACAGGCTACAGTGATTCAATATGTAATTGAAGAAAAAGATGCAGACGGTGTTATCCTCTGGCAATGGAGAACCTTTGACCATTTTAACATTATGGATGGTGATCCCAATCAGGTCGATTTTTGTAATGCAATTGTAATTTATGCACACGTAAACTCAATTGCCATCGATCACAATGGAGACGTGCTGATTTCCTCACGAAAGTTAAATGAACTAACCAAAATCAATAAAAATACAGGCGAAATTCTTTGGCGATTGGGCGGTGTTCACAACCAGTTTACAATAGTTGGCGATCCGCTTGACGGATTTACCGATCAGCACACGGCACGTGAAGATCAGGCAGGTATTGTTACCGTGTTCGATAATGGTAACTATCACAACCCTCCCCACAGTCGCGGGGTGAGTTACGTGGTGGATACCAATTCATGGATGGCCACATATTTAAATGGTTATGATGACAATAATCCGGTTGTAGTAACCAACCCTATGGGAAGTATGCAAACCCTCGAGAACGGAAATGTGGTCATCGGCTGGACGCTAAATGCACAAGAAAAGTGTTTGACCGAATATCAACCTGATGGGACCAAAGTACTTGAAATGCACCAAACACAAACAGCTAACTTACGTAGTTACAGATCGTTAAAACATTCATGGAAAACAACCTATTTTTATCCTGAATACGATACCGTTGATTTTGGGTTTCAGAATTTACCCGGAAATACAACCAGTCAACCAGTAAATATTGTTAATCCAAATGACGAATCCATTGTCGTTACGGGAAGTTATTCCAGCATTAATCCGTTTAGTTTACAAACTTCATTACCTTTAACTATTCCAGGGCATTCGTCACAGGAATTTGTGATGTCGTTTCATCCTTTGTTCGATGGTGATTACAATGGCTATGCCTATCTGATGACACAAAACGATACTTCCGGGATTTCGTTAAAATTAATTCTGAAAGGGTCTACGCTGCAAAGCGGAATGAGTGAAAATGTATCTGAAGAGCTCGGAATCAATCCAAATCCAATAAAAAATCAGGCGTCCATACAGTGGACGGGGCATCAAGCCTGTAATGTGGTGGTTTATCATATTTCAGGAACCAAAATCGGCGATTTTACCCTGTTGCCCGAAGAGGCAAAAACGATCACGACCGAAAGCTGGAGACCGGGCTGTTATATTTTTGAAATGAAATCAGGACAGCAGGTATGGCATCAAAAATTGCTAAAGCAATAGGAGTTGGTTGATTTGCATCAACAATTAATTAATCGTCATGCTCTGAAACATCTGTATGAAATGCTTTCAAACTTGCTACTTTTGCATGACTTTTAATTTGTATTAAAATAATCTGAAATTCAATCCTTCGGAATATGTTCGATGCAGAAATTACCATCATTGGAGCCGGAGTTGTTGGTCTGGCCATCGCTGAAAAGATATCTCAACACAATCCGCAGGTATTTGTGGTGGAGAAGCATTCCACCTTTGGCCAGGAAACCAGTAGCCGAAACAGCGAAGTAATTCACGCCGGTATTTATTATGTAAAAAACAGTCTTAAAGCCAAACTTTGCGTTGAAGGAAAAAACCTGTTATATCATTTTTGTGATCGTTATGAGCTTCCATATCACCGTTGTGGAAAGTTAATTGTGGCTACCACCGAAGAGGAGATTACGGCGCTTGAACAAGTTGAACAAAAGGCTCTGAGCAATGGTGTTGCCGATTTATATTGGATGACACAGGAAGAGGTTAAAGCCATGGAACCGAACCTGTTTGCTGTAAAAGCGTTGTTTTCACCTTCAACCGGAGTGATCGATTCCTATTGGTATTTAAAACGGTTAGAAACCAATTCCATCAACAATGGTGTACAGTTTGCTTACAGTTCGGTTGTCACCGGAATAGAAAAACTGACCGAAGGTTATCAGATTGACCTAAATGATGCTGATGGTCAGCCATTTTCGTTTACATCGAAAAAGGTAATTAATGCTGCCGGACTCGAATCGTTTAATATTGCTTCCATGGTTGGGGTAAACGATGAGGATTTAACCATTCATTTTTGCAAAGGAGAATATTTCAGAATCCAGCCTCCAAAACACAAACTGTTAAACCGCCTGGTGTATCCCGTACCTTCCAAGGATGCTTTGGGAATACATGTTACCATTGATATGGGGGGTGGTGTTAAGCTTGGGCCGGATGTGCAATATCTGGATACAAACGAATACGATTATACCCTGACTCCTTCTAGACGAAAAGTTTTTTTTGAATCTACTCATCGGTTTTTGCCTTTTCTGGAAGAAGAGGACCTGATCCCGGAAATGGCGGGAATTCGTCCTAAAACTCAGACAAAGGACGGTCCTCCACGGGATTTTTATATTCGGGAAGAAAGCATGAGGGGTTTGCCCGGGTTTGTCAACCTGATTGGAATGGAGTCGCCCGGACTTACAGCCTCCCTGGCCATTGGAAATTATGTTGAAAGATTGCTTAACGGGCAAAATGACAGATAAATCATAAAGAAGCAAAAAAATTAGTGATTGTTCAGTTAGGCGAACTCCTTTTTTTTAATCATTTATCATCGTTGAAAGCTTAAAGTGAACCACATAAAAGGAGCGTCTTCTTTTTGTAATTTCGCAAACTAATTTGGTCGTTATGAAATGGGTTTTTATTTTTCTTGTCTTTGTTGTTTCGGCTTTAGCTAAAGCACAGGAATCAACTCGATATGAGACTAACTTAAACATTTTGCGTTCCGGAGAAGCCTATCAGGAGTCAATTCACAAGAATACTGACAATCAACTAGTAAATTTAGAAAAAGAAATTCCAAACATTGTGTTGGACATCAGGTATGCTACCGCAGATAATTTTACCGGACAAAAAATATATACTGAGCCCAAAGCCTTTGCCAGAAGACCAGTTGCAGAAGCACTAAAAAGGGTTCAACAAATTTTAGCAGAGAAAAGCATTGGCATTATTGTTTACGATGCTTACCGTCCTTATGCCGCTACAGTCAGGTTTTATGAGGTTTTCAAAGACACTACATTTGTGGCCTCACCCTATTCGGGATCGCGCCACAACCGAGGTGCCGCAGTTGACATCAGTCTTATGGATATTAAGACTGGAATGGAGTTGGAAATGCCCACTGATTATGATAGTTTTAGCGATACGGCAGCACCTGATTTCTATGACCTTCCGGAAAACGTGAAGTTAAACAGAGACTTGCTAATTAAGTTGATGCGTGATAACGGATTTACCGTTTATCATAGTGAATGGTGGCATTTCGATTATCAAAACTGGAAAGATTATGAGCTTTTGGACTTAAGTTTTGACATGTTAGAAGAAAGTAAATAATGGAAAATAAAAAAAACAGATAATGTAATGGGATACGATTTTGACCGCATTGAAAAGAAATGGCAGAAATACTGGAGTGAACATAAAACTTTTAAGGCTGACATCAATCACGACAAGCCTAAATTCTATGTACTCGATATGTTTCCCTATCCTTCGGGAGCGGGTTTACATGTTGGACACCCATTGGGATATATTGCCTCAGATATTTACTCCCGTTTTAAACGCCATCAGGGTTTTAATGTGTTGCATCCCATGGGTTACGATGCCTATGGACTTCCTGCTGAACAATATGCTATTCAGACCGGTACGCATCCTGAAATTACAACAGAAAAAAATATTCTTCGTTACCGCGAGCAACTGGACAAAATAGGATTTTCCTTCGATTGGGACCGTGAAGTACGCACTTCTGACCCGGAATACTACAAATGGACACAGTGGACGTTTATCCGTTTATTTCATTCGTGGTACAATAAAAAAACAGATAAAGCGGAAGATATAAACATACTGATTGCTCAATTTGAGATAGATGGAAATGCATCTGTCGAAGCATCTAATTCATGTGAAGAGATTTTTACAGCTGAGTTCTGGAAAAACGCTACCGAAAAAGAACAGCAGCAAATCCTGATGCATTATCGCCTGGCCTACCTTTCAGAAACCATGGTCAACTGGTGCCCTGAATTGGGTACTGTTTTGGCCAATGACGAAGTCAAGGAAGGCCTTTCGGAGCGTGGTGGACATCCAGTTGAGAAAAAACTCATGATGCAGTGGTCGTTGCGCATCACAGCTTATGCACAACGTTTGCTGGATGGGCTGGAAACAGTAGATTGGTCAGAGCCCATCAAAGAAATGCAGCGCAATTGGATTGGCAGGAGCGAAGGGGCGAGTGTGGATTTTGAGGTGTGGGATGGAGATGAACCAACCAAAGTCCTCCCCTTTGGGGAGGATTTAGGTGGGGTAAAAGAAGGGGAAAGAACCTCAGAAGATAGTTTTAAAGAAGATGAGTTAACTACCCCACCCCAGCCCTCCCCGGAGGGGAGGGAGCAGATCATCGATTATAATTTAAATGAACCAACCAAAGTCCTCCCCTTTGGGGAGGATTTAGGTGGGGTTACGAAGGAAGGACAAAATATCCACCCCCTCCCGATAGCTCACCAGGGCTCCCCGGAGGGGAAGGAGAGGATCATTGAGGAGAATGAAAATGATCCGGGAAATACGCCCGGTTATTATGGAACAAATAAAGATACCTGGTTTGCAAATAAGGATTACGTAAGGGAATTAAGGAAAAATCCCACTGATGCAGAAGCGTTATTGTGGGAAAATGTACGAAAAGATCGAATCGGATATCGAATAAGAAGACAACATGCGATAGATGCTTACATTGTCGATTTTGTTTGTTTAAGCAAAAAAACAATTATTGAACTTGATGGTGATATTCATGATTATCAGCCTAAAGCAGATAAACTAAGAACAGAAATCCTGGAAGAAAATGGGTATTCAATAATTCGTTTTAAAAATAGTGATGTTAATGATCATTTGGAGGAAGTCATAAAGACCATTAAAACATACTTAGACAACAAGATTATAGAGGATCCAAAAGTCCTCCCCTTTGGGGAGGATTTAGGTGGGGTAAAAGAAGGGACAAAAAACACAGAAGATAGTTGTAAAGAAGACGAATTAAATACTCCACCCCACCCCTCCCCAAAGGGGAGGGAGCAGATTTCCAAATCTAACAATGTCATCCCTGACATACTTGACGAGAATAATTGGTTTATAGAAGAGGATGAAGTCCTCCCCTTTGGGGAGGATTTAGGTGGGGTCAAAAAAACGCTCAAAAGAACGATCACCGTCTTCACCACACGTCCCGACACTTTGTTCGGTGCCACTTTCATGGTGCTCGCCCCTGAACATGAGCTTGTGTCTCAGATTACTACTGTAGACAGAAAAGAAAAAGTAGAGGCTTACATCGCCTGGGCAAAAAATCGTTCGGAACGGGAACGTATGACCGAAGTTAAAAACATCTCCGGAGAATTTACCGGTGCCTATGGTATCAATCCACTTACAGGTGGAAAGCTTCCTATCTGGATTGCGGATTACGTTTTGGCAGGTTATGGTACAGGTGCTATTATGGCGGTTCCAGGCCATGATTCACGCGATTTTGCCTTTGCCCGTCATTTTGATTTACCAATCATCCAGGTGGTGGTTGCTGAAGGGGAGGAGCCGACTGATCCCGGTACCTGGGACGATTCCATCGACAGCAAGGAAGGCGTGATGGTTAGTTCCGGATTTATCTCCGGTTTGCAAGTAAAAGAAGCGATCGGCGTTACCATCAGAAAAATTCAGGAGATGGGCATTGGCTATGGAACCATCAATTTCCGTTTGCACGATGCCATTTTCAGCCGACAACGATATTGGGGTGAACCGTTCCCAATATATTATAAAGATGGAATGCCTTATACTTTGGATGAAAGTGAATTACCGCTCAAACTACCTCAGGTAGAGAGCTATTTGCCCACTGAACAGGGTGATCCACCATTGGCCGCATTGACTGACTGGAAAACAAAGGAAGGCTATCCTCTGGAAACCAACACCATGCCCGGATTTGCCGGCTCAAGTGGTTATTATCTGCGTTATATGGATCCGAATAACAGGCAGAATTACTTTTCTGCGGAAGCCAACCAGTACTGGCGCAATGTAGACTTGTATGTGGGTGGAGATGAACATGCAGCCGGCCATTTAATCTACTCTCGTTTCTGGAACAAATTCTTGTATGATCTTGGTCTGGCTTGCGAGGCAGAGCCATTTAAAAAGCTGATAAACCAGGGGAAAATCCAGGGGAGGTCAAGTTTTGTTTATCGGGTTCAGGGTACACAAAAGTATGTTTCGTATAACTTACGCAATGATTATGACACACAACGCCTGCATGTAGATATCGATCTGGTGGAAAATGATGTGCTGAATACCGAAGGTTTTAAAGCCTGGCGTGACGAATACAGAAATGCTGAGTTTATTCTGGAAGACGGAAAATACATCTGTGGCTGGGAAGTGGAGAAAATGTCCAAATCAAAACACAATGTCCAAAACCCGGATGCACTAATAGAAAAATATGGTGCCGATACACTTCGTTTATATGAAATGTTCCTGGGTCCCCTTGAGCAGGATAAACCTTGGGACACCAATGGTATTGAAGGTGTTTTCAGATTTTTGAAAAGACTTTGGAGATTATATTTTGATAACAACGATCAATTGATAATTACCAACGAAAACGCTACAAAAGAGGAACTAAAAGTGTTGCACAAAACCATTAAAAAGATTCATGAGGACATCGAACGTTTTTCGTTTAATACAGGGGTGAGCGCTTTTATGATCTGCGTTAATGAGCTCATGGAGTTGAACTGCCACAAGCATGAAATTCTGGAACCTTTGGCCTTGTTGATTGAACCTTATGCGCCACATGTAGCCGAAGAATTGTGGCAGTCGTTGGGACATACTGGAAGTATCAGCATGGTTGAATTTCCTCAATACGATGAAAAATATCTGGCGGAAGTCAGTTTTCAGTATCCGGTTTCATTTAACGGCAAAATGCGCTTTAAACTGGATCTCCCGGTGGGATTGTCCATCGCAGAAATCGAAAATGCGGTGCTCGAATCAGAGGAGTCGAAAAAGTGGATGGAAGGAAAACCTGCGCGTAAAATCATTGTTGTTCCCAAAAGAATTATTAATATCGTAATATAATATCCCACAACTGATGCCGTTTAAGAACCATACTTTCTCTACGTTTGCGCCATGATGCGAATCTGTTTATTAATTTCGGTTATTATTATCTCACTAAATACATCAGATGTATTTGCTCAAGGGATTATACACAACCAGGCATTTAAAGTTGGTGAGAGGCTTGAATACCGAGTGTATTATCAGTCGGGAATAGGCAATGTAACAGCAGGAGAAACCATTCTAACGGTTGAAGAATGGAAGGAGAGCTATACAGGATCAGATAAAACCGTTTTTCATTTAACCGGCGAGGGAAATTCAACCGGGGTCTTTAATTTCTTCTTTAAGGTGAGAGATAAGTTTCAGTCGTTTGTCGATCAGCAAACCCTGTTGCCGTATGTTTTCCTGCGCGAAACCAGGGAAGGGAAATTTAAAAAAGACGATAAGGTAACCTTTGACAGGGAAAAGCTAACCGCTGTCAGCACTTCAAAAACTAAATTAATTCCGGCCAATGTTCAGGATGTTATTTCAGCTATTTATTATATGCGAACCTTTAAAGTGAGCGATTTTGATGCTGATAGCATGTTTTATCTCAACTTTTTTTTGGATGATTCGGTATATACTTCAGCCATAAAATTCGAAGGGACCGGCATTTTAAAAACCAAATGGGGAAAAATCAAATGCCTGAAAATTGCTCCCATGATGGCCACCGGTGATATTTTTGCAAATAAATATCCCATGTTTGTCTGGGTAAGCGATGACGAAAACCATGTGCCTATCATGGGCGAATCAGAGGTGATCGTAGGCTCAATAAAAATGGAGTTGATTGAGTATTCAGGACTTGTTAAACCTTTGGAGTTTATTGTGAAATCAAAGATTGGGCAGGAATACTAATAAGACTCCGATAAGAACAAAAAAATCCGCGCAATCCGCGTCTAAGTGCAATCGGACGCAGATTTACGCAGATAAGACGCAGATAATTACATTAAAATCCGCGCAATCCGCGTCTAAGTGCAATCAGACTCCGATAAGAACAATAAAATCCACGTCTAAATAATTTTCTGTGTAAATTAGCCTCAAATAAATGTATCATGACAGAAAACCTCAAACACGCCGACTTGACCGGATTGATTATTAAAGCTTTTTATCAGGTGTACAATGTATTGGGATATGGATTTCTTGAAAAAGTTTACGAGAACTCCATGCTTATTGAACTTAGGAAACTCGGGTTGAACTGCTCAAATCAGTTACCTATAAAAGTATATTACGATGAGCAGCAAGTAGGTGATTATTACGCCGATATTACGGTTGAAGAATCGGTAATTGTTGAATTGAAGGCCATAGAAATATTAGCCCCTATTCACGAGACAATTTTGGTAAATTATCTGAAAGCCACCGAGATAGAAGTTGGGTTATTGCTTAATTTTGGACCAAAGCCAGAGTTCAAGAGAAAAGTACTAACAAAAGAATATTTACAAAGAATAGCAAAAGAGAATGACACCAATCCCTAATTCATTAGATGCGGATTTTCGCAGATATGCACAGATAAGTTTCATTCATATTCTAGCCTAAATTTCAAAAGTTCAACAAAAAACCATAAAAAATCAGTGCAATCCACATCCTAGCAAAAAAACCACCTTTTAAATCTGTAGTCATTTATTGTATCCGTATCATCTCTACCAGCAGGCAAGAGTGT
>PCUL01000411.1:34733-37363 GCA_002771745.1 Bacteroidetes bacterium CG18_big_fil_WC_8_21_14_2_50_41_14
ATGAAACGATTTGCCCAAATTCTCGCTTCCTTTTCGTTTATATTACTTCTTTTCCCGGCCTGTGCCCAACAACACAATGACTTTGAGAAAACCTGGAAAGAAATTGAATCTTTTAAAAAACAGGGTCTTCCGCAAAGCGCCATCAAACTGGTAGATCAAGTTTACAATCAGGCAAAAGCTGATAAAAATCAGCCTCAATTGATCAAAGCCATGCTTTACAAGATGAGCCTTCAGGGTGATTTTGAAGAGGATCACCTGGAAAAAGCCATGCAGCAGACAATGACAGCTTTACAAACAGCACAAACACCTGAAAAGGAAATAATGCATTCTCTGTTGGCACAACTTATACAGCAATATTATAATCAAAACCAGTGGAAAATCCTACAACGCACCACGATCAACGGCCACGATTCAGAGGATATACAAACCTGGGATGCCATGCAGTTCGAACAAGCCATCCAAACACATTACCTGCTTTCGCTTGAAAACAGAAAACAACTTGAAGCATTGCCTTTGAAAGATTTTCAAGCAATTGTTACCGAATACGATGCCAATTTTTGGCCAACGATTTACGATTTACTCGCCAACAGGGCCTTGTTGTTTTTTACAGAATCCACTCTTGATTTTAAAAATGCACCGGAGCCTCTTTTTCAACCCGAAAACCCCTACTTTGCGGACGCACATACTTTTGTTGGTTTGCCCCTTGATGCCAACCAACTGGGACAAAACCACGCTCAGGTACTTGAACTATTTCAGCGTTTGCTGGCCTTTCATCTTACCTCGAATAACTCCGGGGCATTCATCAATCTTAATCTCAGACGACTAACCTATGTGTATCAACAATCTGTCCAAACTTCGGCTTCGTGGAATCAGTACGCCAATGCTTTAAGCGAATTGATTGAAAGTAACCAGGACAAGAAATCAATGAGCAACGTGTATTATACATTGGCAGAACTATATTATAGCAATGGACAAAACTATCAACCCCAGGTTGGTGACAGTTCTCGTTTTCAACTCGTAGAATCGGCCAGAATTTGCCGACTGGCTTTGGAAATCTATACTGATTCAGCCCAAAAAGCACCTTTTGATGCACTTCATCAGCAAATTCTTCAAAAGAGTTTTTCACTCACCACCGAGGAGGTAATCCTTCCGGGTAAACCGATTTTGGCTTCACTTGGCTTTAAAAATGTAAACAAGCTGTATTTTAAAGTGGTCAGGTTGGATGTGGATGCTTACCTGAAAAGCAATGTTCCGCAAAAAGACCAGATGAAACAAACCCTTCAACAACAAGAGGTTCTCAGCTTTTCGCGTGATCTCCCCGATACTAAGGATCATCAGGGTCATACGGCTCTCATCAGCATTCCGGCACTTAACAAAGGTTTTTATGCACTGTTTATTTGTAATGAGCCGGATTTTAGCGAGCAATCTGAAGTTGAATTTGAACCCTTGTGGGTTTCGGAGTTGAGTTATATCTTGAAAGAAAACAGCAACACCGATGGTGGCGAGATGTATGTGCTCGACCGCGTTACCGGAAAACAAGTCCCTGGTGTTGATATTGAAGTGTACCAAAGTCAGTATAATAACAAACTGAGAATTCATGAAACGGTTCAGGTAGGACAGTTAGTAACTAACAAAGCCGGATTTACCTCCGTCACTGCCTTTAAAAAAGAGCGTTATGGAAATTATACTTTTGTCTTCCGCAAAGGGGAGGATGTGCTGATTTCTCGAAATTACATGCGTTTTTATAAAAATGAAAAGCAAGTTAACCCAACAATCCGCACCTATTTATTCACCGACAGGTCGATTTACAGACCCGGTCAAACCATGTATTATAAGGGCATCGTGGTTTCAAGTTTAGGCGATGAAGTAACCCTGGCTAAGGGACAGAGCGACTTAATGCAGTTGTATAGTCCCAATGGAAAAAAGATCATGGAAATCCCTGTTGTGACAGATGCGTATGGTGCATTTCAGGGTTCAATTCAAATCCCGCAGGATCAACTCAATGGAAGCATGAATTTGAGAACCAAATCGGGTAACGTCCAGGTCATGGTTGAAGAATACAAAAGGCCCGCCTTTTTAGTAATTCTGGATACAGTTGCAGGTCAATATTCACTTAATGACAGCATTCGTGTTACAGGAAAAGTTGAAAACTACGCGGGCAATGCTGTTACCAATGCTTTTGCCTCCTACCGCGTTACACGTAGCAGTTATTGGCCTATTCCATACCGCAGCTATGGCTGGATTCCTCCTTATCTGATGTCTGATATGCAAATCGTTTTTGGCGAACTTACCTCTGATGATCAGGGTGCTTTCTCTCTGAAATTTAAAGCGATTACCGATCCGTCAGCTCAAAACAGGTTGGATCAGTTTTACCAATACACCGTTTCGGTCCGGGTTACCGACATCACGGGCGAGGTGCACGATGCGCAAACATCCATTCGAGTGGGCTCCGTTTCGGCCTTACTCGACGTGAAGGGTACCGATCAGGTGAATAGAGAAGCAATCGAAAACTTTAACATTTCCGCTTCAAATCTGTCAGGGTCAGGAATCAGGATGGATGCGAAGGTTACTTTTTACCAATTGAACGCACCCGGGAAAGTATTATATTCAACACCTTTTGGTCTTCCCGA
>PCUL01000336.1 GCA_002771745.1 Bacteroidetes bacterium CG18_big_fil_WC_8_21_14_2_50_41_14
AGAAAGTTACGACAAGTGTTCTTTTACTGGGTTTTGGAGCGCAATTAGCGCCGTTAATGATGGAGGCAGTACGGTGTCTTTTAGTGTTAACAGAGCCGATTTTATTAACAATGCCTATGGTGTAAGAACTCAGGACATGAATAATGTTTCTGTCCTGTTTTCAGAATTTAACATTGGTTATAACAACACGTGTGCCCCTGGTACGGGTATTTATCTTGGACAAGCAACGGGTTTTGCTTTCGAGGAAAATAGTTTTGCCAAATTTAATGGTGCACCTACAGATGATTACTTCGGGATACATATAAACAATACCGTAGGTGCTGATGAAGTGTATAAAAACTACTTTAATGGCTTAAGCTATGCTAACTATTCCGAAGGATATAACTGGATACCATGGCACGAATACCTTGGCCTGGCGTATTTCTGCAATGAAAATACTGCCAATTATGCTGACTTTTATGTCGCAAATAGAAGATGGTCAGGGATTCAATCAACACAAGGAGATAATGAGCATGTTACTGGAAACAAGTTTTCACAGGATCAATCGACAAAATGGCACTTTTATAATGGTGGCGGCCATCTTGTTGATTACCATTATTGTGATTATTGCGATGATGAGACTCCTGATATTGATAAAATAGATGTAGTAAACCCAATTGGCCATAATTTTGATAATAATTGTTTGTCGCATTACGGAGGGAATTCACAGTTAAAACTTGTACTCACGCCCCAACAAAAAACGGATGCTGAGCAGATGTATTACGACAACCTTACCGATTATAATAACGTAAAGACTCTTTACGATAACCTTGTTGATGGAGGTGATACTGAAACAGAGAAGCTTGACATCCAAACTGCTCAGCCAGAGGATATGTGGGCTTTGCGGGCGCAGTTGCTCGGTGATTCACCCCATTTGTCTTTTGATGTGTTAAAAGAGGTTGCTGACAAAACAGATGTGTTTACCGAATCAGCTCTTTTCGACATACTGGCTGCCAACCCCGATGAACTTAAAAAAGACACATTAATAAGCTATCTTGAAAACAAGGAAGAACCCTTGCCTGAATATATGATAGATATACTACGCCAATTGGCTAACGGCATTACTTACAAAACCGTTTTACAACAAGAAATGGCAAGGTACAACCATAATTATACACGTGCAGCCAACGAAATTATCCGTAGCAACTTAAACGATACTGTGTCCAATTATAACGAATTACGTAACTGGTTAGATAATTTGGGCGGAATAACCTCCGATAGGCAAATAGTTACCTCATACATACAGGAAGGTAATTTTGCCGATGCGTTAACTTTGGCTAATATGCTGCCACAATTGTATAGTATGGAAGGTGATGAACTTACCGAGCATGGTTACTATATTGATATGCTAAATTTATTCAACACCTTGCACCAAGAAGGCAGAAACACCTATCAACTAAACGGAACTGAAAAAGCAAGCCTTGAACTAATTGCGGATAACAGTAAAGGAATTGCTGGTTCACAGGCAAAAAGCATTTTGGAGGCCGTTTATGATCTTCATTATATTGACTGCCCTGAAACAGATGGAACCGTTGCCTATAAAAACAGCAATATAAACATTAATGAGCTGGGCAAGGCTTATGGGTTAAGTATCTCGGTAAAACCCAACCCGGCGAAACAGTGGGCTGCTTTCGATTATACCCTGCCTAATGATCAATCCACGGCAACAATCACTATTACAGATGTTACAGGCGGTAAAATTGAAGCACTTCAAGTTAGCGGATCACAGGGGCAAAAACTTTGGGATACCCGTAACATAAAACCAGGTGTTTACATATACACATTACAATCCGCTGGATTTAACCAATCAGGCAAAATTATTATTAGTCAATAACTTAAAATTTTATTAATAGTCTGATTAT
>PCUL01000443.1 GCA_002771745.1 Bacteroidetes bacterium CG18_big_fil_WC_8_21_14_2_50_41_14
ATAATCCCAGCCATTGCTTGCGAGACCATAATTTGGGGCAGGGTTAACAAATAGAGGGTCATCGGTAATCATATTGGAACCAGGAGCTCTTCCTTCCCAAATCAGATTATAGTTAATATCCGGAATATTGCCAAAGGTCTCTATAGCCATGTCATTTATTTGAATGCTATCGCTAAGGTTGTTCCACATAATATTATTATAAAAGCGCAGATCTTGCGTGTAAGCTGATATTCCTGGGATTCCCCTATCATAATAATTATTCGCCATGGTGTTGTTAAATACGGTATGCGAACTTTGTAACCGATTAAATGTTAATACAAACCAATTATAATTATTGGTAAATACATTGTTAACAATACTTGAATTTGTAGAAAAGACAACAATTGTTGTTAATGAGTAGTTATTAAAAAAAGAATTGTTTCTAATGTTATTTATTGATGGAAGATACCAATCGTCTAAAAAAATGGCTGATCCGTTACTAAAACATTCACGTCCATTTGGGCCTTCAAAATAATAATAAGCCGTATTAAGCTTAAATGTGGAACGCGTGACAAGTAGGCTATCAATCTTGCCACAATATAAAGCCCCACCAAAAACCATCGTTTTATTTTGTACGAAATCGCAGCTTGAAAAAGTTATGGATTGAACGAAATCGCAATAAACACCACCCCCACGCGTGCGCGAATAATTATGAGAAAATGTACAATGTTCAAATTCTGCATTTTGGTAGTTGAAAATCTTAATTCCTCCACCCCTATTGCCGTTCAGGGTATCGAATCTCCCCTGTGCACCGAACCAAGATCCAGGGACATTAGCCTTGCCATATTCGAATGTACAATAAGAGAACCGAGACAGCCCTGCATCATTGTCCAGCAGGTGGATACCCTGCCATCCCCCGGAAATGGTAGCCGAATCATATAATCCTACCGTATCATAAGCCGTAAATAAAATGGGATTGTTTTCGGTTCCCTCCGCAATCATGTTTCCCCTCACTTCTATTTTAAATGCCCCGGTTGCTGTAACAACAGTTCCAGGAGCTACCTGAAGGGTCTGTTGAGCATTAACAAAATAATCAGCAGTTAGTTCAATATTGCCTGACCAAGTAATGGTGTCTGTGCTATATACAGGCATAGGCGAAGCCCAGTTAAATATGGGAAAGAAGAAAAACAGGTAAAACATATATTTTATGTTCATAATAACCTTCTATTAAGGCCAGCTTTGAGATAACCCAAAGCCGGCCAATTAAGACTAATTGATGTCAGGCAAGCATTCATACTCCGAAAAGAAAGTAGTGTAGCCATGATAATAATCATATCCATCTACACCACCAACATTGCGCGAAAAATGCAATGAAATAATGTCAACACTTGTGAAAAAGAAATTGCCATCAGGTACCAATCCACCATTTTGTTGATTAAGATAAAATAATGTAAACCCATTGGATAAATATCCATTCCAATAGGAACCTGAATAACATGGTAATATTTTAGGACCAGCAATCCATTCACCATATATTAAAGAGGTTTCTAGTCCCGTTTTCCAAGATTGCAGGTTTGTTTGGATGATTTTAATACCTCCCGCACAATAAGGTACTGGAACATATACAGGATTTGGACTATTAAACCTCCATTCTAACTCATCACCTGCATCTGCATAAATTTGATAGGGCACATCACATCTTCCAGCTGTTTCCCCATAAATCCACATTTCCTCCTCGTTAAACGGAGTATATAAACTTCCTCCTCCAATCCCAATTCCAGTGGTCACAACAACTTCAGCATCCGAAGAACGGGCTGTCAGGCTAATATTCACATCACCAACCACCATGTGAGCTACTTCACTTCCGTATT
>PCUL01000151.1:0-3167 GCA_002771745.1 Bacteroidetes bacterium CG18_big_fil_WC_8_21_14_2_50_41_14
TCACTTCAGCCTGATAAAGCTCATGGTGCTTATTGATAGTATCAGCTATCAACGTAGCGTTTTTCAGTGTTTCTATTTGGGCATCCCGTAGAACCGTTAATTTACCAGCCTCTGGAAAAATAGCTGCATCAGCTACTTTTATCAATTTAATATACTCAATATCAATGGTATAGTTTTGTAAGTTGTAAGAAGCCTGTCCTGCAAAAAATCTCAGAGAATCTTGTCCTGGTTTTAAACTAATGAACTCGGGACCTACCAACTTGTAATCGATGACTTCCATATTATTAAGTGTATCAAGCCCCTTGTAATCCTTGCTCAGATTGCTTTTTAGCAGCAGCATGTCTTCTTCCATACGCCACTCCACCTCATCCAGCGTTGAAATATATTTATTAAATGGAAATTTCACGAAAGAATTGTCGTAAAGATGATTAAACCAACCTGTTTGCTCATCGAAATTAATTTTAGCATGATATTGATTGGCATAAAATACCAGGGTGTCGTTCTCTCTGTTTTTTAAATAAAAATCTGCGGAATCGGCTGAAAGTCGATTGTAATTAAATTGAAGTGTGTTCGACACGAGCTCACTCTGATCAAAATAAAACGCCCCGTCCCCATGCATGTATCCGGGATTTAACTCCAGGTTCCCAATCAGCAAAGAATTACTGTACATGATAAAAGGTTTGTCCAAATTGTCTACGAACATCACGTTAGTATCCACCATCCATCGAATGTCAACGGTATCGCCTTGTACAAAAGGAAAGTCGTACTCAAGAGGACTCTTTTCCACCACAAAACTCTGCCCGATGGCTACCAACGAATCGGGGTAAAAAATATACCTGTCGGAAGTAGAACTTGAGGTAAGGAATTTTAATGAGCCTTGCCCTATAAAACCTTCGTTACTTAGTGAAATATCCCGTGTAAACGTTCCTTTTGCATCATAAACCGGATAACCCGTTTCAGGTGTATGGTGTTCAAATCCGAGAGAATAGTCTGACATCACCACAAGAGGTTGAGAGATGTCAGGAAAAATGCCGGACGAAACCAGGGTTCCTTCAAAAGCCAGCCCATCTGTAGAAAAGGTTCTAATACTGTCAAACACAAATGGATCAACCCTATAATAAAATTGATCGGCATGAAGCGTGCTGTCCTGGATTGATTTCCTGTTAAAGAACACATAACTTTCGTCGTTGCTGACAAAGGTGGGAAAAAGAGGGAAATTCTTCATGCCCGACTTGTTGTTAGGATCATCTATATAAATGCTCCCGTTTAAGTCGGTAATTACATTGTTGACATGTATCAACGAGTCGTTGCGGCTGCTTGAATCCTGTGATTTTACCATAAAAGCAAGTGAGTCGATATAGTTCATCCTGAGCATAAAACTATCGTAAACAAAAGTGCTGTTTCTGGTATAAAAATCAAGTAATCCCATGTGAACATGTCCATCGAAATTAAAATTACGGTTCTTAAAAAACTGAATGCTTTTGTCGTATGGATATATGTACACTTCCTGTGAGTCGCTGATCGAAACCTGAGGAACCCCGTAAACACTTAATCCTAAATTGTGAATATTAAACGAGGCATTGGGTTTTGTAGTAACGTCCGAAACAAGGCTCAACACATCATAGTCGGTGACACCTGCCTTTGCATTCAAAAAGTAATTTAATCGGTCTTTAACGATGGCTATCTGAGTTTCAGTATTATAAACAAGAAACCCCTTGTTCGACAAACCAATCAGCATGGCGGAAACCTGCTCGGGTGACAACTTCATGTAACCAGCCAGCACACCCAGTTGGATTTCCGAAACCTGGTAGGTATTAATAAAGTTTTGAATTACATAAAGCGGATGTAGGTCGTCAATACCTTGCAGTTGATAAAAATCACGGTCAGAATAATAATTGCTTGAGACAAAATAAGCCAGATTTTTTTCATTGACCATTCTTATCCGTTTGAAAAGGATATTTTCCTCGTTCAATTTCCAAAAAAGCGCCTGCACATAGATGTCGAGTTGATGGTATGAATCGAAAAAAGGTATTGAATTGGAACCTTCCTTTTCGTTGTACAACACCAGTTGCTGATCCTCATTGGTGTATTTTACACGAAGGCCCGGATGATAAATGGAATCGTTTTCAAAATAAAATACGACCGCTGCCTGGGCAGAAATGGTATTATCGTTCAGGATACGAAATTTTTCAGAGGTCATTTTACCAAAAACAGTATCATTTCTCATGATGGTAACCATGGCGGTATGTCCATTGACTGCAACACCATAGAGGTTGGGCCCTTCGATCTGAATTCCGCCAAAGTAGTCCATATTGGTGTATATATCAGGCAATTCAATATCCCCCCGATAAGCAGTAAAAACAGGGAATAAAGAGCGGTCGCCAGGCGGGCTCGATAACACTTTGTCGCGAAATATGCCCACAACCGGGTTGCTAAAAAAACGTTTGTAGTGCAAGACTGCCGAGTCCACCTGAAAAACAGGCTCATCCAATAGAATGCTGTAGTCAGGTAAATCTACATAAGTGTCATCCCCTGATTTCTTGCCAAACCTTGACCAACGAACCACTCCGCCACTACCAATCCATGCCTTGTTTTTATAATCGAAAAAACCTCCTGTACCTTCCACGGAAGTGCTATCATTACTTGATGCACAAACTAATTTTACCTTTTCAAATTTCACGACAAACACCGTGTCCAGATCGAACCTAAAGCGGGTTTCACGCACGAACCAACTGTAGTATTTTTTTTGATGAAGCTGATTTTTTTCTAATAAATTGTTGGTAAACGCAAGAAAATCAGCAAATCCGGAATTAGATTTTTCTATCAGCAAGCTATCCGCATAGGCATGCCATGCGAGAATACTTTTGGGAACCTGAGCAGACTCTGAAAGCAATGTTAAGGTGTATACATAATCGTAGAGAAATGGGAAAGTGCGCATTTTTTTTTGTCGCATGGTTTCAATCAAATGCCTGATTTCGTCTTTTTCCTGTTTGTTGAAACGCCCGATGGTCCACCGCTGGTAAAACCGGTTTAACAATTCTTCCGATTTCTTCTCATAGGTTTTTGATGGAGTTGCCAGGAGAATCTGTGAAAGTTGCTGAAAAAATACTTCAGAATCCGTTGACAATGAGTCAGCCACCTGTGAACGGGCAATGGTTCCCATGAAT
>PCUL01000151.1:3214-8137 GCA_002771745.1 Bacteroidetes bacterium CG18_big_fil_WC_8_21_14_2_50_41_14
CGGTGCGGATTTCGTTGCGTATGGTATAACAGATTATTGTTTGATAAAGTGTGCCACGACCCAATTATTTTCCGAACAGGAATCGATATACTTCAGTTGATTGATGCTGGCCATGTTGGAAATATCCGCCAGGTCAGTGGTATAAAAACCGCTAAAATAAATACTTCCATCCACCGATAACACACCAACATAAGCAGACATGTCGTTCAGGAGGATGTTTTTATTGATGTTGGCCAAAATCACATCAAATTGCATTGGGGCCTTAAGTAAAGTGGCATCGCCAAGCAATGGGATGATGTTTTTTATATGGTTAATTTCCGCATTTTCAACGGTGTTGCTATAAGACCATTCATCCATATCAATGGCCGTAATTTCGGCAGCTCCTTTCATGGAACATAGAATCGCGAGTACCCCTGATCCACAACCCATGTCGAGTACTTTTTTACCGGTAACATCTGTTTCGAGCAACACCTGGAGCATTTGGGCCGTGGTTTCGTGGTGGGCAGTCCCAAAAGCCATTTTAGGTTTTATAATGATGTCGAATTGTACACCAGGCGGGCATTCATGAAATGGCGCCCGAACAATGCAATGGTCACTGATCATAACGGGTGGGTAATTGCTCTCCCACATTTCATTCCAGTTGCGGTCGGCAATCAATTCAGCAGTAATTTCTTTGGCCACCACCGGAAGTTGGCAGTATTCAATTCCTGATAACACCTGGTCGTGGTAGTCCTTTTCAGGAATATATGCGATGATGCTCGTTTCGGCTTCTTCAAAACTCTCGAAGCCTGCCTCAGCCAGTTGGGCAATCAGGATATCTATTTGATCCTGATTGCCCGGATTGGGTATGTTGACCTGATAATAATTCACTATTTCTAATTAAAAACTTTTTACAATTTTGATAAAATCCTCGGCAACAAGTGATGCCCCACCGATTAAACCTCCATCCACATCGGGATTGGCAAACAATTCGGCGGCATTTTTAGCGTTGCAACTGCCCCCATATAGGATGGTGGTTTGGTCAGCAACTGGTTTGCCGTATTTCCCGGCAATCTGTTCACGGATAAAGGCATGCATCTCCTGAGCTTGTGCTGAGGTGGCTGTAACACCTGTACCAATGGCCCATACAGGTTCGTAAGCAATAACTACAACCGAAAACTCATCTTTATTTAAGTTAAAAAGCCCTTCCTCAAGCTGTCGTTTTACCACTTCAAAATGGTTATTGGCATTTCGTTCTTCCAACAATTCGCCAATACAAAAAATAGGGCGAATGGCATGATCGAGTAATTTTTCTACCTTGACGGCCAATTGAGCATTGGTCTCACCAAAATACTTTCTGCGTTCGCTATGGCCTACGATACAATATCCAATTTCGATGGAGGCCAACATGGAGGCACTCACTTCACCTGTATATGCTCCATTTTCAAATTCGCTCACATTTTGAGCCGCAATTTGCAATCCTGACTCATCGGCATAGTCCGAAGCCATTTCAAGATACGGGAATGGCGGGCAAAGCACTACTTCACAGGCGGTATCCACTCCATCGAGTTCATCAGCGATGGTACTAACTAAATCTTCCGCATCCTGAAACGATTTATTCATTTTCCAGTTTCCGGCAACAATTTTCTTTCTCATTATATTTTTTTAAAGTTTAATGTCAAGTTGTAGGGTTCAAATTAGATTTAACAAGTTTACCTGGCCATGCGGAAGCCAATACCGGGACCGGAACTAACCGGTGAATTCCAATACCTGTCAGAGGATCGGCAATCGTCACTCCCGTTATATACCGAGCCACCACGTATCACCCGTTCCTCTCCCGTTGCAGGTCCTGTAGGATTGTCATTTTCTCCTAAAGTATAATAATCCCACGCATACCAATCAGCACACCACTCCAGAACATTGCCTGTCATATCGTAAAGGCCCAGTTGATTGGGGTCTTTCGTTCCAACGTCATGGTTCACGGCGTACGAATTGGCAGCATACCATGCCACATTTTCGATGGTATTACTACCACTATAGGTATAATTTCCAGGGTTATTTCCCCCTTTGGCTGCGTACTCCCATTCGGCTTCAGTTGGAAGCCTGCCACCGTAATAAATACAGAACTCAACCGCTCCGGACCATGTCACCTGTGCAACCGGGAAATTATGATTTCCAACGACTGCCGCGAAGGCACCTCCGCTGTAAGTAATTTTACAATTTTCGGCACCAAGAAAAATCAACCTCGTTCCTCCCAGTGTGCCATCGGGGTTACATCCCACTACATTTAAGAAGTCAGCGAATTGGGTATTGGTTATTTCATAAGTACTCAATTGAAAAGCATTTACCGTAGTCGATCGGATGGGTGTTTCGTCATAGGTATTACAATTTTCCTGATCTGATTGGGTGCAACCCATATCAAATGTTCCACCCGGGATACTGATAAAAGTGAGCTCAATGATACCACCTCCCCCACTCCCCACAGTAAGAATTTTGCTGGTTCCAATCACATTCGCATCTAAATCCCTTACCTGCAAAATGACCTCAAACTGGCCTTTTTGCCCATACTTATGGGTTGCAATTTTTTCAGTCGACCAATCGGTATCCCAACTTCCATTGTTGTCAAAATCCCATCTTACTTGCAACAGAGCTAAATCATCTTGCAAATCGCTACATCCGGAAGCATTAAAAGTAAATAAGGTATTTTCATCCCCTGATAAAGGATCGATGGTAAACTTCGCGGTTGGATACTCTGGCAGATAACTACTGGTGTCAGCCACCGTTAAATTTCTGGAAACCCAACCGGTATATCCAGCTTGGTCTTTAACCTCCAGACCAACAGTGTAATAGCCCGCCACCTGATATTTATTACTTACGATGGGATCGTTGCTCCAGGTTGTCTCCCACAAGCCATCGTTATTGAAATCCCACCTAAATTCCAACATACTAAAAGCGGTCAGGTCATCATTCGATCCGGTAGCATCAAATATCACCGTGGAATCAACAACGACATAGGGTGGTGTGACAGTAAAAGCCGCCGTGGGTGCAAGATTCTGTGTATTTTTGGTGCAAGAGGCGAAAAGTAAAAACATAAGCAGCAATGTGTATACTTCACCGGGTAACATTTTTATTCTTTTCATAATTTGCAAAGATTACCGGATCGTTTTAATTATCAATATACTAGCGTAAAATGGCTACAAAAATAGTAATAATATGTACGTACTATGACTGACGTGGCCTAAGCTTTTCAAATGCTTCCTGTTGATAAGAACGGGTATTTTTTACTACGTCCTCGACTGCGTTTTCGTTTTAATCTACCTTTGCCAAGGGACATAAAGAGATCGCGCCTATGACTTCCATCACCAAAGACCTTCAATATTACAAATTTTGCTCCTATGGTTTTTTTAAAAACCTCAGGTTTTTCGATGCTTTTCTGGTGCTTTTCTTTTTTGAGAAAGGAATTGGCTACCTGGAAATAGGGTTGCTTTACGGAACACGTGAAATCGCCATCATGTTTATGGAAATCCCAAGCGGATTGATTGCCGATGCTTTGGGCAGGAGACGCACACTCATTGCTTCCTTTTTATTTTACATCAGTTCGTTTTTGTTATTTTATTTTAGTACCAGCCTGATCCTGTTATTTTCGGCCATGATTTTATTTGCCATCGGCGATGCCTTTCGCACCGGCGTGCACAAAGCCATGATTTTCCAATACCTGAAAGCAAATGGATGGACCAGCCAGCGGGTAAATTATTACGGACACACCCGTTCCTGGTCGCAGGTAGGATCGGCTTTTTCGGCCCTCATTGCAGGTGTGATCGTATTTTTCACCGGTGCCATTCAGCAGGTGTTTTTATGGTCGGTGGTTCCTTATCTTGTGAATGTTGTTTTGATAGCATCCTATCCAAAATGGCTTGATGGAGAAATCAAATCACAGCAATTGATCAAAATCAGATTGAAATTTCTATCGGTATGGAAGGCATTTGTTGCCTCGATGAAAGAGCGCAGCACCCTGACAGCCCTTATCAGCACCTCCCTTTTTTCAGGATATTACTCAGCCATAAAGGATTATGTGCAACCGATGATAAAAGCCATGGCATTGGCCATTCCTTTTGCCGTTTATTTGAACAATGACCAAAAAACAGCCTTTCTGATAGGATTGGTCTATTTTATCATCTACCTGCTGACAGCAGCCGCGAGCCGGTTTTCAGGCCGAATGACAGCCCTGTTTGCACATCCGTACAAGCCCATGAATTTGACCATGATTGTGGGATTTGGTGTCGGAATCACAGGGTTCTCCTTTTACTACCTTGCAATTTACAGCATTCCGGTTGTGGCATTCCTGGTGGTGATGATGATAGAAAATGTTCGTAAACCACTTGGTATCGCGCTAATTGCAGAACTTGCGGAAGACGAAGCAATGGCGAGCGTTTTGTCGGTTACCTCTCAGGCCAAATCATTGATAGCGGCCATCCTTGCGGGGGTTACAGGGTTGTTAGCCGAATTATGGGGACTGGGTACAGCGCTGGTGGCTATCTCGCTGGGATTACTCATTTTGTATCCTTTCTATCGACTCAACTCAACTTCTCCGGAGCAATAAAATAATATGCTTAAAACAATAACTCCCTTCCTTCGGTTGTGATCATATCTTGTGTCCATTCAGGTTCCCAAATCAACAATATTGACTGTTTAGTAGAAAATAAGTACATCAAAATATAAAAAGTGTTATAGAAATATGCCTTTATCGATTTGAACAAGTTGACATTACCTCTATTTTCACGATTAAAAATGCAAGCTCAACCTCTATAGTCTAATTCAGAATCATTATTAATTAGCACAAAAAGCAAAAATATCTCAAAAAAACCATAGAATTTTTCCTGTTTTTTACACTATATAATAAGTAGATAGCATTAAACATCCCGTAAAATTGATATAAGATGAATT
>PCUL01000151.1:8190-9631 GCA_002771745.1 Bacteroidetes bacterium CG18_big_fil_WC_8_21_14_2_50_41_14
CTCAACCACAAGCACCTTTTCATGCTGGGGAAAAACAAGTTTGATATACGAATGGGGTGTTGTTTAAGGCAGGTTATTCTAACCCTGAATTAAGAAGCACCCCTTTTCCGCAACCAAGACCAATCATGTATTTTATCAGATTTTGTTTTCACGTATATAAAATTTCTCTATGAAAAAAATAGCAAATTATTTAGTCATGTGCCTGTTTATAATAGGATTCAGTCAGTTTTCGTATGCTCAAATGTATGGTAAATGGGTGGTTCCTATCGCTTTCGATGGTGGTTCGAGTACCGCCTATCAATTAATTTTCTCAGATACACCTATCGTCTGTGAACAGGTGATTCCGCCCCAACCAACAGGTAATGGTGCATCTCCCTTTTCAGCAGGGGGATATAATGCAAATTATGACCTCAATTTTTATATTGTAGGCGACCTTCTTTTCTTTGGGAACAGTAACTCCACTTGGACACAAACGGATTATGGTTTTATGCCGGAATGTCAAATTATCCAAAAACCAAACAGTACTAATGAGTACTACGTTTTTTATTCGGTATTTGTACATCACGAAGATCAAGATCTTTGTTACAATATTATAACATTTGATGAAGCATCAGGTATTGCCACCCCTTCTGAAAGAATTGTACTTCGTGGATATGATATTGGTTTTGGAAGTTTTGCCATTACCGAGGAATTAAATAATCAATCATACATTTACGCCGTATTAACCGAGCAGGATGGAAGCGTTCCTCCTGATCACGGTCTTTACAGATGGACAATTTCTGAATTTGGGGTTACGGATGAAACATCGATAGTAACGGCGAACGATTCTTTTTTAGTGGAGAAGGATTTTGATGCGTATAACCTGGAATATAAAAAAGAAATTGATGGAAGCGATGTGATTGCATGGACTCATGGCATTTTTAACCCCTATCAAGGATGGGATGAATTAGATGAAATTGTTGTTGTAACTGATGGCGATCCTCAAATTTTTGATCTTAATTTGGGACGCATAGGTGGCATCGAATTTTCAACTTGTGAAGACAATATTATTTATGCCTCTTGTACAAATGTTGGTATTGTTAAATTAAATTACCTCACAGGAGTAGTTAATAACCTATACACTCCTGCAACACCAGATTACAGCCGTACATTCCTTCAAACTGCACCCGATGGACATATTTACGGTGTATCTAATGATGGCACGCATTTGGGCAGGATTCTACAATCAGGTACCAATGCCGGAACATTTGAAGCTGAGGGTGTTTTATCGTTTCCATATTTTAATTCGGTATCAACCTACAAAATATTTACCGATCCACCACTTTACAACGAATTAAAATACTACATCCTTCCCGAAAACGACCGGGTCTATGTTCCTCTGCAGGAAACGGTTGTCGTAGAACCAGAATCCTGCCCTGACATGTACGATGGCGAAGTGTGG
>PCUL01000326.1 GCA_002771745.1 Bacteroidetes bacterium CG18_big_fil_WC_8_21_14_2_50_41_14
CAATACGGAAGTGAAGTAGCTCACATGGTGGTTGGTGATGTGAATATTAGCCTGACAGCCCGTTCTTCGGATGCTGAAGTTGTTGTGACAACAGGTATTGGTTTTGGCACACCTAATTTATATACTCAATTCCCTCTTGACGAATGTTGGTATTTTGGCATAACCGCCGGAAGATGTGATCTAACCCCACCAACACCTCCTTATGCTGATGCGGGAGATCAATTAGAGTTGCGGTTTAACAATCCAAACCCTATTTATGTTCCTGCTCCTGCATGTAGTGGAAGCATTAAAATAATTGAAAACACATTCGTCTGGACTAATGGATTTAATGATGATTTGATTTATAGTGAATGGAAAGCTGGATCCGTAGATTACCCTGGTTATTCAGGAGCTTATTGGAATGGATTTCTTAGCAATGGCTTTACATTGTTTTACGGGAATGAGCAAAGCGGAGGATTGATTCCTGATGGAAATATGTATTTCACAGCAGTTGATGTTTTTACAGATTATTTTGCATTAACAGTTGGCGGTGAGAATGGTTACATGTACACACACAATTATCAAACATTTTATTCAGTATATGAATGCATCCCCGATATTGACTAATTTTTAATAAAGAGTAGCACCTAATGTTTTTTGGTGCTACTCTTCCAATCAGATCATAATGAAATCAGAACTATATATAGTTGCTTATCTAGTTTTATCATTTTTTTCTTATAATTGTACGGCTGATACTATTGTTTGGTCTGGGAACATGGAAATAAATGAAGATACTTTTTTTTCAGAACAGCACACACTAAAAATTCTCCCAGGAACAATAATAACAACCACAGGATCGTATAGAATTGAAGTTAGGGGAAATATATTAGCTTACGGTACTGAAGACCAACCCATTCTTTTTACAGCTATTGATACCATTGGTCTGACTGATTCAGCCACCTTTTTTGGGGGATGGCATGGAATACATATACTTAGTAATAGCAACGGATATGCCAAGTTTTTGTATTGTCGATTTGAATATGGGAAAGCAAATATTCCAGGCTCATGGTTTGGTTGGGAGGGATTTACTGATGACTTGGGAGGAAACCAAGGGGGAGCAATTCGTATCTATGATTACAAAAAAGCAGTTTTTGAACATTGTTCTTTTTATTACAACTATTCGCGAACAAGTGGCGGCGCAGTATATTGTGAAGATATTCAGAGTGTAATATTTTTAAACTGTGAATTTTTTCAAAACAAAACAATGGTTTCAGGGGGAGCATTTTGCGGAAATAAAAATGACTCCCTTATTATCAAGGATTCCTTTTTTCAGGAAAATCAAGCATGGTTTTATATAGATGATCCGAATGGATTTACAGTCTTTAGTCGTGGATCAGCAATCTATTTGTCACTCTGGCCAGAGATCCCTGTCGTTTTATTACAGAACAATTCTTTTTTTAACAATCACTCACTTAGTACCGTTGAAATTCACACGTTGCAGTCAACTTTAGTAAATAATATTTTTGCTAATAATGAAAACTGGCATACACTAAGTTTCAATGTTCTTGAAAGTACACATAACGTCTTTAATAACACAATTACAAATAATTATTCTAAAAATGGTGGTATACCGGGAGTTTTTACCGTTTCCGAAAATATTCTGTTCAACAATAACATACTATGGAACAATTTCAGCGAAAATATTCTTGAAAGCGATATGGCTATAACTTCT
This sequence comes from Bacteroidetes bacterium CG18_big_fil_WC_8_21_14_2_50_41_14, assembly GCA_002771745.1. Lineage (GTDB taxonomy): Bacteria > Bacteroidota > Bacteroidia > Bacteroidales > F082 > UBA6244. Next base: position 1,712 of record PCUL01000326.1, read on the forward strand.
TTAGATAGCACCGGTGTAAACTATAACCTTGTTTGGGAAGGCCGTGCCGAAGGTTCAAATATGATTACCGATGACCCTCTATTTGTTAACCCTGCCCCAAATTATGGTCTCGCAAGCAATGGCTGGGAGTATGATTGGTCGTTGCAGGATGATTCCCCTGCTGTAAATGCAGGAACTCCTGACACCACAGGGATGAACCTGCTACCAGAAGA
>PCUL01000273.1:0-1483 GCA_002771745.1 Bacteroidetes bacterium CG18_big_fil_WC_8_21_14_2_50_41_14
GGATTCCCGGGAGGTATCGGCCACCGGGTTCACCGCCAACTGGAAAATCCTGCAACTTAACCGAAACATTCCTCAAAGTTGGGTGTATGGCGACCAACGAGAAAATTTAAACAATGCCGCTTTTGGCGTTGATCTCATTCTCCCGTTGGATGATTATCAGAAATCCATGAGGTCGGCCAAGTACAGCGTATTAACCATCGCACTTACCTTCTTGATTTTCTTTTTGGTCGAAATCCTGAACAGGAGAAAAATACATCCGTTTCAATATACATTAGTCGGATTGGCCCTGATCCTTTTCTATGTGCTGCTGATTTCTATTTCAGAACACACCAATTTCAACGTAGCCTATTTTATTTCTACTGTGGCCATCGTTTCGATGGTATCGCTGTATTCAATGAGTATTTTTAAGCTGAGGAAATTCACCATGATACTAACCACTATACTGGCAGCTATTTACGGATTTCTGTTTGTCACACTGCAATTGGAAGACTATGCATTGCTCATGGGCAGCATCGGGTTGACCATCATTCTGGGAGCAACCATGTATTTTACCAGAAAAATAAACTGGTATCAATTGAATTTTGAATCTCAGGAATAGGATTAAGATGTATCCAATCTCTTGTGGGAATCCACCAGAGATTGGATCATATATAACACAATAATAGCCAATTGAATTTATCTTTTAGTGAGTGCTAATGTTACGAATACATTGGCTCTTTTCAAATCAATATTACGGTGCTCTGCACCTTTCACAACTTGACTTATATACACAAAAAAGAAAAAAGGGTTGTAGTAAATACACTATATAAAATCTGATTAAACCCGACATCGCCATAGGAGGTAACGACTTTATAGATATAATTTAAAATATCTTGTGTATTCAATCATTGATTCGTATATTTGATGAACCTTTTAAACTCAACGAAATGAAAAAAGCTTACTTATCCTCTTTTATTGTTTTGGCGGCTATGTTGACTGTTCAAGCACAAAGCCACCAAAAGACAATAGGCAAAGCGAACATGCCATTAGAAATTGTTCAGCAGGAGCCAACAATGGCTAAAAGCGTCACCGACCTGAGTGATGGATTTGAAACCTATTCGGACTTTAGTCTCTTATTTAGTCCATGGACCTTAACCGATGTGGATGGCTCAGAAACTTACGGCATCACAGAAGTTGATTTTCTCAATCAGTATTCGCCCATGGCCTATATCATTTTCAACCCATCGGCCACCACGCCACCACAAACCGACGCAAGTATACTGCCTCATTCAGGCAGTAAATTTGCCGCCTCCTTCGCTGCGACAACCCCTCCTAACAATGACTGGCTTATTTCGCCGCCATTGGCAGCCGGAACCAACACTTCCGTTTCATTTTGGGTAAAATCGTATACCTCTCAATATGGCCTGGAGCGATATAAGGTAGGTATATCCACCACCAATACCGATCCCGGGAGCTTTACCATTATTTCAGGAACCAACTACCT
>PCUL01000273.1:1562-29437 GCA_002771745.1 Bacteroidetes bacterium CG18_big_fil_WC_8_21_14_2_50_41_14
TGTGTTTCAAATGATGCGTTCATCTTTATGGTAGACGATTTTAACTTTACCACCACCACATCACAAAGCAACACTCTGACCGGGTTGGTTACCGATGCTTACGATGGAACCCCGATACCCGGAGCCACCGTCACCATTGCAGGACTGAGTACCACTACCGATGCGAGTGGTAACTACACCATTACCAACATCCCGGATGGAACGCTAAATGCTGATTTCAATGCCGATATCACCCAGGGAGATGCCCCTCTGTTGGTTAATTTCTCTGACCAGTCCTCCGAAGGTGCCCATACGGTGACTTGTTCAAAAACAGGTTATATCACCTATGTAAACAACCAGGTATTGATTGACCCAGGACAAACATTAAACCTAAACATATCGCTGTCGCAAACCCTGGCTGAAGGATCCATGCGTTTTGTGCTCAACTGGGGTGCTAATCCAAGAGATCTTGATTCACACTTGAACACGCCTTCCATAGAGGGGAGCACCTACCACATTTATTACAGCAATACAGGAAGCGCCACTTCTGCCCCCTATGCAGCCCTCGATCATGATATTACTTCAGGTTATGGACCTGAAACCATGACCATTTACCAGATGTTCGACGGAACCTACCAATATTACATTTACAAATATGCGGGAGATGGAAATATAACAGAATCACAAGCCGTACTCCAAATATACAATCAGAACGGATTAATGCAGACAGTTCAAGTGCCCACTTCCGGTGAAGGGCTATACTGGTATGTTTGTGATGTGAATGGATCCAACGGACAATTGACTATTCACAATGTGATACAGCAAAGTGCCCCTGGTAAATTTAAAGATCCATTTCCACCAAAAACACAAGGGAATAACCTGCTCAACAGTAAAAATATCACTTCCTGGCTTTGGAATTTTGGAGATGGCAGTACCAGTACCGCTCAGAATCCATCGCATACCTATATGGCCGCAGGAACTTACACTGTTAGCCTGACAGTAGGAGATGGAACCATTACCAATACTGAAACAAAAACCGGCTTTATCACGGTTGCCGGATCAGGTGGAAATTCCACCCTCACCGGTTTGGTTACTGACGCCCTCGATGGTCAACCAGTTCCAGGGGCTTTGGTCACTGTAGCGGGACTTTCGGCAACTACTGATAGTCAGGGAAATTATGTGATTAACAACGTGCCATCCGGTGCACTGGTAGCAAACTTTCATGCCAGCCAAACCTCGGGCAGTGCACCTTTATCGATTGCTTTTACTGACCAGTCGACAGAAAACTCAAATACAGTTACCTGCTCCAAAACGGGATATAGTACTTACAACAATAATCAGGTAGTGATACCCATTGGTGGATCACTGACTCTTAACATCTCGTTGTCGCCAACGCTGGCTGCCGGCAACATGCGGTTTGTCCTCAACTGGGGCGAGTCGCCTTCTGATCTTGATTCACATCTCAACACACCCGATATTGAAGGTCAGGCTTACCATGTTTACTATGGTGATGAAGGGAGTGAAAACTCTGCACCTTACGCCGTACTTGATTACGACATCACCACTGGATATGGACCCGAAACCATGACCATTTATCAGATGTATAGTGGGACCTATCAGTACTATATTCACAATTACTCAGATACCCCTGACATCACCACCTCGCAAGCCGTTGTTCAAATTTATAACGAAAGCGGACTAATAAAAACGTTACAGGTTCCTATCAGTGGCACAGGTCTGTATTGGTATATATGCGATGTGAATGGAAGCAATGGAGCCCTCACCATTCGAAATATCATTCAGGAAAATGCACCTGGCACAGTTAAGGAGGTGTTACCAGCCAAGGAGCCCAAACCGGGCAATCCTGCCAGAAACATCACCTCCTGGTTATGGAATTTTGGCGATGGAAATACCTCTTCCATGCAACACCCTTCCCATACATATTCTGCCAATGGAAGCTATACCGTTTCGCTTACGGTGGGTAACGGGTTGATGCAGGCCACCGAAACCAAAACAGGTTATATTCAGGTTGGATCTCAGGGAATAGATGAAGATGTCCTTTCGCAACAGATTAAACTTTTCCCCATACCGGCTGATAATGACATGCAGATTGAATCCCCGGAGAAAATCGAGCTCCTGCGGGTTACAGATCTTTCAGGCCATGAAGTATATCGAATGCAGGTCGATGAATTCAGCTATCGGCTCAACGTGAGTCATTTAAATAGTGGCGTATATTTCTTGTTGATAGAAACCCAACAAGGTAAAGCCTTGAAAAAGTTTACCATTAAATAGAATTTCGGTTTCGGTCTCACAGAACCGCGAATCCAGAAAATACGGATTCGCGGTTTTTATTTTACGGGTTTTATTTTTTTTTTAAATTCAAACGAAGAGCAACTTCACCCGGTGAACCAAATGATGCAAGACTGTTCAAAAAAAAATTGATCTTTTTTAAAAATATTTTCATCTATAATTCATTCTAACAAATTTTATATATATTTGCTTTGTATTTCAAAGTACTTTTTATGAATAACCAACCTTATATTGACGATCTTAAATTGATCAAAGAAATAATGAACCGTTCATCCAGGTTTATTTCTTTAAGTGGCCTTTCTGGGGTTTTTGCAGGCATTTATGCTCTGATAGGAGCACTTCTGGTCTATCTCACCGTGTATTCAAATCAGAATTATCTTCAATACAGAGAAGCAATTCTTTCCAGCGAAAACATAATCATACTACTTGTAATTGCTGTCGTAACATTATCGCTTTCAATTGGTACAGGTGTGTTTTTCAGCAAAATAAAAGCAAAAAAAGACAATGAAAAGCTTTGGAATTTACAGGCAAAAAGACTTCTCATCAATCTATTTATTCCATTAATAGCAGGTGGAATTTTATCATTGATATTGTTGTTCAAAGGTTATATTGGAATTATTGCCCCACTCACCTTAATTTTTTACGGCTTGGCCTTGGTCAATGCGAGTAAGTATACTTTAAAAGAAATCAGGAGCCTGGGAATGGTTGAGATTGTACTGGGGCTTCTTGCAGCACAGTTCATTGGTTATGGACTGATATTCTGGTCAATCGGCTTTGGTATCCTGCACATCATTTATGGCATTGCAATGCACCTTAAATACAGGTCATGAAAGAAATTCTGAAAGATCTTGATAAAGCATTTGAGAATAAAATCCGGCTTGGAATCATGTCCGCTCTGGTAGTAAATGATTACCTTGATTTTAATGCGCTTAAAGAACTGCTTGAAGTAACAGATGGCAACCTGGCAAGTCACCTAAAATCACTCGAAAACAGTGAATACATCCGTTTCAGAAAAGAATTTCTCGACCGAAAACCAAATACAAAATATTCGGTTACACAAGAAGGAATTTTAGCTTTTACCAAACACATAAAGGCAATTGAACAACTACTCAAATAAAAAAATTTGCTTTCATACTTTGTATTTCAAAGTACTTTAAATAACTTAAGCTTAATAACATGAACACAGAAAACAAATCCTTTGAAAAAGCCCACCGCTGGGTAAGAAATTCTGTAACCTTAAAAGTAGTTACCATCACAGTGATGGTAATCCTACTGCTCATTCCAACCGAAATGGTCAAATCGATTATTAGCGAAAGAGAACATTTAAACAATTCGGCCACCAATGAAGTAGGTTCAAAATGGGCTGGATCTCAACAACTAAACGGGCCTATACTGACCATACCGGTTGTTTACGAAGTAATTAGCGCAGACCAGAAAAGCGAAGTTGTTAAATACTGGCACATCCTGCCCGAAGAATTAAAAATTGAGGGCACGATTCAACCGGAAAAACTTAGAAGAGGGATATATGAAGTGGTTGTTTACAAGTCAAACTTATCATTTTCAGGAAAATTCGACCTTGACAAATCCATCGATCAGAACGGACTGAAAGAAATCAGATACAATCAATCGTTCCTTACACTTGGTATCACGGATCTGCGCGGTATTAAAAATGAAATTATTTTGAACTGGAACAATGAAAAACTCAAAGTAAAACCAGGATCCACCCTATCCGATCTCATCTACTCAGGGGTAACCTGCGACCTTCCTAGCCTTACTGACAATCTGCGAAATAAAGTCGCATTTGACTTTTCACTCAACCTCCAGGGAAGCCAATCGATGACCTTTATTCCACTTGGGAACATCACAGAAGTCAGCCTGACATCCAACTGGCCATCTCCAAGTTTCGATGGAAATTTCCTGCCTGATGCCCGGGAAGTATCGACAACAGGGTTTACTGCCAGCTGGAAAATCCTGCAAATTAACCGAAACATTCCTCAAAGCTGGGTGTATGGAAATCAACGCGAAAAAATAGACAGTGCGGCCTTTGGTGTAAACCTGATTCTCCCATTGGATGATTATCAAAAATCCATGAGGTCGGCCAAATACGCCGTGTTAACCATCGCACTTACCTTTTTAATCTTCTTTCTGGTTGAGATCCTGAACAGGCGAAAAATTCATCCTTTTCAATATACTTTGGTAGGATTGGCCCTGATCCTTTTTTATGTGCTTCTGATTTCGATTTCGGAACATACCAATTTCAACACGGCTTATTTTATTTCAACTTTTGCCATTGTAACTATGGTATCACTCTATTCATTGAGCATTTTTAAGATGAAAAAATTCACTGTTATTCTAACAACAACACTGGTAGCAATTTACGGATTCCTTTTTGTAACACTACAACTGGAAGACTATGCATTGCTCATGGGCAGTATTGGTTTGACCATTATATTAGGTGCAACCATGTATTTTACAAGAAAGATAAACTGGTATCAACTGAATTTCGAATCTCAGGAACAGGATTAAGATTTATCCAATCTCTTGTGGGAATCCACCAGAGATTGGATCATATATAACACAATCGATAGAAACCCACCATATTATCGCGACAAATTCTCCTAATTTTCTCCATTTCTATAAGCAGTTTCACAGGTTATTCTGTCATCAAAAAAAGAAGCCGTTACCAATCAATTACGTTGAAAATAAAATCCAATCGTACTGCTTCTTTGGCTAAATTTGCCGGCATAAAAAAACACAAATAAAAATATCACAACATGTTTATTTTAATGGTTGTCATCTTTGTTCTGGGGTATTTGGCCATTGCTCTGGAGCACCCTTTAAAAATCGATAAAGCGGCTTCGGCCCTGCTGATTGGTTCATTAACCTGGGTTGCCTTTATCATTGGTGCTGACGAAATTCTTTTATCAGGGGTAAGTGCAACCTGGAATGACTTTCTTCATGAACAACAAATATTGGCAGCGGCAACGGGTACCTCATTCGAGGTAACACACCAAACCTACATCGAATTTATCGTTCATAATCAGATTATTGAACACCTGGGCGAAATTTCCGAAATTTTATTTTTCCTGTTGGGAGCTATGACCATTGTGGAAATCATCGACCACCACCAGGGATTTAAACTGGTAACCGACAGCATCAAAACCACAAGCAAAGTAAAACTTTTGTGGGTAATCAGCTTTCTTACTTTCTTTATGTCGGCCACGCTCGACAACCTCACCACTACCATCGTGATGGTCACTTTGCTTAAAAAGCTCATTGCCGACAAACAAACCCGTTGGTTTTTTGCATCGATGGTTGTGTTGGCGGCCAATGCAGGAGGTGCCTGGTCGCCCATTGGCGATGTTACCACCATCATGTTGTGGATTGGCGGACAAATTACGGCATTAAATATTATTTTAATGGTATTTATTCCTAGTTTAGTCACCATGGTCATCCCCATGATTTTGTTATCGATTACCATGAAAGGAACCGTAACCCGGCCTAAGCTTTCAACAAAGGACATTGTTGAATACACTACACTCTTTGAACGCAAACTGATGTTGTTCACAGGAGTCGGGGCTCTGCTATTTGTTCCCGTTTTTAAAACAATAACACACCTACCCCCCTATATGGGCATGCTTTTAGGATTAGGTGTACTTTGGGTAATGACTGATATCATGCACCGCAAAAAACCCTATGAAGATAAAGGAAGACTCACGGTGACCGGCGTAATTAAAAAAGTAGATATCCCAACAGTTCTGTTTTTTCTTGGCATCCTTTCCGCGGTTGCTTCACTTCAAACTGCGGGCCATTTGGGTCTCGTGTCCATTTGGTTAGATCAGGTAACGAATAACAATATTTACATCATTAATACAGCAATTGGTTTACTGAGTTCAATTGTAGACAACGTTCCTTTAGTTGCAGGTGCCATGGGCATGTACCCCGTTGCTCAAGTTGGACACTTTGCTACGGATGGTATCTTTTGGGAATTACTGGCATTTACGGCCGGAACCGGTGGAAGTATCCTGATTATCGGATCTGCAGCCGGTGTTGCTGCCATGGCCCTCGAAAAAATAGACTTTATCTGGTACATGAAGAAAATCAGTTTACTGGCCATGTTAGGTTACTTTTCGGGAATAGCAGCCTATTATTTTCAGATGATGCTTATGGGACATTTGTAAAATGAATCGACCCTACAAAAAAGCTGCTCAACATGGCAGCTTTTTTTATGGTCTGTCGATAACTCCACCGATGCTATCGCATTTTGCTCCTGTTACCGAACCCAGACAATTTACTTTTTGTTGGATACGCAGCACTCCCATAAAAGCAAAAACCAAGGCCTCCTTAAAATCAATTAACTGCTTATCAGGAACCACAATTTCCTGTGAAGTGAGTTTTTTAATGGATTCAATTAGATATCGATTGTGCGCCCCTCCTCCCGTAACCAAAACCTTGCCATGGATCAGGTGATTTATTGAATGTGCACAATGTTTACTGATATGTGCCACAGCCGTGGCCAATCGGTTTTCAACAGAAATTTGTTTCGACAACAAGGGTGAGATAAAATGCCCAGTTACATATTGGTTATTCAATGACTTAGGGTGCTGATAACGAAAATACACATCGCTGTTCAGTTGTTCCAACAATCGTGAATCGACTTTTCCAGATGCCGCTATAGCTCCACCTTCATCGAATGGCAATCCCACCTCGTTGCTGAGCAGATTAAGCAGTTGGTTTGCAGCGCAGAGGTCGTAGCCCTCACGATTACCTTTTTCATTAAAGGAAATATTGGCAATCCCCCCCAGGTTTAAACAGGCTACGTATTCACTAAAAAGCAACTCATCACCAATTGGAACTAATGGTGCGCCCTGACCTCCGTTTCGTATATCTGCATTCCGAAAGTCACTCACAGTGGTTAAATGTGACTGCTTGGCAATGGCTGCTCCCTTACCCAACTGAAAGCTATGACCAAATTCTGGTTCATGAAAAATGGTATGGCCATGCGATGAAATGAATTCAGGTGTAAGTTGGTGTTTATGGATAAAAGATGCCGCCAGTTCTCCAATTAACTGCCCGTATTCAACATCCAGCCTGAACAATTCATTTGAAGGCAGTAAATGAGCGCTCGCCAGTTTCTGATGCCATTGAGCTGTGTAAGATACGGTTTCTGATTTTTCAATGTGATATTGCCATTTATTGACACTAAAACTAAATCTACAGCAGGCTATATCGAGGCCGTCAAGCGAACTGCCCGACATGAGCCCCAAGGCAGAATGGGTATTATTGGTCACAACACAGTGATTAGTTGTTCGAGCCGCATTCCGCGCGATCCTTTGACCAGCACATTCGCATGTGCTATTGGATTCTGGCTTAGATAAATGATGACTTCGCTGGTAGTTTCAAAAAATAAATACCGATCGCTTTTAAGGCTGTAAAAATGCTCCCCTATCAGAATCACTTTTGTAAACCCCAATCGTCCAATCAATTCAATGATGAGTTGATGTTCCTCTCTTGAAACTAAACCAAGCTCAAACATATCACCTAAAATCAACCACGAGTTGTTATCAGCGTATGATTTAAAACTATGAAGCGCTTCGGACATACTTACCGGGTTAGCGTTGTATGCGTCTAAAAACAGGTGATTTTGTTCGGTATCGATTTCCTGTGAACGGCTGTTTTCAGGCACGTATTTCTCAATCGCTTTGACAATATTTTTATTCTTAATCTTAAAATAGTGCCCGAACGCAATGGCCGCCATGATATTGGGGAAATTATACCGGCCATACAGGTGGGATGAAATCTGGATGGCCGCCTCGTTGTGATAAGTAGCCGACAGTTTAATCCAGGGCACTTCGAGCTGCAACGAGCCCTTTACTTCGTTTGAGCCAGATCCGTAGGTTAACCGATGCATCCCTTCACTGAGCTTCATAAGAAGCATATCATCGGCATTTACGATGGCTGTTCCGTTGTTGGTGCGGATATAAGAATAGAGTTCGTTTTTAGCGTTGATCACCCCTTCGTAGCTTCCCATGCCTTCCAGGTGGGCTTTGCCAATATTGGTGATAATCCCAATATTTGGCCTGGCCAGTTCACACAGTCTGGCAATTTCCCCGGGATGGTTAGCGCCCATTTCAACCACCGCTACTTGTGTCTTGTTGTTCATGCGCAACAAGGTAAGCGGTACACCAATATGATTGTTCAGGTTTCCCTGGGTAGCGATGACCATCTTCTCCATCTCCAGAACTCTATATATCAGTTCCTTAGTGGTTGTTTTTCCATTTGACCCAGTGACACCTATGACAGTTGCTTTAAGAGATTCCCGGTGAAAAAGAGCCAGATTTTGTAAGGCTTCCAAAACATTTTCAACTAAAAAGTATTGGTTTTGATTTTCACAACAAGTTTCATCATCAACCACGGCCAATTCTGCACCTTTGTTGATGGCTTCTCTGGCAAAACGGTTACCATCAAATTTTTCACCTGAAAGCGCAAAAAAAACGCTTCCCTTTACATCACCTCGTGTATCAGTACTTATTTTTGGTGATGACAAAAATAATTGGTACAATTCCTGAATATTCTTCATACGAATAAAAAAACCCCACTCTGTTAGGAATGGGGTAAAGATAATATTATTTTCTTTTAATTTCCTCCCGGGATAGCACTGCCAACACGAATCATAGCGCATCTGAAACCAATGGTGGATGCTGATTCATCTTCGTTTAAGAATCTTCGGGTTCCGGGGCTCAGGTAGTAAACTCCATCGTCCCACGAGCCGCCTTTCACCACGCGGGCTTTGTCGCTGATTAATGTAGTCTGGCCATAATCGTACATACTTTTTGAATCAGTTTCTTCTTCTTCGCCATCTAACCAATCGGCCCTGATACCTGACTGATAATCGCCATCACGGTAGTTTACGTTATCAGCTTTGCGGTAGTTTTTACGTGAAGCAGCCTCTTCGGGAGTAATATTTTCATAAACGATACGTCCCAAAGAATCTTTTGGTGCGATGCCGCCATCAATGTCTTTTTTAACGTTTTTGAATACGTTACCGCGATAGGGGTTAAAATCTGAAACGAACTCTGGTGTCATGGGGCGGTATACGTCGAGCACCCATTCGCTGACATTGCCGGCCATATTATAAATACCATAATCGTTTGGCCAATAGGAACCTACTGATGCAGGAATGCTGGCACCATCATTCAGGTTACCTGCAACTCCCATGTAATCGCCGCTACCGATTTTAAAGTTGGCCACAAAACTTCCGTAGTATTTTGTTTCATCTGTACGAATACCACTTCCGTTCCAGGGATATTGTCTGCGTTCTACAACGCGGTTATACAATGTATTTCCGACGAGACCCAACGCGGCATATTCCCATTCAGCCTCTGTGGGGAGCCTGTAGTTGGGCAATAGCAAACCATCTTCGAATCTGACGTTTCTAACGCCTGTTCCATTTGGATCAAGGTCTTTTTTTCCTTCTTTAACCAAACCTGCATACTGTCCGGCCAGATAGGCATCGGTATTAAAGTTGTTTTCATCTACCTGGTCAGGGTCAAAATCCAGTATGCCAGCATCAATAAGGAGACCCTCGTTTACCCGGTCGCTTCTCCAGGATGCAAAATCGTTGGCCTGAACCCAGCTTACACCCACCACGGGGTAGTTTTGATAAGACGGGTGTCTGAAATAGGTTTGAACCAAGGGTTCATTATAAGCCAGTCGGTCGCGCCAAACCAGGGTGTCGGGCAATGCGTTTTGAACTACCAGCGGATAACTTTGACCGTAAACCCTGTTGAGCCAAAAGATATATTCCAGATAAGCAATGTTACTTACTTCCGTTTGATCGATATAAAAACTGCTCACTGTAACCTTGCGAGGTGAATTGTCCCATTCGTAGAATGGAGTTTCGGAGGTGGATCCCATAGTAAATGTTCCGCCTTCGATCAACACCAACCCTGGTCCGGTTATTTGTTCGTCCGACTGGGCAACTTCAAACCCACCATTTTTTGGGTTGTTATATTCCCAACCAGTTGTGCGTGAACGTTGTTTGGGTTTACACGACGTGGAGAATATTGTTAAAAGTACCAACCCTACCACGATTAAAAACAACTTATTCATTTTAAACATTATTAGTTTGATTTTATTAAACTATTTCGATAATAACTAAAAAGAGGGTGATTTTATTGCTTTAATATGCATGCGCGAAGATTCTTTATACAAGCAGAAATCCCATGCAAATGAAATTTCATGGGCTCCACCTGCCTTTCCACCAATATCCGATACGGTAAAATCATAACTATACCCAATGCGAATGTTGTTATAGGTAACGCCAATCAAGGCTACAACAGCATCAGGGTTTTCAAAATTATGTCGAAACCACCCGCCTAAAACAAATGGATATTTATTAAGGTACAACCCAACATTTAGCTGATGAAATTGACCTTGTTGCATATACAATACGTTGGGTTGTATAGCGAGATCCTCACCTCCTGCATCGCCAAGCCCTCCTTTGGTGGCGTTGATTAACACACCTCCATGGGCAGCTATTTTCATCGGCCATTTACTGTCGGCATCGTTATAAAACGACAAATTCGGTTGGTTCAAATGGTCAACAGCGACTCCAAAAAAGAACTTGTCCAGGTAGTTCATCACAGCTCCGGCAGAGAAATCAACTACTGCAATATTGACACTGGAAGGAATTATTTCCGATGATGTTTGGCTAATGTTTCCCGTTGTGGGGTTAATCTGGTCGGCAAAAATAAATTTATTCCAGTTGAGGTGTTCTTGATAATAGCCTGCTTTAACGCCAAAACTAATCATTACCGGATTGCTTACCTGAAGTTTGTAAGAATAAAAGGCTGAAATAGAATTGCGCACCAACGCGCCATCCCCTTGTGCATCGCTCATGGCCAATATCCCATATCCACTATTGATACCTGGGATGCTTTGGTCGTAACTTACATTATAGGTAACATAAGCATTTGAAAGCGATGGGTACTGATTGCGATAGTTTAAGCCAAGTCTCCCGCATTCAGTACTGCCTGCAAGTGCAGGGTTTAAATACAATGGATTGGCGTAAAACTGAGAAAACTCAGGATCCTGAGCTTGAGTTACACCAAAGGCTACAACGAACAATGAAACTATGATTATGCGGACTACTCTGATCATCATTTCATTAGATTAATTTAATTTGGTTTTGCGAGCACAATTATACGACCTTTTTTATTACCCTTTCCTTTACTGAGTAATTTTTTTAAAAATTCACTCTGCAAACTTACATAAAATAAAACAAATGAAATGCCGTTATTCAACAGAATAATAACTCACACTACATTTAATTGTTATTTTTAACATTATAATATTCCACATGAAATATAGTTCTCTCTCTATTACTGTTGTTATGTTGCTGATTTCCACCCAGCTTTTCTCCATCGACTACCGTTTTCATGAATCGCTGCGTTGGCAACAAATTCAAAAAGTGGTGTTGTATGATGGTGAAGTCATTTTTCGCACCGTATTTGAGAGTGCAATATATCATGATTACAGTAATTTACCTCATTTTAATAAAAACTACCGCATACATACTTCGTTTGCCACCGCCAAAGTACATATCGACCAAGCAGTATATGCTTTAGTAACCGGGGAAGAAAAAGAGTCGCTCCTACCTTCAAAAGAATGGATCAAACAAATAAATCCATCAGCAACCGTGATTAAGCTAAGTAAAGAACCCTGGCTTTCCGTTGACCTGGTTCCCTTTCGGTGGAACGACAGCCTACAGAATTTTGAAAAACTGGTTTCCTTTGATTTAGTAGCCGAGCTAACAGAATTCCCCGAACCAAAAACAACGGTGGCAGGCTACGCAGACCAAAGTGTGCTGGCCTCAGGTTCCTGGTATAAAATACGTGTAACCGAATCAGGAGTCCACAAGGTAACGTTTTCAGATTTACAGGCCATGGGGTTTGATATGAGTGCCGACCCATCCCATATTTCTGTATTTGGAAATGGAGGGGGAACACTTCCCGAAAAAAATGACGAACCTATCTATGATGACCTGACGGAAAACCCCATTCAAATGGTGGATGGAGGCGATGGAAGCTTCGATCAGGGGGATTATTTCCTGTTTTATGCGCAAGGCCCGGTCATTTGGAAGTGGAACGAGTTCGATCAGGCATTTTATCACCTGAACAATTATTATAGTGATTATGCTTATTATTTCATTACCGCTCTGAACCGTCCGGCAAAGCACATCCAAAATATGGAGACCCCATCCGGTAATCCCACCGTGGAAATAAACGATTTTATCGATTATTCAGTTCACGAAATCGATACCCGCAACATTGCCGGTGTTGGGCGCATTTGGTTTGGCGAATTGTACGATTTGTCGTCGTTGAGCTATGATTTTATCTTCAACTTCCCAAATGTTGTCAAATCCAGCAATTCGGGATTTTTTAAAGGCAATTTCGCCGCCGATGCTTCAGGTGCCAGTGCTTTTAAAATCGACCTCAATGGAAACAACATGAATACCATAAGCATTGACCCGACTTCAGGCAATTACGACTTTGGAAAAGAAAAATTGATCAGTTTCAGGTTTTTGCCCAAGGACGAAAATATATTGGTCACCACTACCTATCAACGCAGTAACACCAGCTCAGTTGGGTTTTTAGATTATATTGAAATCAATGTGCGCCGATCGCTTGTCATGACCGGGAATCAAATGATCTTTAGAAATGTGCATACCGAAACAAATCAAGTAGCCAATTACACACTGAATAATGCCTCATCAGAAATTTCGGTTTGGGATATTTCTACCCCGGTTGAGCCAAAGAAAGTTACAGCACAAACTAATGGAAACGCGTTAACATTTAAATCGTTGACCTCTTCACTTAACCAATACATTGCTTTTAACCAATCGGGTTTCAAGACCGTTGAATTTGTTGAATTGATTGCCAATCAGAACCTGCATGCCATCAGGAACATAGACTATTTAATCGTTTGTCATCCCGACTTTCTGGAACAGGCCAACCGGCTTGCCGATTTTCACCGGACCATGGGAAACCTAACAACAGAAGTAGTTACTGTAGGCCAGGTGTATAATGAGTTTTCGTCCGGAGCACAAGATATTACAGCCATCCGGAATTTTGCCAAAATGCTTTATAATGACAGCGATCCGGGAGCCGAGCTTAAATACCTGCTTCTTTTTGGTGACGCTTCTTACGACTACAAAGACCGCATTGCCGACAATTCCAATTTTGTTCCCTGCTGGGTGTCTACTTCCTTCCCACTCAACATCATTAATTCTATCGCCTCGGATGATTACTTTGGATTTCTGGATGAGGGAGAAGGTATCGAAAGTTCGGGGTCTGACCGGGTAGATATTGGCATCGGAAGATTCGTTGTGGCCAATGAACAAGAAGCCACGGATGCCGTGGATAAAATCATTCATTATTCAACCAACAGCCCGACAGTCATGGCTCCATGGCGCAATGTGATTACCTTCGTGGCTGATGATGGCGACAGCAATATCCACATGAGCGATGCTGAATCTCTTACCGGTTTTTTAGGAACCAACTATCCTGTTTACAATATCAACAAAATATATGTAGATGCCTATGAACAATCGAGTACTCCGGGTGGGCAAAAAGCCCCTCAGGTGAACCGGGCAATCAATCTACAGATGGAAAAAGGAACTTTGATTTTCAACTACTCAGGACATGGCGGTGAAATTGGCCTCGGACATGAACAATACGTCCAAATCCCGGACATCAACTCCTGGAGCAATTTTGACAAACTAACGGTTTTCATTACGGCTACCTGTGAATTTACCCGTTACGACGATCCTAACCGTGTATCAGCCGGTGAGCAAGTGTTTTTAAACAGCAAAGGCGGTGCCATCGCTTTATTCACCACAACACGTGCCACTTATGCTGCTGCAAACGTCGCCTTAAACATGGACATCTACCAGGACAATATGTTCCAAAAAACAAATGGAAAATACCCCACTTTTGGTGATATCATCCAGAAATCGAAACGCCGTGGTTCGGCGAACGACAGGAAGTTTATTCTTGTTGGCGATCCGGCTTGTAAGATGGCCTATCCTGAATATACGGCAGAAACTACTGAAGTGAACATGAATCCTGTGGGCGGAATACCCGATACTCTCAGGGCTTTGGATATGATAACGGTCAGCGGCCGAATCGTCGACCAAACAGGAACGCCTATTTCTGACTTTCAAGGTGAAGTTTTCCCAATCGTGTACGACAAACTTTCAGAAGTGATCACCTATGGAGACGAAAGCTCGCCAAAAAAGTTTTATCTCCGAAAGAACATCCTGTTCAACGGAAAAGCATCCATTCACAATGGGGTTTTTAGCTTTGAATTTATGATGCCCAAAGACATTGCCTATCATTACGGACCGGGTAAGATCAGTTACTATTTTCGTAACGATGTAATCGATGGTAATGGGTATTACGAAAACTTTATCGTGGGTAGTTTTAACCCCGATGCCATTCAAGACACCATCGGCCCAGACATTGAAATCTACCTTTTCGACACGACATTTACCCCCGGAAGCACTGTAAACCAATACCCTGTTCTTTTTGCAAAAGTTAGCGATGAAAGCGGGATTAATACCACGGGCTCAGGAATTGGGCATGATATCGTAACCACTTTGGATGAGGATGTTAATCTGGCCTACGTGCTCAACGATTTTTATGAAGCCAATGAAAACAGTTTTAATAGTGGCACCATCAGCTATCCCTTCGACCAACTTTCTGAAGGGGAACACCAGCTCAGCCTAAAAGTCTGGGATGTACACAACAACTCCTCCATCGCCTACTTGCCCTTTGTTGTGGTGACCTCTGCCAATGTTATTGTAGATAACCTGCGCAATTTCCCAAATCCCTTCAGTCAATCGACCAAATTCACCTTTTCGCACAACCAGTCAGGTAACGAACTCGATGTGATTATTCATATTTATAGGATTGATGGTTCACTCGTAAGGTCGCTCGAAACAAAAATTGATGGCGAAGGATATCAAATCGACCCCCTGGAATGGGACGGTACCACCGATCAGGGTGGAAAAATCGGCCGAGGTTTTTATGTTTATAACGTGGTTGTAAGAAATAAAAACGGACAGATGGGTCAGGATCAATCAAAGCTTGTCTACATCAAGTAAGTGGTGTGCTGACAACGAATATGTTATTATTTTTGTCACCTCAATACGGTTATAGAATACAATACTACGCCAATGAAAAAATTAATACTACTATATTGCCTCTTATTTTCAGCCACCCTGACCCGGGCGCAGGATGACGTTCAAATAAAAATAAATTACACCGACCTATTATCGGTATCCACCTCTGGTGGACAAACCATCCACTATTATTCTTTCATAGGTGCCACCAACAAACCTGAATATGGATCTCTGCCCCTGCTGCTGACCGAAGTTAAACTGCCCGATGTGGTGTTCGATTGCGCGGCTCATTTAGAAGAAATAAGAGAAGAGCCCATTGCTCCAGAAGAAGCTGCCCAGCTTAATGACATGGAATTGTGTAGTTCATCCTATCAGGTTATCACTGAAAAATCAGGTATCAGAACCATGATTTACGTGCTGCCATTCAGACACGATTCCGTCAACAACAAGTTCCTGAGGCTAACAGCTGCCAAACTCAAACTTACCTACTTCCCTGCTGAACCATTAAATCCACCGGCACGAAAATCAACCGACTATGCTGCCCATTCTGTATTGGAAAACGGAATATGGTTTAAACTCGGAGCAGTAGACCGGGGAGTTTATCGGCTTGATTATTCATTTTTTGAATCACTCGGAATCGACCCTGCACAACTTAACCCTTTGAAAATAGGTATTTTTGGTAACTACAACGGCATGCTACCTGAAATTAATTATTCTCCACGCATCGATGATCTGGAAGAAAATGCCATAAAACGGGTTGGGATGGAAGATGGTGTGTTTAATCAGCAGGATTATATCTTGTTTTATGGGGAGTCGCCTACCACCTATCACTACAACCAGTTCGATCGACACTATAATCATGAACAAAATATATATGCCGACACCGTCTATTATTTTCTGACCCTTGACCAGGCTTCAGGCAAGAGCATCACCAACCTGCAATCCACTTCGATAACTCCGACTCTCGTGGTCAATCAATTTTTGGATGCCCAAAGTCATGAAAAAGAAGTGAAAAACCTGTTGTCTTCAGGCAAGTTGTGGTTTGGTGAAGAATTTACCGGCGACACCATCGAACGTGTTTTTACCTTCCGGTTTCCTCATCTGGTAACTAATTTTCCGGTGCATGTCAAGGTACAAATGGCAGCCCGAAGTTTTGTTTATACCTATTTTGATTTAAGCGTAAACAACAAAACAGTCATTGATTCTACCTTGTTCCTCAAAGTAACCCCCTCATCTCATGCCTATGCGTTTAAGGCAATTAAATCGGCTACTTTCTTTGAAGAAAATGACTTGCTCAATGTAAACATCCGTTATTATTCAGATGATAGAAACGCCATATCCTGGCTCGATTATATTGAATTGAATGTTAAACGGGAGCTGATATACGGAGGAGATCAGATGGTTTTTCGTGAACCTGATGCCGAACAACCGGGTCAAATTGCACGCTTCAATATAAGGCAAGTGGACAAACCTGTGCAGATTTGGGCCATCACCAACAACCTCCAACCAGTAAATATTGAATTCCAAAATACAAACGACACACTCCATTTTACCCTCAATGATGCAGGAGAACGCGATTTCATCATTTTCGATGAGGATCACTACCTGACACCTGTTGAGACCGTGTCGGTTCCAAACCAAAACCTACATGGTTTCGACCAGGTAAATATGGTCATTGTAGCACCATTGATTTTTGCCGAACAAGCCAATCGCATTGCAGAACTTCATGAAAGTGTGGATGGAATAAGCTCCATCGTGGTAACACCCGAACAGATATACAACGAGTTTTCATCAGGGTCGCAAGATGTGAGTGCCATCCGTGATTTTATGAAAATGCTGTACAATAAAGGAGCTTTCGGTAACAAACCCGGCTACCTCCTGCTGTTTGGAGATGCGTCGTTCGATTATAAACACCGTATCCCTGGAAATACCAATGTGGTTCCAACTTATGAATCACTCGAATCGTTAACTGAAACGGGTTCCTTTGTCACGGATGATTATTTTGGCTTACTCGATGAATATGAAGGAGGGAGCGCCAGTGGTGAATTGGACCTGGGTATAGGCCGATTCCCGGTTTCAACATCAGAACAGGCCTGGAATGCCGTAAACAAGGTGGAAAATTATGTACTCAACAAACAAGCTGCTACAGGCGATTGGCGCAATGTGGTGTGTTTTATAGCCGATGATCAGGACTCGAACCTGCACATGAACCAGGCTGAGAATATGGCCGCGATTGCCGACACACTGCACAGTGGTATCAGAATCAACAAGATCTATTCAGACGCTTTTGCCATTAAAAAAACATCGGCAGGGTTCCGATACCCCGATGTAAATGTCAATATCAACAACCAGGTGGAAAAAGGGGCTACCATCATCAATTACACTGGCCATGGTGGTTTAATTGGCTGGTCAGATGAATTAATTTTGGATGTACCTGCCATTATTGGGTTCGAAAATTGGAATAATCTGCCCTTATTTATTACGGCCACCTGCGAGTTTAGCCGCTTCGACAACCCGGAATTTACTTCAGCAGGCGAATATGCCTATCTGAACCCACAAGGAGGTGCGATAGCTCTGTTAACCACCACCCGGCTGGCTTATGCGCACGCGAATATTGTTGTAAATACACGGCTCTACCAAAATCTGTTTAATAAAGTAAATGGGGAATTGCCACGCCTGGGTGATTTAATCCGTCTGGCGAAAACTCCCTCAAATGCCAATTACCTGAATTTTGCCCTGCTGGGCGATCCCGCCCTGCGTCTTTCATTTCCACGGTATCATATCGTTACCGATTCCATTAACAACGTAGAGGCAACCCTATCCAGCGATACAGCAAAGGCATTAACTGTTGTTTCGGTAGCAGGTTCGGTGGTTGATGAACAGGGGACTCCGCTTAATGACTTTAACGGAATTATTTATCCAACTGTTTACGATAAGAAAGTAAAATACACCACCCTTGGAAATATGGGTTCCAGCTCACCGGAGAATTTTTACCTGTACAACAGGATATTATTTAAAGGGAAAACGACCGTCACAAATGGCGAATTTAGCTTTACTTTTATGATGCCTAAAGACATTGCTTATTCCTTCGGATATGGACAAATAAGCTACTATGCGCTCGACAGCCTTACTTTTGATGATGCCTGGGGTGAATATAACCACCTTATGATAGGCGGAGTTGACCAGGATGCAGTATTGGATTTGGAAGGCCCGCAAATAGAGGCTTATCTCAATAATTCCGATTTTAAATCAGGGGATGTGGTCACCAGTAAAGCGGTGCTTATGGCGCGAATTTTCGATCCCGGCGGGATTAATTTTACCAGCAGCGGACTGGGTCGTGATTTGATGATGACGCTGGATGGCGACTATGGCAATTCCGTGCAATTAATAGACTATTTCGCCATTGATATGGATTCGTATCAACAGGGAATGGTGTATTATGCATTCGACAACCTTACACAAGGACTGCACTCGCTCACCATAAAAGCATGGGATCTTCAGAATAATTCATCGGAGACAAGCTTCGATTTTTATGTCAACGACCAGGCCGAAATTGCAGTCAGTCAGGTATTGAACTATCCAAACCCATTTTCTGATCGGACCCGTTTTGAGTTTAATCACAACAAACAAGGTGTTCCACTCGAAATTAAAATTACCATTTTCGACAAGGACGGACGTTGGATAACCGAGCTGAGCCAAAAAAGCAACAATGGAATTTCGACCATAGAACCCATTTACTGGGATGGAACAAATGCAACTGGTGCAAAAGTTGATGACGGTTTGTATATCTACCGCGTTGAAGTGACCGACCAGACAGGGAACATCACCATCAGACAACAAAAATTGATGAAATCCACAAAATAAATTCCAATTATTTTAGTTTTAGATGAACAAAAAACCTGATCATTTATATTTAATACATGGAAAACAACTGAAAGATCCACTTAAATTTATCCGTGATCTACCTTTTGAATAATATAACTTGAAATTAATCGTTAGTTTTGCAAACCTTTATAATTATTAGTCAGATAGATGAAACATAAGATCTTACTTGTAGCTCTGCTCGCAGCTTTTACATTGGAATTAAACGCTCAAAGTTCTATTGAGAAAAACGGGCAAACCCTTAACACCATTACTACGGCAGTACCTTTATTGATGATTGGCCCTGACGCCCGTGCCGGTGGAATGGGAGACGGTGGTGTGGCGTCAACACCTGATATCAACTCCATGCATTGGAATGCAGCCAAATACTCACGCATAAAAGATGACATGGGTTTCTCGTTTAACTATACTCCCTGGCTTAGGAACCTCGTCAACGACATCAACCTGGCTTATGTATCATTTTACAAAAGAATAGACAATGTTTCCACGGTTGCCGCTACCTTAAGGTACTTTTCACTCGGTGAAATTACGTTTACCAACGATGTGGGCGACCCGTTAGGAACATATAAACCCAATGAATTTGCCGTTGATGCGGCCTATTCAAGGATACTTACCGATAAATTGTCGTTGGCCGTAGCAGGTAGATTTATTTATTCAAACCTGACACAGGGGCAATATGTTCAGGGTGTTGAAACCAGCGCAGGAACTTCAGTTGCTGCCGATGTGAGTTTGTATTGGGAAGATGAGGTAAATTGGTTTGCCTCTACACCCGCCTCTTTCGCATGGGGTATCAACATCTCCAATATTGGAAATAAAATGTCTTACTCCAAAACAAATATTGAAAGAGACTTCATCCCCACCAACTTCCGAATAGGACCCCGACTGACCCTCGACCTGGATGATTATAACACCATTTCATTTCAAGTGGATGTAAACAAGTTGCTTGTACCCACACCACCTACTTACGACAGCACAGACAATGCCGATGGTAGCCGCAGAATTGAAAAAGGAATGGATCCTGATGTTAGTGTGGTTCAGGGCATGATGCAGTCGTGGTATGATGCCCCGGGCGGGTTTTCAGAAGAAATGCGGGAATTCAGCTTTGCCGTTGGCACTGAATATTGGTATACCGATGTGTTGGCATTGCGTGGTGGTTTTTACTACGAAGACCTGACCAAAGGAAACCGCAAGTATGCTACCCTGGGCGTCGGGCTCCGTTATAACGTATTTGGATTGGATTTTTCGTACCTCATCCCTGTTACCTCCGATCAAAACCCATTGCAAAATACCTTGCGCTTCTCGTTGATCTTCAACCTGGACAAAGTAGGTAAAAGCAATACTCCCAAATAATGACGATGCCATTTCGGGTTGGTATGGGGTACGACGTGCACCAACTCGTTCCCGGAAGGAAAATGATACTGGGAGGCGTTACCATTCCCTCTGACTTCGGACCTGATGGTCATTCAGATGCCGATGTATTGATTCATGCCATGGCAGATGCCTTGCTCGGTACACTTGCCTTAGGGGACATTGGTCAGTATTTCCCCCCCTCTGATCTTAGTTTTAAAGACCTGGATAGTACCACCATTCTGCGTGAAGCAACCAGACTTGTTATGGAAAGAGGTTATGTGGTTGGCAATATTGATTCAATAGTGGTACTTCAAAGCCCAAAAATTGCACCTTATATTCCTAAAATGAAAATTCTATTGGCCGACATCCTGCAAGTGAATGAGGACGCTGTCTCGGTGAAGGCCACTACTACCGAGAAGCTGGGCTTTGTTGGAAGAGGCGAGGGTATTTCGGCTTATGCCACCGTGATGATTGTGAGAAATCCTCAACCTTAATTTGCTGTTTTATCATCCTCTGACTTTTCAATTAACCCGGCGTTGAACCCCATGAGATAAAGCTTGGAAGTGGCGCGTGTAACAGCAGTATAAAGCCACCTCATATAAGCGGTATCAATTTGTTCTTCGGGCAAGTATCCTTGATCAATAAACACATTTTCCCATTGTCCGCCTTGTGTTTTATGACAGGTAAGCGCATAACCAAATTTAACGTGAAGAGCGTTATACCAGGGATCAACCCTGATTTTGTCCAAACGGGTCCGTCTTTTAGGAAAATCGCCATATTCAGCCTCCACAGCATGGAACAGACGATCCATTTCGCTTCTGGGCATATCCGGTCCTTCGGCCATCAGGGTGTCGAGAATCAATTTTACTTCCAGGATATTTTCTTCGGGGTAATCAACCAGACGGATTTCAACATCGGCGAACTTCAGCCCAAACCTTTCTTCCATCCTCACAATACGCTGCACCTTTACCATGTCGCCATTGGCTATAAACCCGGCTTTTGAATCGTTTCCAAGCCAGAAATAATTATTTTTCACTACCATCAACAGGTCGCCCCCTTCCAACTCATTTTCGCGCGACAATACTTTGTTTCTGATTTGCTGATTGAATAAATTGGCTCTTTTATTCGATTTACAAATTACCACACAGTCATCTGAAGTTCCACTTCCAAAAGCACTGCTGAGCTCTTCTTCCATTTCAAAACCACTGTTGATTAACACCACATCCCGCACTTCCCGATCAATCACAAAAAGTGGATTTTCAATCACCTCATTTTCAAGCTTTTTTCTCAATTGCGTGGCACTTTCAAGTATTCCTGAATCACTCGATTGTCTCATGACATCACGCATCAAATGCTGATAACCCGTGATATTAAATGTGGTATGAAGCAGCTTTAGGTTTAGCGCCGGACTGATTTCCAGACCAACGGGCGGCAACTGGGCGGTATCACCAATCAGGATGAGTTTGTTGCCGGTATTTCGGTAAACATAGTCGAATAGGTCGGTTAACAATGAGCGATTAAAAACGCTTCCCGGCTCCTGACTTGTATCGCCAATCATCGAAGCTTCATCGACAATAAACACGGCCTTGTTCAATTTGTTAGGCGACAGGACAATCTTGGTTTGACCATCGGCATTGGTAATAAAAAGATAGATATACCGATGAATGGTGTGTGCACGAAAACCTGCATAATGCGAAAATACCTTGGCTGCGCGTCCCGTGGGTGCCATCAGTACGAATGGGATTTCCATTACCGCCAGAGCCTTTACATACGCACTTATTAAACTTGTTTTTCCGGTTCCTGCATAACCCTTTAACATGTATAAAGGACTTGGTTTATTGCTTAATGTAAAGGAGGACAGGTGATTGATCGTTTTTGTTTGATCGCCGGTAGGAAGGTGACCAAATTGCTTTAAAATGTGGGTTTTAAGGAGATTATTTTCCATTAAAAGGGAGGCTTTCGGAGCCTTGCTATAATTTTTAAATTTTCATTTTAAGGGTTTCCTCATGTCGAATTCACCGTTGATATCCCTGTTTCTATTCTGAATTAAATATCCAGCCCGCTGGTGGATCATGTTAAAATGGATAACCAATTCCAAAATTCAAAATAAAATCTTTCATTTGCAGGTAATTAATTTTCCAACGTTTGTTCAGTGGATAGGCCGGGTCGCGCATTGGAGCTGCCACGTCGATTCTGAAAATGAAAAATTGAAAATCGAAACGAAATCCTACTCCGGCATCAATGGCCAACTCCTTGTAAAAGTCATTAAACTCAAATTTCCCACCGGGATAGGATGGGGAATTTTGATAAGTCCAAATATTTCCTACATCAACAAAAAAAGCTCCTTTAAAAAAACTGTAAACAGGGAATCGATATTCCATATTGCCCTCCACCTGAATATCACCCACACGTTCATAATCTGAACTACCTGCAAAACCACCCGGGCCGAGCGATTTAAATTGCCATCCCCGCATATCGTTGGCTCCCCCGGCGTAAAAACCTTTTTCATAAGGTAGTTCATCTGAATTTTTATACGGAATACCAGCTCCAACCAATATCCTGAAAACAAAACTGTTGGTTTTATTAAAAAAATAGATGTAATGCCGAAAATCAAGACTGGCCCTGATATATTGAGAATATCGAACGCCCAGGAGACTATAATAACCGCTATCGCTTTTAGGAGTGCCAGAAATAGAATTTATCCAATGCAAGAGGTTCCCTGATGTTTCCAGGTTGAAACGCAGATAATCGAAATGGGTCAGAGCCAGTACATTCTGGTTGTTGAAGATAAAGCTATAATTTAACCCGGCAATCATGTGGTCGGAGTACTGTTCGCGCAGCCGTACGTTGGTTTGTCCGTTAAGTATGGAATCGAATGCAGGGGTGGGTTGCACCCTGACATAATTCAGATTGATTGGTGTAAGGATATGACTGATTTCCTTGCTGGTATTCCATGAATAACCCAGATCAAGGTTGGTTATGTACCTTGAATAGTTTGATCGCAACTGAAAATTATAACCAAAATTGATATTGGTATTGGGGATGTATCGCTGATTAAATTTGTCGAGATGAATTGGAAACAAAAACCTTGGAAAGAAGACCGTGCCATCGATACCTGCCTCGTAAGTGTTAAACAAACTAAGGGAGGTGCCATCGCTATTGACGACGGTTAACGTTTGAGCCTCCGTACCCCCTTTCAGACGAATACGCAGTACTTCGGCCCGTTTAAATATGTTTCGGTTCATAAAAACAAGGCTGCCCCTTACTCCCAGGTTGCCACTGGAGTTGGTTCCTTCGAACTCGGCAGAAAATGAATTCAGCTTATTGTCCTGAAGCATCATCCGGGCATTTAAAGAATGACGATCAGGAAAGGAAGCATGATAGGTTCCAATGGTATCGAAAGTAATGTTGGCCGACCGGATGATTTGATAGTTAAACAACTTTCGGTAGGTTTGCTGAACCTGATTTGCAGAATAGTACGTCCCGGGTTTTATTTTTATAGCTGAATTAAACGCAATCGGCTGTATATTAAGCTTATCGCTATAAAGGAAATAATACCGATAGGTGGTGGTATCCTGCCAAAAAGGGATGGTATGCAGCACGGTGTCAAACTTTTGAGAAAGTCCGGGGCTGTACTCCGGGATCACGTACATCTTATTGATAGTGTATCGGTTATGAGCTACTTCAACAGAAGCGCCCGGGTTAGCAGGATCAGGTCGCTTCATGTTGTTCAAAACCAGGGTTACACCCATCCGATGGTTTAATGAAACGGTATCTACCACAAATTGAATATAGTTTCTGTTGAAAAAATAGTACCCGTTGTTGCGTAGGTTGTTGGTAATGCGGTCACGCTCATCATCAAACGTATAAGCGTTGTAATTCTGACCAATCTGAATCAAACTTTTTTTCAAATCATTAAAAACCAAACGTTTCACTTGCGTGTCAGCAATGTCATATTGAATAGACTCAATTTTAAATGGAGCTGAAGGAGTGATTACGAACATCACTTTAGCCATTTTATTTGTAAATTTTACCTGATAGGTAATTTTAGAGTTAAAAAAACCAATGTTGTTGAGGTATCGATCCATATTCTTCACAACCAAATCAACATCCAGTATGTTATAATAAGCAGGCTCTTCTCCAAAGTGACTATATAACCAACTCCTGAATTTTGTCTTTCGTTGTTGATAGCGGTAGTAGTTATAGAGTTTTGTCCTGAAAAAGATCGTTTTGGTATTTGGTTTTGGTTTTAAAAACGTTTTTAGCTCCGAGCGGCTTATCTCGTCATACTTTCCCTCAATATCAATTTTATAACTTTTTATCAGATGTTCATTTTTATTTATATACTTCCTAACCGAACATCCTGAAATGAGAATGAATAGTAAAGTGAATAGAAATCCGGTTTTTATGAAGGTTTTCAGCAATTATCCGTTTTTTTAAAACCATGCAAAATTAACAAAAGAGGGATTGAAGACAGAGAATATAAAACATTTCGATTGACAGATATTTTTTTTAAAACTATTGTACAAACAAAATAACCGTGTATCTTTGCACACGCTTTTAAACAATATTGTTCTTTACAAACAGGGAGATTAGCTCTCCCGATAACCCCGATAAGTATCGGGGGGAGGTTCAGAGCTCCAACAAAGGGAGATTAGCTCAGCTGGTTCAGAGCATCTCGTTTACACCGAGAGGGTCGGGGGTTCGAATCCCTCATCTCCCACCCTAAAGCCACCTTCATTCAGAAGGTGGCTTTTTTATTTTCATAAATCAGGCATATTTCTTACTCCGAAAAAAAACAATCGCAAAATATCCTGATATCCTTTGTTTTGTCTATCTTAGTGCCACTAACCCAACCAATAAACAATGTTTTGGTCCAAACGACCGGCTTTTAGAATTTTGATCTGGTATATTGCCGGAATATTGACGTGGAACTACTTTGTGGGTCATTTGGACCTGACACCCTTGCTGATTTGGATGGGAACGGGACTGTCGTTTTTTACCTATATCATTGTGATAATTGGCTTGAACCGGCATGCTTTCCGATGGCTGACCGGTCTCACTTTTGGACTTTTATTTTTCTTCCTCGGAATACTGGTCTCCTCTTTACAACTTTCTAACCAGGAAAACCCGACATCTGAAAATGGTGTCTACCTGGCCCGGCTGGTATCCGACCCCGGTATTGGAGAGAATGTAATCACTGCCGCTTTGGAAGCCTATGTTGTAGACAGCAGTATGAAAACAGAACAATCTCCTTTGCATATTCAGGGTTATTTCGAGAAATGTAGTCGTACCGCAGAACTCAGGTATGGCGACCTCATCACAGTAAAGGGATCACCCGTTTCGGTTGCAAGCCCTTTAAACCCTGAAGAATTTGATTACCGGAATTTTCTGGCCATGAAGAACATCCATTTCTCCATGTACATAGACAACAGCAGCTGGGAATCTTTAGGTGTTGACCCTCCAAACAGATGGCTCGCCTGGGCTTATCAAACCAGATGGAAATTGCTATCCCTATTAAAATCCAGCGGGCTGAACAAAGAGGAATTCGCCGTGGCAGCAGCCATTCTCTTAGGTAACGATGACTTTATGGATGCCACCCTGCGCCAGAATTTTGTGTATGCAGGAGCCATGCACATATTGTGCGTCTCGGGCCTCCATGTGGGAATCATCTTCATTATCTTCAATTTTTTGCTTGGCTTCCTTAACAAGAGTGGTCGACTCAGGATTTTAAAAGCCTTTATCCTGATCATGCTTGTTTGGATTTATGCCTCTATCACCGGCCTTTCACCATCCGTGCTGAGGGCAGGTCTCATGGTCTCAATTTTTATTTTGAGCCAGCTCACCTCCTGGCATAAAGACAATCTGAACACCCTGATCTCAAGCGCTATTATCATTCTGCTATTCAATCCATTGCTCTTGTTTCATATTGGATTTCAGCTCTCGTACGCGGCTGTCACGGGTATTCTATTGCTTTATCAGCCCATTTACCATTGGGTGTATTTCAAAAACAAAGCAGCAGATATCATTTGGTCCATCACGGCACTTTCGCTATCGGCCCAACTGGCAACATTTCCTTTGGCAGTATACTATTTTCATTTTTTTCCTACCTGGTTTTGGCTCACCAATTTATTCACTTATCCGCTGTCGTTTGCCATATTAACCGGAGGCATGGCATTTATTGTCTTTAGCTGGGTTCCTTATCTCTCCCAGATATTGGCTTGGTGTTTGGCGGGATTAGTGTATTTACTCAACTATGTGGTTGAATTAGTAAAATTCTTACCCTTTCCGGGAATAACCAATTTATATCTGCCATTTTTTGAGGTTGTCCTGGTTTATCTGTTGATAGCGATTCTATTTGGCTTCATTCTCCAAAACAAATGGCGATTACTCCTGCCTACTCTCCTACTGACGGCACTTCTGTTGCTAACCGAAACCATACAGCACTGGAGACACCTAGAGCAGCAGGGACTGATCGTCTATCAAATCAGGAAGCACAGCGTTATTCAGTTTGTTGAGGGAACCCAGAGCCACATCCTAGCCGACTCAGTCCTGGCCAGGGACTTGTCCGCAGTGAGTTTTACACTTCAATCAAGTCAGGCTAAATGGGGACTGAATCCTACTGGAGTGAAGACGGATACTTCATCTTTCGGACGCGAACAAACGTGTTTCTATCAGGATGGCCCGTTTATTTTAGTCGATAACCGACGCATTATGCTATTGGATGGTAAGACGAACTTTGTACCCTTAAGTGGCAGGCTACCCGTTGACCTGGTTATTGTAACCGGGAATCCCCGGATAAAACCTGAAAACCTGCTTAAAATAGTTCAAACCGATACCCTTGTTACAGATGGATCGGTTCCTCGTTACTGGAAAGAACAATTTTCAGAATTGGCTAAAAATGAGGATATCAGGTACATCGACACCTCCACCGATGGAGCTTTTATGGTGGGAATCAAATAGAGTGGTAAATACAAGATTATTTGTTGGCTTTGTCGGGGGGAGTGAGGTTGAGGTTGGGTCAGGATGCATTAGAAAATAAATGATAAAAATATTTTAAATCCTTGCAGATATCAAAAATATGGGTACTTTTGCATCCTCTTTCAAGAGAAAAAGTTCATAGAATCATGGTTCGGTAGTTCAGTTGGTTAGAATACCTGCCTGTCAC
>PCUL01000273.1:29503-32193 GCA_002771745.1 Bacteroidetes bacterium CG18_big_fil_WC_8_21_14_2_50_41_14
CCCCTCAATCTTTAGCAAATATTTCAGTCCTAAAAGGTCAAGTACCTATCAACCTCAGGATTACCATTAACGGAAAAAGAACTGAACTCGCCACCAACAGAATGATACACCCCGACCTTTGGGACACTCCCTCTAACTCACCTAAAGGAAAAGGTGATGAAGCACAAATACTTAAAAATTACCTCAGCAGCCAATAGCCATCCAAACCGGGCATTTTCACCAACAAATACCAAAATTCAACAAATACCAATAAATATAACGCCTCTTAACGACTTTTACCTATCTTAGCCATCCTAATTAACAAAAACCTGTGTATCCAATTCAAATAGTACTTCATCAAAACCGCTCCCATTTATCTGATCTTTGTCTTGAAGGGTTCTATTTCATGTCGAGTGCCATAATCATCAACAGAATAAAAAATGGTGAATAAAAAGAGTTTGTCAGAACGCGACATTTGCACCAAGTACATCAACCCTGCTCTGGCAAAAGCTGGTTGGAACATTAAAACCCAGATACGTGAAGAGGTGTTTTTCACTGATGGACGGATCATCGTCCAGGGAAAAATGCACACACGGGGGAAAAGAAAACGGGCCGATTACATACTATTCTACAAGCCCTTCCCCGAACGAAAAGCCAAAGTCGAAACCATCAACCGCTTCATGGCCTTGTGCGATCAACTAGAGCAGGAAGTACAACAAAGTGAACAACAGGTGGAATTGGTGATGAAGGGGGTGCTGAGGGAGGTTTTGGGGTAATATGAAATAAAA
The DNA here is from genome assembly GCA_002771745.1 of Bacteroidetes bacterium CG18_big_fil_WC_8_21_14_2_50_41_14. GTDB lineage: Bacteria > Bacteroidota > Bacteroidia > Bacteroidales > F082 > UBA6244. The sequence continues at coordinate 30,271 of PCUL01000273.1, forward strand.
AATCGTATGAATGGATAAAGACACTGGTATTGACATGGACAAATCTGAAACAATCTCAAGTGTTGAGGAAAGTAACCCTCCGTACACAATCGAAACACCTGAAAGGTTCGTTGATTTTGATAACCATCTGAAGCTGAGTAACAACAAAAGGATTGTTTTTTCATCAAGATTTGGCAATGGTAAAACAACGTTCCTGAAAAAGTTTTTTAAGGAACATAATAAATACAATGCAATTCATCTGTATCCGGTAAATTATTCCGTGGCCTCTAACGAAGATATTTTTGAATTAATAAAGTATGATATTCTATTCGAGCTTCTTACGAAAAAGATTGAAATAGATGACAGTGTAAAATCATTTTTGAAAATTGCAAAGAAGTTGCTTATCTCAAATAAAAGTGAGATCGCAAAAATAATCACACCATTTTTTAATATAATTCCGGAAATAGGAGGAGTGGTAAAGGAGTCAGCAGAACGCACAATTGACTTTATTGCAAAAGTAAAGGATGAATTTAAGGAAGAGAAAAATAATGAGTATGATAAGATAGTAGACTTCTTATCAGAATTTACCAACAAGAGCGGTAGTATTTACGAGGAAAACTTCTATACTTTATTAATCAAAGAGTTGGTTGAAAAGTTAAAAAGACTAAATGTCAACGAAAATGAAGTAAGTGAAACAGTTCTTGTCATTGACGATATGGATCGGATAGACCCCGAACATATTTTCAGAATATTAAACGTTTTTGCAGCGCATAGTGATATCAATAAGAATGAAAATAAGTTCGGTTTCGACAAGGTCATAGTTGTTTGTGACATAGATAATATCAGAAGCATTTTTCATCATAAATATGGGACAAAGTCAGATTTTAATGGATATATTGACAAATTCTATTCAGTTGATGTATTCAAGTATAGCATGAAGGATGAATTACTCCGAAATGTAAGAGGTATCTTTCACACCATAAAATGTCGCTACTTAACAGAATATGTTTTAAATGACCATGACCTTGTCGATGAAATCGATTGGCTCCTCTCCAATTTTGTTTATAACGATCTAATTAATGTTCGAAACATAACAAAACTCAACGAATCAGATATTAGTATTTCCCGCTATGGGGTTAAATATACAGGGAACGACTTTAGCCATAATTATTATGCCCTAAGAATCTTCAATGTTTTAAAAGTTTTTTTCGGCAATTATGCTGATCTAATAAGTGCATTTGAGAAACTAATTGATAAGGTTGATTATGAAGAAGATCGGCCTGATGCAATTGATTGGAGATTAAAACTCGTTTTTCTACCTATTATAGGCATGTATACATTGGCTGAAAATAAACCTACCACCATTACAGTTCCGACAACATCACTACATGATGGTCTGGGTATAACCTACCAACTTAGGAGAATCAGCGATCATAAAAGAAATACAACTGTTCAAGCTATTGGTAATCAATTGGATAATATTGCTGAAATAACAACTGTAGACATTAAAAAGCTCTATTTGATTACCATTCAAGAGGCATTAAAAAAGGAACTATTAAAATAGGTGTTATGTGAAAGTTCCTAATCGAGTTAAAAGCATCAATTAATACTGTTTAACATGAAAACCCCCAACCTCTTTTGCCTAAACAAAAAATCCTTCAAGGCCTTTGTCCTCGGTGCTGACCCAACTAACTTTTCCCATCGGGACAACCCCAAACAACTTGACTAAAAATAGTTAAATGAAAAGGCAAAGGCCTCATATCAAGCTAAATACCAAAGAACAAAAGGAACAATCTATCCCGATTAGATTTAATTATGGTTTTCCTGTAGAGGACAAAAAAGAGGTTCTAAAAGCACCAAACTATGCGAGCATGGTTAAATCATTCAGGTATTCCTTAAAACGCTATAAAACTGATATTCAAATCCGAATAAACCAAAGAAATG
>PCUL01000273.1:32227-33212 GCA_002771745.1 Bacteroidetes bacterium CG18_big_fil_WC_8_21_14_2_50_41_14
CTGTGGTTGATCAGGATCGGTTTAATTCATTTCTCAAAAGCATTGAGAATTTCATATTGAAAGAATCCAATGAAAAACCCAATGTGTATTATGAAGGAAAAGTTAAGTTTATCAAAGAATTTAAGCTGCTTACTACTTCTGATATCATTAAGCTAAAAGAAACCTGTCAGTTGACGAATCTCCGATTGATCGATTTCCCTCTTGATCGCCAGGCTGCTGATGACATATTAACAAAGCTTAAAAATTACTTTTTTGATAAAAATTTAAAACATAGGTTATCTGAAACATCAAACAATTTGGAAATCTTCAATGCTTCAATTTTTCAAATTGAAGAGATTACTAAAAACTTCGATATCGTTTTAAGTGTTACTTCTTCGCTTTCTACAGTTATTGGGCCATCTTTATTAAACACCGTTGAACGCAAATACGGCTTCGAAATTTCTAACGCTGATGAAGAATTACCAATAATAGGGATCTTGGATACTGGCATAAGTAAAAGTACACCTTTAGCGTCCATAATAATAAATGATGATTCGTTCAACCTAACTAAAACAAGTCCGTTCATCGACAATGCAAATGCCGGCGACGGTCATGGCACTTCTGTTGCGGCTTTAGCCGCATTTGGACGTAAACCATACGCCATTGGTTACCGGGGAGCAATATCTGCAGACGCCAAACTGTTATCAATTAAAATCATGGATGCCAATACTGGCTATTTATCAGAAAATGAAATCCTGACACTTTTGAATAGAGCAAAAGCAAAATATCCGAATATCAAACTTTTTGTACTCACAACTTGTTACAGAGATCACAAATTGTTGAACGAAGATTATTCAACTTATGCTTTTGAATTAGATAAATTTGCTCATCAGAACGATATTTTAATTTTTATTTGCACCGCAAACAACAATGATTCAGCAAATCACCACAGCTACGATTTGAGTTATTTTTTTAATGAATTTACAAACCTATGTTCACCTTCTGA
>PCUL01000273.1:33262-66026 GCA_002771745.1 Bacteroidetes bacterium CG18_big_fil_WC_8_21_14_2_50_41_14
ATCCAATGCAGGGAATTTCCTTTGGTAAGGAATTCCCGGCTTTATATACCCGAAAAAGTCACATCGACCTTTCCGATCTATTTCCCATTAAAAAACAGAATAAAAATTTGTTTAGGCCCGATGTGATTGAATGTGGTGGGGATTATGAGCAATCAGGCATGTTCATTGGTACAGGAGAAAGAGCTTCTATGGAATTGTTATCTGCTAATCCTGCCATGAGCTTTTATAAGCATTCAGGTACAAGTTATTCTACGCCGTTAGTTGCCAACATTGCAGCTCAAATCCAAAAAAAATACCATCTATTAAAAGCTCAGACAATAAAAGCCCTTATAGTTAATGGAGCGTCATTAGACTCGATAAAGTTTAATTCACCTTTCGCAAAATTGCTCAATAAAACTGCTGGTAATGGCATTGTCAATCCGGTTGCCAGCAACACCTCCACCGACAACTCAATTACATTCATTATTGAAGATGAAATCCAACCGGAAGAAATGAAAGTCATACCGATTCATTTTCCAGAATACTTGACAACCGCCAATCTAGGTAAATCACAAGGGCTGCTAAAAATAACGGCAACACTTTGTTTCAGTTTTGATCCGGTGTTGAATAATCAATTAGCCTATTGTCCCATCCATATGGCATTTGCCTTTTTCCGCAATCATTCGGCCGAAGACATTCAAAGAAAAGAAGATGAAAAAAACGGAGGCATAAAGTCCAGGTTGAGACAAAGTTGGTCGCAAAATAGCCGCGATGTTTCTAAACCAATCCCAGCGGCAAATACTCAGAAGGTTCAATTTCAAATTGGAGTCAGGGAATTAAAAGATGAAAATTCAACTTTCAAATTGGCTATAAATTGCAGGATTAATCCTCAACTACTGCCCGGAGTTGAAGAAAGGTATAAAGTTAGCCATCCATTTTCCATGGCCATTACGATTGAGGAAAATTTGCCTGATCAAAAATTGACAGATAAACTTTATTCTGAAATGATCGCAGTAAATCTGGTGGAAAACATTACTCGTATAGTAGCAGAAACAGAAGTAGACATCGATTTGGAGAGTTAATCGAGGCTGGAATCTTTAATGCTTACCCAAAGCACTTTTTTCTTCCTCTATCAATTCTCTCCATACACTGGTGCTGATGGTAGATTTAATATTTTCGGCTTTACCAACTTGATCGAAAAGACTTCTTTTAATCGCTGTCACCAAAGTTTTCTGAATACTATAGTACGACAACCCCTGAGCAAACTTAATAATTAAGTTTACAGAATTAGGTTTATCAAACTTGAACTGACCATTCTTCAAGGTAAGTTTAACTAATTCCTTGATTTTTTCAGTATCAGGTAAAGCAAATTCTATGCTGAGGTCAAATCTACGCAACAGGGCTTCGTCTACCATCTCTTTCTGATTGGTAGCGGCAATCACGATACTATCTTGAGGTAAATAATCAAATAACTGTAAAATGGTATTTACAACACGTTTCATTTCACCATGATCCTGATTATAGTCCCTTACCTTACCCAGCGAATCAAATTCATCAATAAAAATAATACACTCTTCCAACGCTGCCTTCTTGAAAATCTTAGCTAGATTCTTACTTGTTTCTCCAAGTTTTGAAGAGACAATAGCTCCCAGATTCACCACAACCATCATTTTTTTTAATTCCCCTGCAATTACATAGGAAGCCAATGTTTTTCCACATCCTGATTCACCATGTAGCAGTACTTTGTTGGAAATGGGTAAGTCAAATTTTCTAAGAAGTTCAGCTGATTGATGCTCCATTAGGAAATAATCTAATTGCTTTTTAACTGTTTTTTCAACAACGATATTCTCAAAACTATAGTCAGAAGTTAGTTTCTCAAGAATTAATTCACCAACCTCTCTTTCTTCGATACGATTGTAATAGGTATCAGATCCAACTTTCGTAAGACTTTTGGATTGTTTCTGATGAATTGCCTCTTTGAGAATAGATTGAAGCTGAATAGCAAAATTTATTTTTTTACTCTTTTTAGAATATTCAATCAAATCATTCAGTACAGTCAATAGCCCTTCCTGATCGTTTTCCAGACCAAATTTGGCAATGTCTTTTATGTAATCGTATTGGCTCATGACAATTTAATTCTCAGTTTACAAAGTAACAAAATATTACCGTTGGTAATGCGAATATAATACAGAACACTATTCTAAAGCAAGTTATAATCAAGCTAAGTTGAAGTTTTGTAGATACATTTCTTCATGTAACATTTGCAGACCAATACAAGTTATTAGACAGCCATTTCTTTACATGCTTTGTTCCAATAAAAAAATTTTCCAGAACCAATTTCCTACCGTTTACCCATATGTATTTGATATCTTCTCTCTCCAAATATCATTTGAACAAATGATTCTCCATCCAACACATTCTTGTGTAGAAAACAGGTCTTAGACGAAGTTGAAATCTTTTCAAACAAAAGAATATTTGAAGATCAATATTTGTTATAAATAAACCTATAGGTTGATTTTATAGAAATAGTACCTATATTTGTAAAACATTTATACACGGTCAGGTATGATGAGAATGACCCGGATGAGTTTGATAAACTGTTTACCCAATGGACAGACATCGAATATTTAGAAGAATTTTTTTTATGAGTACACTACAAGAAAAATTAGATAGCATCACAGCCAAAGAACCATCCAAATGGCTGGAAAATGCACAATGGAGAGAAAATAACGCTGGCTGGCTCGATAAATCTGCCAAAATTGCTTTTAAAATCCTTCGTGAACTCAGAGCAAAAAAGATTTCTCAGAAAGACTTTGCAATACAATTGGGTCTATCACCTCAATATATAAATAAAGTGGTGAAGGGTCAGGAAAATCTTACTTTGGAAACTATTTCTAAAATAGAAGAAGTATTGGGCTTATGTTTGATTCATGTACCGGGTTTTTCCGGTTTGAAGTAAAAAGCCAGCCTTTTCTGCTATTGGAAGCCGGTTGCATTTTTGGTGTCTCGCCGCAATCCTGGGAATCGTTTATTCAGCCAGATGCCAAAATCATTCTTATTCCAGAAGGATTTCTCACCCACCTATCGGTTATTACTACAGGTACATGCAGAGGAATACTGCATTCCAAAACTGAAGGTACCGCTTACAACAGGTTTCTACTGCCCACCATTAATGTAACAGAGCTGGTAAAAGGAGATATTAGTCTTCCATTGGAATAGGCACGAATGACAGTGCATTGATGTAGTTTCGGTATGATTTGCATTGATTGGCATGGCATAGATAATTGTGGTTTAGAAATTAATCTAAAGGTTTAGCAGATGAAGGATTTTTTATTCAATAAAAGCCTAAGGATAATAAATTGGGCAAGCCATTGTATGCATTTTATAGGCATCGGGCATACTGTTTGGTTAAAAACATATCTTACCGGGAATTATTAAGCAGAAAGTTCGTTGAAAATGATTTAAAATAATAACCTGGCTAAATTTCTATGAGTGTTCCATGCTGACCTGCCCACCCAGCAGGCGGGTTTGCTTAGGTTCGACGCACGAAACCAATGCTTCGACAAACTCTAAAAACCATTTTCTCCAACACCTCATGAAATACTTTAACATATTTTAAGAAAGATATTTGATCATTACAGATTAAATGTTTTACTTTTGTGAGCGAATATTCACTCACTTAATTTATTAAAATGAATACAGATATAACAGAACGACAACAAGAGATTATAAATGCGTCACTTGAGATAATAGCAGAAAGTGGTATACAATCTTTAACTATAAAAAACCTTGCGAAGAAAATTGGTTTCGCTGAGTCGGCACTATATCGTCATTATGAAAATAAAATTCAAATATTATTGGCAATTCTCGACTTTTTCAAGAAAAACACAGAGCAATTCTTTACAAATCAATTAGATTCAAATGAAAATGCACTCCTTAAAATCGAAAATTTGTTTCAAAATCATTTCAAAAAGTTTTCAACTTCACCATCTTTAGTTTCGGTTATTTTCTCAGAAGAGATTTTTCGCAACGAGGCAGAGCTGACCGGTAAAGTGATAGAAATAATGGAAAAAAACATTGCAAGCCTTAAAATTATTATTGAAACCGGGCAAAGCAGGGGCGAAATTAGAGCTGACATTGAAGCCTCACATTTATCTGTAATGATTATGGGATCGTTGAGAATGTTTGTGAAACAATGGCACATGGCAAATTATAACTTCAACCTGACAGAAAAAGGTTCGGAGTTTATCAATTCAATAAAGATACTAATTAAAAACTAAAATAAGATTATGAAATTGAAAACGGGATTTCGGTATGCTATCGCATTAATTCTTACTGCTTTCGGATTAATAACGCTATTTTTAAGCAGTTCGGTAGTATTTGACTTATTCGGCATTAGGGCTAAAGAAGGCAATTATGTACTGTTTGTTGTGATTGCAAATATGATTAGCAGTATACTCTACCTTTTAGCAGTTTATGGAATTATTCTAAAAAAAATCTGGACAACCAAAATACTTAGTATTTCTGCCGGTGTACTTATCATAGCTTTTATTGGGCTTTTCGTTCACATTAATACCGGTGGCATCTATGAAACTAAAACAATTGGGGCAATGGTTTTTCGTATTCTACTGACGCTTGGTTTTACGATCTCAGCCCATTTTATCATAAAAAAAACTGAAAAATAAAAAATTTTGTCCTGAATTGTTAGTGAATATTCATTAACCTAATCATTTAAAACATGGAAACTGAAAATACGATAATCATTAAAAAGGCAAGGGAAATCATTATGAGTGAAGGCATACCCAGGCTGTCCATTCATCACCTGGCTAATGAATTAAATATGGAGGAGGAACAGCTTCATCATAGGTTTAGCAATGAAGATGACATCATTCTGTTAATTCTGTCGGACTTTGAAAAGGAGATAAAAGAATATGTGCACCAATTTTCAAATAGCCATGAACCGGCAGAAACAGAACTTAAACTGTTATTTAAACGGCTGTATTTTATATTCCTACAGAATCCTTTTTACATCTCCATCATTTTCGATTCAACATTAATCAAAAGAAATGAAGGAGTTAAAAAATCAATTCTTCGGATAAGGAAAGTGGCAGAAAACTATCTCTCTACAATTATAGATGCAGGAAAAACAGAAAATACGTTTAAAACCAAGGTACCTACAAAAGTTATCGCTGGTATAATTCTATCCGATTTTAGGACATTTATGAATGATGAATTTCTTTTAAATGAAATGGTACTTACTCTAAAAACGAAAATAGATTAGTCATGAGAATAAAAATTCAATCGAATGGCAGCAAGGTACGCACTTGTTTACCTAAAGTGATGTTGGCATTTTTCATTTTGATTAGCACGTCTTTTACGGGATTTGCTCAAGTATGGTCATTGGAACAATGTATTGATACCGCACAAGTACACAATCAAAATCTTCAAATAAGCAGAAATAATATTGCTATTGGCGAACAAAAACAAAAAGAAGCCATATCAAATCTTTTTCCCAAAGTCAATATGGTAGGAGATTACAAATATTTTATTGATTTGCCATACCAGCTTATGCCCATGTCAACCTTTGATCCAACGGCACCTGAGGGAAAATTCAGGGAGGCTCAGTTTGGTGTCCCTCATAACATAAGTGCTTCCATTCAGGTAGCATTGCCTTTGTACAACCCTCAAATATATGGTGGAATCAGAACCACTAAAATTGCTGCTGAGATAACCGAATTACAATACCGAAAAACTGAAGAACAGGTTTATTTCGAAATCTCGAACCTTTATTATAACATCCAGATTCTACAACATCAGTTGGCTTTTGTTGACAGCAACATCGATAATACGGCTAAACTTCTCGAAAACTTGCAGCTCCTGCATCAACAATTAATGATAAAAGGGACTGATGTGAAAAAAGTAGCGCTTCAACTGGAGCAATTAAAAACTCAAAAAGATATTATTTCCAACAATATTGAGCAAGTGATGAATGCTTTGAAATTCTCAATGGGAATAACAATCAATGAAAACATACAAATTGAAACAGATATTCAATTCAAAAGCAATATTGAATATTCAAAGTTACCAACGGTTGATTTGCAACTTACTACGATGCAAAAGCGCATTTTAGTCAGCGAGTTAAAAACATTAAAAAATTCAAGATTACCTTCTGTTTCATTATATGGCAGCTACGGACAAACAGGATTTGGCTATGATAAAGAGCCCAATGATTTTCTAAAATTCTTCCCAACAAGTTTTGTGGGTGTTCAACTCTCTTTTCCCCTTTTTAACGGAACAGTTACCTATCGAAAAATTAATCAGAAAAAGATAGAAATTCAAAATAGCCAATTGCAAATAAGCTTAGTAACAGACCAAAATAATATGCTGATTGAGAATACTAACCGCAGCAGAACTGTTACCCAAAAAACAATAGCAAACACTTTAACTCAAGTCGATTTAGCAAGGACTGTTTATGAACAATCAGTTTTACAGCAAAAAGAAGGTATCGCCAATTTAACCGATGTGCTATTGGCCGACAATGCTTTGCGAGAGGCACAACAAAACAATTTATCAGCTATAATTGAATACCTGAAAGCCGATCTGGAATTAAAAAAGTTGACAGGAAATATTTCAATAGATATTAAATAAACAGAAATTAAAATCAAGGAAATGAAAAAAACGATCATTTATATAGTTGTAGCATTGGCTATAATAGCCATCACGGTATTTCAACTAAAGAAAAATAAGGAAACCACTGTTAGCAGGGTTTATCAATACGATAAAGAGCAGGCAATTTATGTACAAGCGATCACTCTGAAGCTTGAAAGTGTTAAAAACGATATTTCTTACACAGGAACTTTTGAACCCAACAAAGAAACAAGAATCAGTGCGGATATTCAGGGTAAGATTAATGCAGTTTTAGTGGATGCTGGAAGCGTTGTTCGCAAGGGTCAGGCTTTGGTTCAACTGGATAACTCTTTACTGAAACTACAATTACAAACCGTTGAAATTCAAATTGAGGGATTGGAAAACGATGTAAAACGATACACCATACTTGCCAATGCCGATGCCATTCAGGGTGTTCAACTGGAAAAAACCGGGTTGGCTTTAAAATCAGCAAAAGTACAGAAGGCTACAATAAAAGAGCAAATCAATAAAACGACTATTACAGCACCTTTCAGCGGAATTGTTACCGCAAAATTGACCGAAGAGGGAGCTTTTGCCGCCCCAGGTATTCCTTTACTCCAGATCACAGATATCTCAAGCCTGAAATTTACAATAAATGTTCCCGAACAGGAGTTAAGTCAGTTCGAAATCAATCAACAATACGCCCTGTCCGCAGATGCTTATCCGGAAACGGTGTTGTCGGGAAAAGTGACCATGACAGGCAGCAATGCCAATATGGGACATAGTTTTCCTGTACAATTTTCGGTAAACAATACCACCGATTTAAAAATCAAATCAGGAATGTTTGGGAAAGTACTCCCGATCGTGATGAAAAACGATGGCGAAGAAATGTCGATCATTATCCCGGCTTCTGCTATCGTTGGAACAAACATCCAACCACAGGTTTATCTGGTCAAAAATGGGAAAGCCAAGCTACAGGATATCACTACTTCAACCCGGTTTCAAAATAAAATCCAGGTTTCAAGTGGTTTAACCGAAGGCGATGTAATTATAACCAACGGTTTTATCAATCTTTTTGATGGCGCAAATGTGACAATTAGCAACTAAGTATCATGAACATTACAAAAATAGCAATCAACCGTCCATCGCTGATCATCGTTCTTTTCAGCGTATTCGCTTTGTTGGGGATCATTGGATTTACAAACCTGGGATATGAATTGTTGCCAGACTTCAACCAGCCGGTGGTTGTAATAAAAACGATGTACCCTGGTGCCGAACCCAATGAGGTAGAAACTTCTGTTTCCAGGAAAATAGAGGATGCCTTGTCGAACCTCGAAGGAGTTGATTACCTGGAAACCAAGTCGATGCCAAACGCTTCAGTTATTATTGCCAACCTGAAATACGGAACGGACTTGAACATCGCCATGCAGGATGCCCAGCGGTATATCGACAACATTAAAAAAGATCTTCCTACAGACATTTTGAGCCCGGTGATGAGCAAGGTTTCGCCCAACGATTTGCCAATCATTTCGATCAGTGCCACAAGCAGCCTGCCTGCGACTGAATTTTATCAAAAAATGAAGGACGAATATCTACCACAAATTCAACAATTGAAAGGGGTGGCTGAAATTACGCTGCTTGGCGGAGAAGAACGCGAAATTCAGGTGAAGGCCAATCAGGACAAACTGAAACTGTATAAAATATCGCTTTATCAGGTGGTTGAAGCCATTAACCGCTCAGGAATTGATTTGCCCGCCGGTAAAGCACAAACCGATAAAGAGAGTAATTCAGTCCGGTTAACCGGAAAATTTTCAACCGTAAACGACATCATGAATGTGCAGGTTGCCATGCCCGCGCCCGGAATGCCGGTCTATGTAAAAGATGTGGCCACCGTTGTTGATGGGGTGAAAGAAATAAGTTCGGTAAGCCGGTACAACGGTGTAAACGGAATTGGACTTTTGTTGAAAAAACAAGGCGATGCCAACGCCGTGGAAGTTTCAAAATTAGTCCATGCGAAACTCAAACAAATTGAAGGTGCAAACGCCAACTACGGGGTAAAATTTGTGGTTGCCGATGATTCAACCGACATGACCATTGCGGCAGTAAATTCAGTGGTTGACGACCTGATTTTAGCGGTAATCCTGGTTTCATTGGTTATGTTCCTGTTTTTAAGAAGTTACCGGAATTCATTGATTGTATTAATTGCCATCCCAACCTCATTAATTACCGCGTTTGCCGTAATGTGGCTGATGGGCTTCACCTTAAACCTGATGACCTTGCTGGCCATGTCGTTAATTATCGGAATCCTCGTGGATGATGCCATCGTCATTCTGGAAAACATACAGCGGCACCTCGATATGGGCAAAGACAAAGCTACTGCGGCATTGGAAGGCCGTATGGAAATTGGTTTTTCAGCCATTTCAATTACCCTGGTTGACGTGGTTGTATTCCTGCCCATTCTGTTTTTGCAGGTATTTGTGGCCGATATGCTGAAACAATTCTCCATTGTGGTAATAACATCTACACTTACCAGCTTATTGGTAGGCTTTACACTGGTACCCTGGTTGGCTTCACGAATTGGAAAAAAGGAAGATTTACAACCTACCAACTTCGTGAACCGTTTCTTGCTGTGGTTTGAAAAACAGCTAACCACTTTCATCAACTGGTATGGCCATCAATTGGAATGGGTACTTAGCCATAAACTCATCTTTACAGGAATAGTTATTTTCCTTTTGGTAATGACCGGTGTGATGATGAAACAAGGAATTATCGGAAAAGAAATGATGTCGACCGGCGACCAGGGTAAGTTTCGTTTGAACCTGGAATATGACAAAACAACCAGCGTTCAGGAGAACAATATCAGAACTCAGCGAGTAGAAAACTTTATCCTTCAGCAACCTGAAGTAGCCACACTTTTCAGCAACATTGCCGGGCCAAGCACAGGTATCGGAAGTTTAGGCGTGGGCTCTGCCAATTTATCAGAATTTACCATTCAGCTAAAACCAGAAAAGGAAAGGGACATCAAAACGGAGTCGTTTATGAAATCGCTTCGCGAAGAGCTGAAAAAACAATTTTCAGGAGTAAACTTTTCAATGGCAGTTCTTGGCTTACTGCCAAAACAGGCGCCCATCAAAATAACCCTGAGCGGAAGCGACCTCGATTTGGTTATGAAAACCGGGGATAAACTGAAAGCTGCTATTGAGAAAATACCAGGTGCCGATAATGTTCAGTTATCAGTAGAAGAAGGAAGTCCTGAATTCAAGGTGATCCCCGACAAAGATAAGATGCAACGGTTGGGATTAACGACTGCTTATGTTGGTTTAAATTTAAGGACAGCCTTTACCGGAAACGATGATGCCACGTTAACCGAAAATGGAACAGAATACCCGGTTAGGATATGGTTGGATGATTTTGACAGAAAAAATTACGAAGATGTGCAACGCATTTCCATCGTAAACCAAATGAACATACCCATTGAAGTGTCTCAATTTGCTGAAGTCAGGCAAGACAATTCGCCTTCGTTGCTCGAAAGATTAGATCGTCAACCTTCTGTAACCATTACTTCCGAATCATTTGGCAGGCCATCGGGAACACTTGCAGATGAGGCAATTGGCTTTCTGAAAACGCAACCATTGCCCGAAGGTGTAAAATTAACCTGGGGGGCAGATATCAAAACGCAGGATGAAAGTTTTGGTGCGTTGGGCTCGGTGCTCCTAATCTCATTTATCCTGATTTACCTGATCATGATAGCCCTTTATGACAGCTATATTTACCCGTTTGTGGCACTATTCGCCATACCAATGGCAGCTATCGGCGCCTTCCTGGCCTTAAACTTATCGCTAAACCACCTGACTTTGTTTGCACAGTTAGGATTAATCATGCTTATGGGATTGGTTACAAAAAATGCCATCCTGATTGTGGATTTCACCAACCAGTTGAAAGCACAGGGCAAACATTATAAAGAGGCATTGATCATTGCAGGCAAAGAACGGATGCGCCCCATTTTAATGACCACGCTTGCCATGGCAATCGGAATGTTGCCAATCGCATTGGCACAAGGTACAGCCAGCGAATGGAAAAACGGCCTGGCATGGGTGATCATCGGAGGTTTGCTGTCATCCATGATTTTAACGGTTTATCTAGTCCCTATGGTTTATTACGTAGTGGATTCGATTAAGGCCCGTTTTAACCAAAAACAAATCAATGAGAAATAACTGATGAAAGATGATTGTTGATTTTTATCATTTACATTATTAAACACATGAAAACTTTAAAATTTATTATCCTTCTGTTGATATTGAGTTGCTGCAACAACCTCATTGGACAAACAGTAAATCAGCCACATTCGTTACGTATTTTTTTAGACAATGACTTTCTCAATTTTCGTGGTTCTGGTACTGACAGGTACTATACAAATGGGCTAAGAATAGATATGTATTATACAAAAAAACAAAAAGCAAAATTTCCATCATCACTTTTACTTCACATTTCGGAGAATAACAATGTCTATGGTTGGGGCATAGCTCAATTTATGTTTACCCCAAAGCATATTGATGTAAAAGAAATTCAATACGATGACCGTCCTTATGCCGGCGCATTGTATTCCATACATTCCCTTCAATCTTTCGATAACATTGAAAACATAAAAATTACAACAGAATTATTTATTGGAGTGATTGGGCCGTGGAGTTTAGCCGAGGAAAGTCAAACCTGGATACACGGTATGATTGACTATACAAAACCTCAAGGCTGGGATAACCAAGTTGCAAACGATTTGTTATTAAACTATAACATTAATATAGAAAAGCAACTGCTATATCCTTCAAGAAGCATTTTGCTGGTTGGTGTGGTTGAAACTTATAGTGGCACACTGTATAATGCAGCCGGGATTGGTTTCTTACTTAGAATAGGAAAATTTAATAACTATTTTGAAGGTATCTCCAATTCGATAAGCACTTCAGAAAATAGGTTTCAGCTGTACGTATTTATGAAACCTGTTGCCAGGGTTGTGTTAAGCAATGCTTTATTGGAAGGAGGGTTGATATATCAAATGACTGCCCAAACGGGTGCCTATACGCTGGATAAGGATCAAATTGAAAGACTTACCGTATTATACGATGTTGGCCTGAATTTCGAAATGCCAAAATTCAGCATTTCCATTAGCCAAAAATTAAGGACGGCTGAATTTAAAGGTCAATATGTACAAGAGGTAGGAAATATTACATTGAAAGCCAATTTGTAACTTTCAGCGCATGTGGCTGATAATAAATACTTTTAGAGTTATTAATCATTTACTGAAAACAGAATAAATTAACTTAATCGATCATCTATGAAATTGGTATTCAAAAAAAATTTGCCTCTTATTGGATTTCTTTTAATAATCCTCCTTAGTTCATTTAAAGTACCGGCGTTTGTAACAGGCTTCTCGTTAAAAGTCGATGTGAATGGACTTCGCAACTCTGAAGGTTCGGTAGTTTTTGCATTGTATAATAAAAATGATGCATTCCCCGATGAACACTATGAAAAGTATTTGGTGATGCTGACCGGAAAAATTGTAAATGGGGCATCATCTGTAACATTCGAGAACCTGCCAGAGGGGAAATACGCTGTAAACATATTGCATGATGAAGACAATGATGGTAAAATAAAAAAGGGGATCGTCTTGCCAAAAGAGGGCATTGGCTTTTCCAACTATCAGTCGATAAGTATCTTCAATCGTCCCAATTTCCGCAAAGCATCCTTCGACTTGGAAGGCAACAAAGAAATATTGGTCAGCATTATTTACTTGTAATCAAAAAGTATGGGAACAACCTTTAAAATCATATTGCTTTTAAGCACAATGTTCCTTATTTCATGTGAGGGGTTGTTTGATTATTCGCCATATCAAATTGATTTTGAGGGTGAAAATAAAGGTGTTAATGCAACCAACCTGGATAGGTTATTAAAGACAAACCAGAGCGATACAATCACAATTGCCTTTACCGGCGACACGCACAATTACTTTGATGAATTGGCCTACTTTGTTGACAAAGTAAACACATTACCGAACATTGATTTTGTGATTCACGTTGGCGATATCGCTGATTTTGGCTTGCCGAAACAATACCTTTGGGGAAATAGTTATTTGTTAAATCTTCAAGTTCCTTACCTGGTATTAATAGGAAACCATGATTTGGTTGGCAACGGCTTAGAGGCTTATAAAGAAATGTTTGGTGATTTTGACTTCAGTTTTGTATATCAGGACATTAAATTTGTATTTCTCAACACGAACAGCCTTGAATTTGGGTACAATGGCAATGTGCCCAATCTTGACTGGTTATCACAACAACTTTTTCCTTCGGATGATTTTTCCAAGGCGGTTGTTGTTTTTCATATGCCACCAGGTATTGGTTTTGATCCGGAATTAGAATTGGGCTTTTATCAGTCACTATCTGCGCATAACAACGTAATTATGTCTGTTCATGGTCACCAACACCATCATGAGGTCTATTATCCTACTGCCGACAGTATTCCATTTGTAAACGTATATGGCGTGGAGCACCGGATGATGACTTTAGTAAAAATTTATCAGGATAAAATATATGTGGAAAATGAGGCATTTTAGTCATTGGTTTTTATTATTGTGTATACTGACCTTCATTAACAATACGCAGGCACAATCACATGTTGGAAAGTACGATTGGCTATTGCCCGATTATGCAAAATTACAATATGCAGGAGGGATTGGTTTTATGTCAGCCGGTGTTGGGTATACCTTTGTCCATCAGCGCATCGATGCCACTTTTTTCTATGGATATGTGCCCAAAGGAATCGCAATCGATGACTTGTCAAGTGTGAGTTTACAATTTACGGCCAAGCTCATCAGGATTCGCATATCAGAAAATTATCAATTACTCCCGCTTAACTTTGGTTGGTTTATACACCATACTTTTGGAAGTGAATATTGGATAAATCTGCCTTCACATTACCCTCCCGAATATTATTGGTGGTCGCCGGGCAGAAATGCCGGGATTTTTATTGGGGGTGAATTAAAAACCAAATGGCTGGCCCGGAAAACCCCTGCATCCGGAATCGCTATATACGCTCGTATAGGTACCCGTGGATTGTATCTTGCTAGTAAAGTCGGAAATAGCTCAATCCCAATTACTGACATAATTGAATTGGGTTTTGGAATCGCATTATACCGTTGATATGAAAAATCTTATCATCCTGTTTTTAGCATTTGTTTCATTCCGTCAAGTAATGGCCCAGGAGGATGACACTAAATTTCAGCCGATAAACCTGGCCGCCATTGCCGAAGTAAATCAGGTAAACAATTACATCACTTTTCCAACCGATATAGGAAACCTGGCTCCTATATGGTTTGAGGCCAATATTATTCCTGATTTCTTGATCCGAAAAAGTAAAAATGCCCGCTTGATGGGCGTGCTCACACCACAGGTGATCATTCGCATGTACCAGGAAGAGTCATCTCCGGTGCGCACTCCCAGTTATATTCCACAAATTACCATTTATTATGCGCTTGAGGCCAACCGCACTAAAAGTCAATACACCTTTTTTGGTCGAATCGCACACCATTCCAACGGACAGGAGGGCGATTTTTATTTGCCTGACAGCAATATCAATTTGATCTCCGGGAGCTTTTCCACTAACTTTTTGCAGGCAGGTTTGATATTCAACAGGTTTAATGCTAATTTGAATGCCACCCAGTTCTTTAACACTTTTGTCGAAGTACATCCCCCGCGATGGTCCCTGGAGGAGCTTGAAGGGAAATATAGCATGGTGAGGTGGCACAATGCTTTGTCAGTTTATAAAATACCACTTGCTGCGAATTCACTTAGTCAAAAAAGTCCGGCTATATCCATACAAGCTGAGGTTATGTGGATGTTTGGACAGGTCGATGACTGGAGTGCCCTGTCAACAGACAGGCTTAACCTGAACCTTACTTTTTTCTACCATCCTTCCTTTTTGGAGGACATCGGTCTTTTTGTGGAATTTTACAGTGGAATGGATTATTACAACATTTATTTCAATGAAAAAGTGGAAGTCATCCGATTTGGCATAATGACCGAGAAATTAAGATTTTAAACCTGTTAACATGGCAAAAATTGAGTTAAACACCGAAGCTAAGATATTAGACGCTGCGAATAGCATCTTTCTGTTGTTCGGATATCATGGAACTACACTTCAACAAATTGCTGATTTAGCAGGAATTCATAAATCAGCAATCCATTACTATTATAGGTCAAAAGAAAGATTGTATTTCCAAGTCGTCAATGGTGTTCTCGATGATATCTTAAAAACTGAAAATGGTTTAATCTCAAATCAAAAAGTATATGAGAGACAAAGGTGGTTTCTTTTTACTGAAATGTACAATAATCAAATTTGTTTTGAAAAAACGATTAAAGAGTTGTATTTGAATGATTGGGATAAAAAACTAAACGAAATAAAAGAGTTAGCTAAAATTTAAGATTCATTTTAATTCTAACGCCTTTGTCTGAGGAATCATGCCTAAAATGTTTGGTGAATAATTCATCTAATGATACTGATTCTTAGGCTAATCCCATTTCCAATTTAATTCAACTACCAGTGAGCACTTAATATGTATATAAAAGGTTACAAATAGATAGTTCATTAATAACCATCCCCTGTTTTCGTTGCTTTTTTTTCTTTATTTGCTTTCCTTATAAATTAGATAAGGCCGTTTTATTATTTAAAAAAGCTGCTATTTTTGCATTTAAGATAATTAATACTTAATATATTATAAAAATGAATGCGATGAAACACTTAAGCCTTTATCTTTCAATTCTTTTCCTGTTATTATTTGCCAGCGAGGGATTATTTGCACAGGAGGTTAACCTTTCAGGAGAAATACGTCCACGTTTCGAATATCGCCATGGTTATAAAACACTAAGTCCCGACGGAGCCGACGGGGTCTCTTTTATTTCACAACGTACACGCTTAAACGGATTTTTTGCCAATGAGAATTTTAAAGTTGGGTTGGTAATACAGGATGTTCGTGTTTGGGGAGACGTAAGTCAACTGAACACCTCCGATATCAATGGTCCTGCCATACATGAAGCTTGGGGCGAAGCCATGATTAATCAAAGATTATCGATAAAAGTAGGGCGTCAGGAGATTGTGTACGATGACTCACGAATTTTCGGAAATGTGGGCTGGGCGCAGCAAGCCAGAAGTCATGATGCAGCCATTATAAAATATTACCCTTCTAAGATACACCACATCGAGTTAGGTCTGGCCTATAATGCAAATGGAGAAAGCCTGTTTAAGACAGACTACACAGTAAATAGTTACAAAACATTACAGTATATCTGGTATCACGGCAACTTCGGAAAAGCAGGATTAAGTTTTCTTGCCTTAAATAATGGCATGGCTTATGCAAAGGACTCTGTAACTCAAAATATAGCTTATTGTCAAACTTTTGGACCTCGTTTTACTTATGGTAAAGACGAATTTACATTTGATGTTGCAGCGTATTACCAGGTGGGGAAAAATGCCAGGAATAATGACCTGAGCGCCATGTATTTTTCTGCAAATGCCAGTCACAAGCTATCCAACAAGTTCACGATAGGAATTGGTGGTGAATATCTCTCAGGAACAAATACAGTCGACCAAGGCCAGACAGAAGAAAAAGACAAATCGTTTACACCCCATTACGGTACCAATCACAAATTTAACGGCTGGATGGATTACTTTTATGTCGGCAGTTACAACGAAAGCAATGGGTTAATCGACCTGTACCTGCCACTTACCTATAGCATCGAAAAATTAACCTTTAAACTGGTACCACATTATTTTATGGCTGCTGCAACAGTGGCAAAAAAAGACATTACCGGAGAATGGAAAGACTATCGCAATGGTTTAGGTACAGAAATTGACTTCTCGGTAGTTTACAAAGTAACCAACAGCTTTGATATTAGTGGAGGATACTCACAAATGTTGGGAACCGAAACACTACAAATAATCACTGGTGGTAATTATAAAAACACTAACAATTGGGGCTGGATTATGCTTACCTTTAAGCCAACCTTTTTTATTAAAAAATAATGGAATAGCAGAATCAATTTATCACTTATAATTAATTAACCCTGATACCATGTCAAACATACTTCATAAACTCACTCCTCCACCATCCTGGCGAGTCCCCGTGGTGGTGGTGAGCGGTATCCTGTTTGGTTTGGCTCTTTACCTGATTTATGTATCGAATGCAGTCTCGTATTTAAGCGACAATCCTACAACATGTATTAACTGTCATGTGATGAACCCTCAATATGCAACCTGGTTTCATAGTTCTCATCGGGAGCGTGCTTCATGCAACGACTGCCATGTGCCTCAGGACAATGTATTCAACAAATATTTCTTTAAGGCCAAAGATGGCTTGCGCCATGCTACCATGTTTACATTGAGATTAGAACCCCAGGTAATTATGATTAAAGAGGCCGGCGCCGAAGTTGTACAGCAAAATTGTGTCCGTTGCCACAATGAACTCATCACCGACAATAAAATGCTTTCGAAATCACTAAGTTTCGACCATTTCAGAACCGAAGGTCGCAAATGTTGGGAGTGTCATCGCGAAGTTCCACATGGAAGAGTAAACAGTCTTTCATCCGTGCCCAATGCACAGATTCCCCAAACCAAAACTCCGATTCCCACATGGATCAACAACCTTTTAAAGTCAAAAACCAAGAATTAAACAACTAAAGTCATGAATAAGAAAAGAAGTCCTTTATTAAATTGGGTGTTATTTTTTGCCACCCTGATCGTGGTTTTCTTTCTGGGTCTACTGGCCTCTTCGGTAACCGAGCGCAGAGCAGAGCAGCAAACCACTTGGAAACCAGAAGTTCAAATTGCAAAATTTGAACCACGAAACGAAGTCTGGGGTAAAAATTATCCCACCGAGTACAACTCTTACGAAAAAATGAAAGAGAGTAATTTCCGATCCAAATATAACGGAAATGCCAAAATAGATATGCTGGAAGTAGATCCACGACTGGTCGTCATGTGGGCCGGTTACGGTTTCTCCAAAGACTATAATCAGGGAAGAGGTCACGCGTATGCTATCGAAGATTTACGTAACACCCTTCGCACAGGTGGGCCAACTGGTTCTGATGACGGACCAATGCCTTCCACTTGCTGGACCTGTAAAGGCCCGGATGTTCCCCGTATAATGAACGAAGAAGGAGTAGCTGCATATTATACCGGAAAATGGGCACGACTGGGTGCAGAGATAGTTAACCCCATTGGTTGCGCCGATTGTCATAACAACGAAACCATGGAACTTCAAATCTCACGCCCGGCGTTAGTAGAAGCCTTTCAGCGTCAGGGAAAAGACATCACTACGGCCACCCATCAGGAGATGCGTTCACTTGTATGCGCCCAGTGCCACGTGGAATACTACTTTGATAAACACAGTGAGGGTGCTGAAGGAGCCAATTATCTGACTTTTCCATGGGACAATGGTCAAAGTGTTGAGGCGATGGAAGCCTACTATGATGCCAAAGAATTTAGCGATTGGACGCATAAACTGAGTAAAGCTCCCATGCTTAAAGCGCAACATCCGGGCTACGAAACTTATCTCACGGGGGTTCATGCTCAACGTGGCGTCAGCTGTGCCGATTGTCACATGCCCTATATGAGCGAAGGGGGTAAAAAATTTACCGACCACCATATTCAATCTCCATTGAATAATATTGAAAATTCATGTATGGTATGTCACAAAGAAAAAACAGCACAATTAATCAATGATGTATATGAGCGTCAAGATAAGATTATAGAAAATCGTGATATACTCGAAAAATTATGTGTTCGCTTGCATGTTGAGGCTAAAGTGGCATGGGATTTGGGAGCTACCGATGCACAGATGAAAGCTGTTCTGATGGACATTCGTCATGCACAGTGGCGTTGGGATTATGCAGCAGCATCACATGGTGCTTCATTCCATTCACCAGTTGAAATCTCCAGAGTAATCGCAGGTGGGATCAACATAGCTCAGGAAGGTCGCATTAAATTGGCTCGATTACTAATTGAATTAGGCTACAAAGGAGAAGTTCCTTATCCCAACATTACTACCAAAGCCCAAGCTCAGGAGTATATTGGATTACCCATGGAGAAATTAATTGAGGAAAAGGAGTCCTTTAAAAAGAATTTGTTATCGCAGTGGGAAAAAGAGGCTGAGACGCGCGAGGCTTCCATGCCTGTTATCTATAATAAATAAACTGATTGATTTTATTTACGGAAGGGTTATGTATCTTATAAATTAATAACCCTTCTTCTATTGGGAAGTTTCGGGAAGTTATTGTAAAAAACTGTTTCTTTGGGCTTTTTTTTATCCTATGATTCAACAAAAAAGATACAATAACCCCATATGGAGCAACCCATGGAGATATAGAGAAAGTTTTTTTATCGTTGCAGGGCTTTTGCTCTGTGGCTTTGCGCTTGAGTGGGCATCCGGTGGCACGGGAGTACCTGAATTTACTAACCTCTCATTAAATATCGCCGCAGGGCTGTTGGTAATATTTATTTTTACTGCCGGAATATTTTTCAGAAAACAAGTCTTTATCTTGTGGCTTTCAGGAATTCATGCCGCAATCGGTGCTGTTACCGGGATTACGTTTATGGCTTTGTTGATGGGACTTACCATGCAACATGATGGATACGCTTCCGGTTGGGTGGTACAACTGGGACTGTCACACGTCACATCTTCCTGGCCCTATCTCTTGATTTTAGTCTATTTGTTGGTTGTGCTGGGAATTGCCGCTACCAAACGCATAATTCCGCTTTCAACAAAAAATGTAACTTATATCCTGAATCATCTGGGACTGTGGATCGTGATTTTTTCAGCCACTTTTGGTGCTACCAAGGTTGAACGACTTGAAATGAAGGTTAAAGAAGGAGAGATCGAATGGCAGGCATTTGATAAGAAAAACAATGTGTGGGTGGAAATGCCTGTTGCGATTCGTTTGAATGATTTTGTCCTGGAACAATATGCACCAAAACTTGGGATAGTTGACAATATCACCGGAAAGATTCTCCATGAAAATGGAAAGAACGTTATGCTTGTTGATTCAGTTGCTTCAGGAAACATGCTTGGATGGGATATCCGGGTGTTAACCTATCTTGATCAGTCGGGTAAGGCAGGTGAGGCCTATTATCTTAATAATGAAACAGGTGCCGCCCCGGCGGTAAAAGCGGAAGCAATTTCAGAAAACAAATCGGATACAGTGGTAGGTTGGGTCAGTTGTGGGAGTTTTAATCATTCCTACGAAGCATTAAAAATTAACGACCAACTTTCGTTGATTATGTTCTACCCTGAACCTAAGAAGTTTCTTTCTAAAATTGACATTCTAACGCCTGAGGGAGAGACAACCGCTGTTGAGTTGGAAGTGAATAAACCTGCCAAAGTGAAAGGATGGGAGATCTATCAGGTCGGGTATGATGATCAACTGGGTCGTTGGTCAGATACTTCGGTCATCGAATTTGTTCGTGACCCCTGGTTACCATTTGTATATACAGGAATATTCATGATGATTGCCGGTGCGATAACCCTTTTCTGGTCCGGACGAAATAACACACCTACTGACTTATGACGTGGATAAATTTCCCTAACTATGCCCTGCTCACTATACTGGGATGGATAATCGGAATGCTGATGAACGCCATCGGCAAATCGAATCTTGTAAAACAATTGGGCATTACTTTGGTGATTCTAGGACAACTTGTACTTACTTTATTCCTGCTCAAACTATGGATGATACTCGACCGTCCACCGATGCGTACATTGGGAGAAACGCGATTGTGGTACAGCTTTTTTCTACCAATCATTGGGCTAATCACCTACCAACGATGGAAATACCAGTGGTTTTTAGTGTACAGTCTGCTATTGGCCTGTCTGTTTTTGGGGTTTAACCTCGCCTACCCGGAAAATTATTCCAAAACACTGATGCCTGCCTTACAAAGTCCCTGGTTTGTACCTCATGTGATTGTTTATATTTTTTCATATGCACTATTAGCTGCCAGTAGTCTGGTGGCAATTAAGGGACTGGCGTTTCATTATTTTAAAGGCGGGGAGTCCGGTCATCAAACAATCGCATTAGCAGATAATCTGGTGTTCATTGGATTTGCCTTTTTAACCTTAGGATTGTTATTTGGAGCTCTGTGGGCAAAAGAAGCCTGGGGACATTACTGGACGTGGGATCCCAAAGAAACCTGGGCATTCTTAACCTGGATAGTATATTTAGTCTATATTCATATCCGGTATCAACATGATCAAAAAGAACTTTGGGCTCTATGGCTCCTTGGATTGGCGTTTGTAGTTTTACTGGTTTGCTGGTTTGGCGTAAATTACCTTCCGTCAGCAGCTAACAGCGTGCATGTGTATACCAGGGACTAAAACGTAACATTTACCAATAAAAGCCAGTAATTATTTGTCCGGCTGGTTTATCCGAATCATTGTCAATCTTTCTATTTTACTGTATTTTTATTTTTTGATTTTACTTCAGCTTTTTAGAATGACCCTTTCTTGCCAAAAATAAGAACAAATGTTGTCAATCCAACAAACAATGTTTTTCCAGATATGCAAGATCCAGCACTCTGATCGCCTTACCTTCCTGAACAATAATATTAGATTTCTCAAGGGAACTCAAAGCCCTGATCATCGTTTCGTAAGTAGTTCCGGCTATGCTTGCTATATCTTTACGTGTCGGAGTATATTCAAGCAATGTATTATCGGTACTACTAAATCCAAAGGCCCTGATAATCGTCATAAGTGCTACAATCACTTTTTCTTTAGCCTTTAAGCTTGCCGTCAACTTCATTCTTTTTTCAGCAGCATTGAGTTCATCGGCATAAAATAGCATCATTTGGAAAGCAAATTCTGAATTGGCTTTTACTGCACTATAGAATACATCAACAGGTATAAATGTCACTTCCGAATCCTCAAGGGCAATGGCTGTTACCGGATAGATCATTTTTTTACCAAATCCTCTATGACCTAACAATTGTTCCTCTTTAGCCAACCGAATGATTTGTTCCTTTTCACCATCTGTTGTAACTACTTTAATTTTACCTGAATAAATCTGGAATATACCTTTAATGGGATCGCCGGTAGAAAATATTGTAGCTCCGGCAGGATAAAGCATGGATGTTTTGTGAAAACTGATTAAGGTTTTCCACTCTGGTGAACAATACTTGTTGATGATACATTTATAATGTGTACAGGTCTCACATTTTCTTTTCATGTAATATTATTTGATAATTGAGATAACCAAAGCAGCAATAATTTTTACTGTATTTCCATGCCGGCAAGGTTAGCTAATGCAGCCTCATCGGCAACATAATAATTCCATATATGTTTTCTCAGGACGCCTTCTTCTATGAATTTAGCTAATACCCGAGAAAAGTTGGATCGCGAAATTTTTGCAAAAGTAGCCAATTCATGCAAACTTAAGCCAAAGTCAATTTGCTTGGAAATGTTATTAGCGTAACTAAAAGCATTAATCATCCTAACCAATGTATAGGCCACTTTTTCTCGCGAGGTTCGCATGCCTGTAATTTGGAAGGTCTGTTCAGACAATAATAATTCATCCGCGAAAAACATCATCATGTAAACGGCCAGATCCTTATTTTCTCTCACGAGTTTAAAAAAGTCTTCATTTGAAATGGATGCTATTTCTGATTCGTTAAGTGTTTTTGCAGATATAGGATAAACCATTTTTTCACTAAATCCCCTGTGGCCAAGTACCTGCCCAGAGCCCGCCAGTCGAATTATATCTACTTTATTTGTTTCTTTTTCCAACATGACTTTTGCTTTACCTGAACACAAAATATAAATACTTTTTACGAGTTCACCTGCATTGAAAATAGAATAATTTGCGGGAAGATAGAGACTGGATTTACTATTTTGCGTGTACGCCAACCAATCGGGTAAGCAGTACATATTGATTGGGCACCGTTTGTTAGTGCAGTTATTGCAGTTCATAATTACGGGTTTCTTATTATTGCTCCGGGGCTCTGATAGAACCACCAATTAAGAAATAAACAGATTAAATAATACACTGCAAAGCCATACAGCGCATACTCTGGTGTATCATTTTGAATTTGTTGTCCGAATACTTTTGGGATAATGAAAGCGCCGTATGCGGCAATGGCTGCAGTCCATCCAAGAACCGGCCCGGCCTGCTCTTTACTGAAAATATAGGGGATGCTTCGGAATGTTGAACCATTTCCAATGCCTGTGGTTAAAAACAGAATCATAAAACACCCAAAAAATGGCCACCAGTATTCTTCGGGAGTGGAACTGTTTTTTGCTTGTACTACAAAATAGGCTACAGCAACTGTTGCCAGAATCTGTACCATGGTGCTCATGGCTGTTACCTTTGCGCCACTGTCAATTTTATCAGAGAGCCAGCCACCAACCGGGCGAATTAACGCGCCGATTACAGGACCAAGAAAAACCCACATTAAAAAATTAGGTGCATTGGGATTGAGGTACGATGGATCCTCAGGATTGCTATACACGAATATGTCCTGGCACAACTTAGGAAAAGCTGCCGAGTAGCCAATAAATGAACCAAAGGTCATCGTGTAAATAATGGTCATGATCCAGGTGTGCTTGTTATTAAATATGGCGAATTGCTTGTTCAGGTTTGTTTTAATATCTCCAGGAGTAGCATATTTCATAAGCACCAGAGTAAGAATAACCACGACAGGCAATACGATCCAGGTATTTAAATGCAAACCAATCAATAAATAGGCTCCAATAAATGTTGCAATAAGCCCTAAACCAGTCATATACAAGGTTTTTCCTATCCCCTGCAAAGTAGAAGGCAGTTTTGGAGTACCTGTAATTACATTGTTCATTCCAAAAAATGCAGCAACTGCCGCCAGTACAAGTATAGGAACCCAGACCCAACCTGCATTTTGAAATCCGGATAAAACCTCACCAAGAACATTAAGTTCATCATTACCAACAACAGCAAAAAAAGAAAAACCAATAATCCATGGAATTACTTTTTGCATAACACCAACACCCAGGTTGCCAATTCCGGCATTTAGCCCCAGTGAGGTTCCCTGCATCCGTTTTGGAAAAAAGAAGCTGATGTTGCTCATAGAAGACGAGAAATTACCTCCGCCAAAACCAGAAAGTGCTGCAAAAATTGCAAAAGTCAGGTATGGTGTATTTACATTCTGCAAAGCGAATCCAACCCCGATAACCGGTATAAGCAGCAATAAGGTAGTCGTGAATATTACATTCCGGCCTCCACCTAACGAAATCAAAAATGAATTTGGTATTCGGAGTGTTGCACCTGCAAGCCCGGCTATAGCAGGTAAAGTATAGTAAAGGTTATTGATTTCCTTTAACGTTTCGGTTACTTCCTCATGGCTCATACCTTCTGTAATCATGCCAAAATTAAAGCCAAACGCCTTCATTTTAGTAGCAATGATGCTCCACATAATCCATACTGCGAATGCCAGAAGCAATGCAGGAATGGAAATCCACAGGTTTTTTGTTGCGATTCTGTTACCGGTTTTTTTCCAGAAATTCTCGTCTTCGACATTCCAGTTCGATAGATTTATTTTCAGCATAATATCATATTTTGGAAGTAATTTTTATAAAATTTCTAATCCATTAAAATGCAGTACTATTCATCAGCAAACGAGCCTTTCGGCTCACGAAGCATAATCCAACAAAATATAAAACTGGTAAGTGCTCCGGCAGAGAGAATATAAAAGAAGGTTTTGTCATCTACCAGTGAATACAGCACCAGGTAAACTACAGCCCCAACATTGCCGTAGGCACCGGCCATACCTGCGATTTGTCCGGTTTGCTCTTTCTTAATCATGGGAATAATAGCGAAGGTAGCTCCTTCGGCCCCCTGAACGAACATCGAAGTAAGGATAGTAATTACAACAGCCACTACCAGCCACCACATCCCATCAAATAACGGATTGAGTTGCCGAATTCCGTCAGCACCCATTTCACCGTATTTGGCAATAATAGCCATAAAGAAAAACCCTACGACTATACCAAACATATATATTAGCATCGTTCTTTTGCGGTTGTTCATTTTATCTGAAAGCAATCCACCCAATGGCCTTGCAAAAAGGTTTACAAAAGCAAACGATGCGGCAATAATCCCTGCAAAAGTGGCTGTCATAATCAGGCTGCCTTCGCTGTTAGTCATGTTTCTGAAAACATTCTGAAAAAACATCGGCAGCATTGAAACAACAGCCAGTTCGGCTCCGAAGTTGGCAAAATAAGTACTGTTCAGGGCAGCCACATTTCCCCATCGATATCTTTCGTTTTCGGGTATACCTGCCTTTAAGATGGGCAGGTTCACCTGCAATACCTTGATAACATGTATTACAAAAATAAAGGCTAAGATGCTATAAATGAGATAGAGTAAATTATCAGATAAAATAGGCTTACCATCAACCACTACATTTCCAATTTTCCAGGTCAATATTCCCATGGCTCCCACCAGCGGAAAGGACCAGACAAGATACTGGATCAGATCGCGGTAAGAGCTTACCGTCATGGGTTGTGTTCTTTTTGTTTTTACAAAATGATAAGCTTTGGTAGCACCTTCCTTCGGAACATCTTTTACCAAAAAATAATAGGCTATTCCATAGGCCAATGAAACCCCGGCATTGATAGCCAGTGCATATCTCCAGCCATCTTCGCCACCAAAAAAGTGAATGGCTATCCAGGGTAGGGTAAGTGCCGCCCAGGCTGAACCAAAATTTCCCCATCCGGCATAAAAACCTTCGGCACGGCCTACCATCTTGGGTGGAAACCATTGAGCCACCATTCGGATACCAATCACAAAGCCGGCACCTATCGAACCCAGAATTAACCTTGAAATAAGCAGCTGAATAAATGTGTCTCCAAAAGCAAATAAAAATGCCGGTACTGACATCACTATCATCAGCAGGCTGAAAACTATACGGGGCCCATACCTGTCGATTAAGGCACCAACCACAATCCTTGCCGGGATGGTAAGGGCAACATTGCAAATGGCCAACACCTTGATGTGGTCTTTGGTAAGCCAGTCAAGGTTTTCGAGCATGGTAGTGGCCAGAGGTGCCATGTTGAACCAAACATAAAAAGTGATAAAAAACGCAATCCAGGTATAATGAAGCGTTCTAATCCTTTCCTGTTTAAAATCAATTAATTCGGGTAATGCCATGTTGTGGATTTATGTTAATTAGAATTTGTAATTCACTGTTACTAATTATTCTTTGACCTCACTCCATTAACCAGTTTTTTCGATTTTCGGATTGTCTTGCGATCCCAATTCCAGATTACATATTGATAGGGCCGCCAGATATAGGAAAACGGATAAACCAGGAAATGTATAAACCTGGTGAACGGGATAATTCCTATCATTGTAAAACCAGAAATGATATGGATTTTTACAGCAAGCGGCATGGCTGAAACGGCTGCAATATCAGGAGTAAAGATAAAAATCGATTGAATGTATGGCGTCATCGTCCCGGCGAACCAGGATGACCCCCACCTGAAAAAAAAGGCGATCCAAAGTCCCGAAATAATCTGAACCGCAAGGATAACATAAACAACAATATCCATTTTATTGGCAACCACTATTAACCGCTTATACTTTAACCTACGCACAATCAATAAAAACAAACCGAAGAAAGCAGAAATGCCAAACCCAAACGCGACTATTTCTAAAATAAGTAAACGAACTGGCATACTGTTCCACAAAAGAACACTTCGGGGAAATAAAAATGCTACTAAGTGGCCAAAAAACAAGTACAATAAGCCCCAGTGAAATGGACGGCTTCCATAAAACAACTCCTTGGTTTCAAGGAATTGTGTGGACAATGAAGATACTTTAAAACCAAAATTTAAGTACCTGAAAATGGAGCCGACCAACATAACCGCAAGTGCCGCATAGGGCAACCCAATAAAGAAAAAATTATTGAACATAATTATTTGGTTTTATGTTTATGACAAAATGAATCGCAAATAACAGACTTGGGTGAGGACATCACAAAATCCCTGTCACCATTAAATACCTCCTCGGGCATTGCAAATTCCATCAAACCCTTCCCGTCAAAATCGCGTTGCAGGAACACATACAGAACCTCCAGTATTTCCTTATAATAATGAGTAGGAATATTCTTGAATCTACTAAGCATAAATCTGATTGCCGGAGTGGTAAGTATGAAACCAAGTTCGTCTGCAAAATCAGGGTCTGTTGTTTTTGAGAGAAGTGTTAGCACATTGGGCAGGTGGTCGCCCAATTCGCTGCCACAATCTATCCCGGTTTTTTTGTGCTCACTTTGAAGGTTTACAAGCAATTGAGCTCTTTTGTAATCCTCCCCAAACAACACATACCCAATATCAAGGTAACATATCGCCTGTACATCAAAGGTTTTTAGGTAATATTCCTGCTGCTCCCTGATTGTCAACAGGCTGTGATCTGTAAAGAGTTGTTTTAATGAATATGCCTTTTCAGGAAATTCCCTTGCACATAGCTTCAGAAATTCTTCTGAATATTCCACATTGTGTTCATCAGGATACCTGAACATGTTAGCCAATATTTTATAATGATTTAGATTTTTCATAAAAAATTTCCTTAGTTATAAGCCTCTCTTAGGTGGTTCCTTAAAACCAAAGCCATGGTTTCCTTTCACATCAGCCGTACTTTCCAGCATTTCCATGGCTTCTTCGCGGTGAGCTGCCGGAATTACAAACCTATCACTGAATAAAGGCAGAGAAGTAAGCCGAAAAATGGCATCAGCCGTATCTTTATCCATCGAAACCTCTTTCATGGGGTCCGTGACTTCATTTTCGGGCAAATCGCCAACTGTTACATTTCTGCGGTGCAACCTTACAGCCATCAATTTTTTCAAGACTACTTCTATTGTCTTTTCATTTCCGGCGCTGAACAGGTTAGCCAGGTATTTAATCGGCAACCTTGATTTTTCAATAGCTCCCCAAAATGATTCACTCGTCGTTTCATAAGTACCATTTTCAACAAAAGCCATGGTTGGCAACAATGGCGGTACGTAAAACAAGTTAGGCAATGTCCTGAATTCGGGATGTAAAGGCAGCGCCAATCCCCATTTTTTTACAAATTTATAAACTGGCGATTTCTGGGCTGCATCAATTGTGGAATCTGCAATTCCATTTTCTTTTGCCGCATTTATAACTTCCGGATCAAATGGATCGAGATAAATTTCCAGTTGCCTGTCAACCAATTCGCTTTCAGGACAAGAAGCAACAGCTTTAATTTTATCGGCATCGTACAACATGACGCCCAGATATCTGATACGTCCAACGCATGAATGCATACATGCAGGGATCTGACCTGATTCAAGACGAGGATAACACAACAAGCATTTTTCTGATTTGCCTGTGTTCCAATTGTAATAACTTTTTTTATAGGGACAGGCTGTAACACACATTCTCCATGCCCGGCATTTTTTCTGGTTGATGAGTACAATACCATCCTCTCCTCTTTTGTAAATAGCACCAGAAGGACAGGCGGCTACACAAGCCGGGTTGAGGCAATGGTTGCATATGCGGGGCAGATAGTGCATTGTCATCCGCTCAAGTTGAAACATGGCTTCCTGTTCCTGGGTCGACAGGTTTCTGAAATTCACATCTTTTCGTGCATATTCCTGGCTTCCTGACAAGTCATCATCCCAGTTTGGGCCTGATTTTGGGGTCATATACTCCCCTGTTATTAATGAAACCGGACGGGCAACAGGCTGGTCATCCCCTTCTTCTGCTTCAAAAAGATGTTCGTATTGATAGGTCCATGGTTCGTAATAATCGTCAATTACAGGCAGATTAGGGTTGTGAAACATATTCTTTAATCCTTTGAACTTACCAGCACCTTTCAGAGTCAGGTTTTTGCCCTTCATCTCCCATCCGCCTTTATATATATCCTGGTCTTCCCATTTGCTTGGATAGCCGGTACCGGGTTTGGTTTCTACATTGTTCCACCACATATACTCAGCACCCTTGCGATCGGTCCAGATGTTTTTGCATGCGATGGAACAGGTATGACACCCGATGCATTTATCGAGATGGAACACCATTGAAATTTGTGATCTTATATCCATTTTTCGGTTATTTTAAAATTCGACTTTATCCATTTTCTGCACCAATACAAAAGTGTCACGATTTACACCTACAGGCCCCCAATAATTAAAGTGGTAGGTAAACTGTCCGTATCCACCAACCATCAGGTTTGGCTTAAGATGAATTCGGGTAAAACTGTTGTTTATACCAGAGCGTTTTCCTCCTCTTACCTGTGATTTTGGTGTTGAATAAGTACGTTCTACGGCATGATACACAAAGCACACACCTTTCGGTATCCTTGCGCTCACGCAGGCCCTGGTGGAATATACCCCATTGTCATTGAAAACTTCTACCCAGTCGTTATCTTTTATTCCCAGTGCTGCGGCATCTTCCTCGCTTAACCAGCATGGTTCCATACCCCTGGATAGGGTAAGCATCCGAAGTGTATCGCCGTAGGTGGAATGTATATGCCATTTTCCGTGAGGCGTAAGTACATTCAGCAATTTTGCTTTTCCTGTAGCTACAGTCTCCCGTAACTCACCATAAGCCTCAGGCCGTGGAGATGGTTTGTAGGTTGGAAGGTGCTCACCAAACTTGATGTAACCTTCGTGATCCAGGTAAAAATGTTGACGACCGGTAAGCGTACGCCATGGCACCAACCGTTCAATGTTGTAGGTATATGCTGAATAGGCCCTGCCATCAGTCAGTAATCCTGACCAAACCGGTGAGTTAAGATAACGGTGAGGTCTGGTCTGCAAATCTTTGTAATTCATCCTAACATTTTTGTTTCCTTCTGAAAGGTCACAAAGTGCCAGGCCTGTTTTCTTTTCGGCAACTTGATAAGCCCTGTGCGCAAGCTCCCCGTTGGTGAGGCTTGAAAGGTGAAGCACTGCATTGGCTGCTTCCTCATCTTCATAAATGGAAGGGTATTCAACACCGTCAATTTTTCTGACATGATCACGATCATTCAGCATTTGTTCGTAAAAGTCAGTAGAATCGTAGCTGTTTCCATGAGCACCCAGACCTGTTTTCATATTGGGTCCCAAACTGATGTACTTATCATAGACTTTGGTGTAATCCCTTTCCACAACGACAAGCCCGTGCATGGTTTTTCCGGGAATGGGTTCGCATTCGCCTTTGCTCCAG
The DNA here is from genome assembly GCA_002771745.1 of Bacteroidetes bacterium CG18_big_fil_WC_8_21_14_2_50_41_14. Taxonomy (GTDB): domain Bacteria; phylum Bacteroidota; class Bacteroidia; order Bacteroidales; family F082; genus UBA6244. Next base: position 63,093 of record PCUL01000273.1, read on the forward strand.
TCTTTAATGTGGCGTTGAGAGATTTCGCCAGCACTGTCATGAGAAATGGGTGTATTGACAATATCCTTTACCGGTTTGTTAAAATGGGTTTTTGCCAATTCACTGGTAACCCTTGCTATTTCCCTGAAAATCACCCAGTCACTTTTCGATTCCCAAACCGGGTCGATGGCGGCAGACAGTGGATGAATAAAGGAATGCATGTCGGTACTGTTCAGGTCGGTTTTCTCGTACCATGAGGCAGCAGGAAGTATAATATCGGAATACAATGCCGATGTATCCATCCTGAAATTCAGGTTGACGATGAGATCCATTTTTCCTTTAGGGCTTTCGCTCCGCCATTTCACATCTTTTACAAACTGGTCGGCAACATCTTCAGCTATTGAATTGTGGTGCGTCCCTAAATAATGTTTTAAGAAGAACTCATGCCCTTTGGCACTTCCTCCAATCGCATTGCCCCTCCAAATATACCAAACACGAGGGAAACTGACTTCTTCATCAGGCTCGGCTACAGCGTGGACAATTTCTTTGCTTTTCAGTTTTTCGACTACATATTTTTTAATTTCATCATCGGTTCTTGCTCCTGCTTTTTCGGCATCGGCAACTATTTCAAAATTGTTTTTGTTGTATTGAGGATAAAATGGCATCCAACCATTGCGAACCGATTTTACGGTCATATCGGCAGAATGCAATTGAGACAACTCATTTTTCGGAACCGTATTATAATCAGAATGATTGCCATCATAACGCCACTGGTCAGAATTCATGTAGTGCCAGATAGGTGTTTGTTGCAATCTAGGAGGACCCTGCCAATCCTTACCTGACATGATTGAACTCCATGAATCAACCGGTGCCAGTTTCTCCTGTCCGACATAATGGTTCATCCCGCCACCGTTTACCCCTATACAGCCAGTGAGCATAAGGGCCATTGTTCCCGCACGATAAATAAGGTTGCTATGATACCAATGGTTGATCCCTGCCCCGATAATGATGCTGCATTTTCCATTCGTTGTTTCTGCGGTTCGGCTCCATTCACGAGCAAATTGCAAAACGGTTTTTGGGCCAATTCCGGTAAATATTTCTTGCCATGCCGGAGTATAGGCTGATTCTTTCTCATCGTACGAAGCCGGATAATCGCCTCCCAATCCACGATCAACGCCATATTGAGCCATGATAAGGTCGTAAACTGTTGTTACTTTTACAAGGCCATCTACGGTTTCTACATGTTTTACAGGTACGCCTCTTTTTGCGATCACGTCAATCCCGTATTCAATAAAATTAAGCTGAAGGATTTCATCATTTTTATCAAGCAGAGTTAAAATCGGGTCGTACGTTTTACCTGTTTCGGCATCCTCAAATTTCATGTTCCAGTTGCCGTCTTTACTGTCCCAACGATGTCCCGAACTTCCACCCGGACAAACAAGGTCACCGGTTTTTGAATCTATATTCAAAAATTTCCATTCACCATTTTCGATGTCTTTATACTTATTGACTTTCCCGGCCCTCAACATTTGTCCCGGAACAAGTTTTCCATCCTGTTCAATAACCTCAACAAGGAAGGGGCTGTCAGTATACCTTTTTGTGTAATCAATAAAATAAGGAACTTGTTTTTCGTGATGGTATTCTTTTAAAATAACATGAACTACCGCCATCCAGAAGGCACCATCCTGCCCGGCATGAACAGGAACCCATTTATCAGCATATTTGGCCACCATATTAAAGTCGGGTGCAAAAACAACCGTTTTGGTTCCATTGTGTCGCGATTCAGCAAAGAAATGGACATCCGGCGTACGGGTCATCCCCAGATTAGCACCCATACAAGCGATAAATTTTGAGTTGTACCAATCGGCACTTTCGGCCACGTCCGTTTGCTCTCCCCAAATCTCAGGAAAAGAGTTGGGCAGGTCGCAATACCAATCATAAAAACTGAGGTTAACACCGCCCATTAATTGTAAAAAGCGTGAACCTGCAGCATAGCTTAACATTGACATAGCTGGTATTGGAGAAAAGCCAACCAGCCTGTCAGGACCGTATTTTTTGGTAGTATAAATATTTGAAGCAGCTATAATCTCCAGAGCTTCATCCCAGTTAACACGCCTGAGGCCACCTTTTCCCCTTGCTGTCTGATACTTTTTCCTGGTTTCCGGGTTGTTTTGTATATTTTCCCAGGCTTTCAGAGCGTCACCTGTTTTGGCTTTTTCTTCATTAAAAACATCCAGCAAAGCTCCTCGTATCATCGGATATTTTACCCGTATTGGGCTGTACAGATACCAGGAAAACGAAATACCACGCTGGCAACCTCTCGGTTCGTAAGGTGGCAACGATTTTTCGAGTAAAGGATAATCGAGTGCCTGGGTTTCCCAAACCACAATACCATCTTTTACATGTATGTTCCAACTACAGCCACCGGTACAATTCACACCATGTGTGCTTCTTACAACTTTATCGTGTTGATATCGGTTTCGGTAAAACTCTTCCCACTGACGGGTTTTTGGGGAAATTAAATCTTTAATCCAACTCATAAAAATATATGTTAGCTTAGTTAATTACTTTTGAAGGCCTGTCGAGGATTTCCCGGTTTACCGGAAATTTTTTCCTTTTAAAATATAATAGGACCGTACTCATAAAAATCGTTGCAAAGACCACCAATCCAAAAAATGCAAACGTGGTGCTGAAATCGGTCGGTCGCTGGTAATATCGTTCTTCACTGACATTTTTAAGGTATGCTGTCACGTTAATCACTTCTTCTTCAGTTAAGTCATGATTCGTAAAAGCAGCAGTCATTACAGGAAAAGGAGGGCTTTTAATTACAGCAGCTATTCCGGCACTTCCCAATATATCGTACGATTCGGTAAGGTCCTTGGCAAGGGTTCCACTGCTAAAAATTCTTTCGTCCTTTACTTTATGACAACCAACACAGGCAGGACCTTCATTTGT
>PCUL01000234.1 GCA_002771745.1 Bacteroidetes bacterium CG18_big_fil_WC_8_21_14_2_50_41_14
ACATGGATGTACGTTGAAATATCCTGTCATATTTTCTTTTGAATCGAAATTTTGACGTTCGGTTAACAGAGTCCACGTATTTATCTGGTTGAGAATTTATTAGTGTTTTCATTTTCATTTTTTAATGCTTTTGCGGGTGCTGGAAATGAAGTTGTTCAGGCGGACTTCCAGGTCTTTTGATTGGGCGTTAATAAATTCCAGATCTGATTTTGAAATGATTTTTCTTTCAAATAGGAGTGATGTCCAGTGGTAATTCGCTTCAAACATAGAGCCTCTGGAATAGAGATAGAACTTTACCTGATCCATCGCATGATAACGACCATAACCCTCTGCAATATTGGCACCAATGGAATCCATTGACCTGATAAATTGATCACCCATGATTTTCTTTTGTTCAAAATTCAGATCGCAATAAACATCCCATGCTTTAGAAGACAAAACCCTGGCGAGTTGATAGACCTTCAGGTCCTTTAGTGTGATAAAATTCCTGTCATTCATAACTATTTAATTTAAGTGGTTAATAAATCCATTTCAATGCTAAACTACCAAATTTCAAAACATTACATCCAAATATATCTCAATCGTCCATCAATTGTATTTCTACCGTCCATCAATTGTATTTCCACCATCCATCTATTGTATTTCCACCGTCCATCAATTGTATTTCCACCATCCATCTATTGTATTTCAACGTACATCAATGTATTTCCATGAACCATCAATTGTATTTCCACCGTCCATCAATTGTATTTCCACCGTCCATCAATTGTATTTCCACCGTCCATCAATTGTATTTCCACCGTCCATCAATTGTATTTCTACCCTCCATCAATTATAATTCTATCGTCCATCAATTGTATTTCAACGTACATCAATGTATTTCCATGAACCATCAATTGTATTTCCACCGTCCATCTATTGTATTTCCAAAGTCTTCCCCTTCTTCACTTCCCCTTCTCTCCAGAAACACTGAAGTATCGGCACAACAAACATGGTCATGATCTGGATTATCATTCCCCCAAAAGTCGGGATAGCCATCGGCACCATAATATCGGCTCCTTTTCCGGTAGATGAAAGCACAGGCAGGAGAGCAATAATGGCCACTGCAGCGGTCATCATGGCTGGACGAACTCTTTTTTTACCGGCAATCACTACTGCTTCGCGCACTTCTGCCACGGTAGAAGGTTTTTTTTCTTCAAAAACCTGATGGATATAGGTTCCCATAATCACACCATCGTCGGTTGCAATGCCAAACAGGGCAATAAAGCCTACCCAAACCGCCACACTCAGGTTAATGGTGTGTATCTGGAACAAATGCCTCATTTCGACACCATCTACCGAAAAGTTTAAAAACCAGGGCTGACTGTAGAGCCAAAGCATGATAAAACCTCCGGCGAACGCTACGAACACTCCAGAAAAATGGATGGAAGAAGCGGTAATGGTTTTAAACTGAAAATACAACAACAGAAATACCAGCATCAAACTGATGGGAATGACGATGGCAAGCCTTTTCGTGGCACGGATTTGTTGTTCGTAGTTTCCGGCAAAGGTATAACTCACGCCGGCAGGCAACACCAGTTCACCAGATGCGAATCTGTCGTGGAGGTATTTTTGTGCTTCTTCTACCACATCCACTTCTGCTTTTCCTGATATTTTGTCGAAAATCACATACCCGTTCAGGAAGGTGTTTTCGCTGCGGATCATCTGAGGGCCACGGGTATAACCTATATCCACCAATTCGCCCAAAGGCACCTGAACGCCGGACATGGAAGGCACCAGTATTTTTTTTATTTCTTCAGGTGAATTCCTCAATTCGCGGGCATAACGCACCCGAACCGGGAATC
>PCUL01000417.1:0-147 GCA_002771745.1 Bacteroidetes bacterium CG18_big_fil_WC_8_21_14_2_50_41_14
TGAATGAACTTAGCTAAGTTTTTGTGTTTGGAGGGATGGGAGTGCATGTAACGGAGGACCAACGGGCGTTTTAATGGGCAGATTGACCTGAAATTTCGATTACAATCGAAAAAACAGGCGTACTTTTTCTAATTCAAAATGTTTCAT
>PCUL01000417.1:217-1873 GCA_002771745.1 Bacteroidetes bacterium CG18_big_fil_WC_8_21_14_2_50_41_14
CGCGTTTATCGATAGCGTAACGCGTGACTATTAAAATCAACTTTGGCTCTTTATCAATATCCCTAACCCTGTGCGACTACTGTTGTCTAAAAACATAACATGGTTGCCAGAATTGAACCATCAGTCGTTTTATTAACTTACAAATTATTGTATTATAGGCACGCGAAACATTCGCGCGCCAGTGGAGGGGGTTGGTTCTGGGTTTCATTACAAAATGATTGGCAAACTTGCATCCTCGTTACCGCTGCGCTCAAATGAGGACGAGAGAGGGGGTCTAAAATAAAATATTGCACCAACACAACCCTGGCGCGCGTTTAGCGTTTGCGTAACGCGTGATTTTTAGCATGCTATCAAATTTCATGACAACTTTTAAGTTGGCACGCGAAAGTGCATCCTCGTTACCGCTACGCTCAAACGAGGACGAGGGAGGGGTTGGCACGCGTAAGTTCATCCTCGTTACCGCTACGCTCAAACGAGGACGAGGGAGGGGGTAACGCGTGATTTTTAGCATGCTATCAAATTTCATGACAACTTCTAAGTTGGCACGCGAAAGTTCATCCTCGTTACCGCTACGCTCAAACGAGGACGAGGGAGGGGGACTCCACCACAACAACCAATTGAATAGACAGAATTAAACGCAAAACGAGCAGTTGAAAAAAATATATCCGGCAAAGATCTTGAAAAGGTCTGCCTGCACGTTTTGTTTTCATGTATGATTTATTCCTCATCCGGTCGTTTACGCAGCTGCTTTTTTTCTGCAATCCTCTTTTTTTCTTTCAGTTTTCGTTCGATGCTGCCTTTGCCTGGCTTTGTGGGCACACGTTTCTTGCGGGGCTTAAGTGCTTTGGCTATGAGTGCGTAAAATTTCTCAATCACCTCTTCTTTGTTGGCCAATTGCGATCGGGAAGTCTGACACGTAAGCACAAGAAATCCTTCGTTGTTGATTTTGTTGGCGAGTTTTTCGGTCAACATTTCCTTTTCACTTTCCGATAGCAATGATGAATCCATGATGTGAAACCGCAATTCCATTTTGGAACTCACCTTGTTCACGTTTTGTCCACCCGGCCCGCTGCTGCGGCTGGCACTAAAAGTCCATTCGGGAGAAAAATCGCGCCGGGGACTATTTTTGGGGTTTTCAGGGGTTAGTGCATCAATCATGGGTTTTGTCTGATTCTTAAGGGTTTATTCTGATTTATCAGTAAATGGCCTGGATGTTGTTTTGCCCGGTACGTATTCTGAATCGTAAAACAGCGTGTTCAGTTTCTCTTCAATCAGAGCCGGGTTTGTAATGGGTGTTTCATCTTCCTTCACCTCGTATTCAAGCAGCTTTGCTTTGCTGATATTACTGAGCATTGGAATCAGGCTCCATCCCCGGTTGGTAGTTTCGATATATTCACCACTTTTGTCGAAGATATTCAAACAGGGAAGAAAGCAATCTTTTCTACCAATAAATTGATCCATGATTTTAACTGCATTCGCATATTCCTTGCGTGATGCCCTGCCCAGGGCTTCGTAATCGTATATAACACGTCCATCCCATGTCATTACCTTTGCCGACCCGTCATAAATGTTGTCTTCAATCGTCAGCCCTGAATGCACGGTATCGTGACCCGATGGCATCAGCAATACTTTTCCCCCTCCGCCTTCTACATTAGC
>PCUL01000030.1 GCA_002771745.1 Bacteroidetes bacterium CG18_big_fil_WC_8_21_14_2_50_41_14
AGACTTTTTCTTAAGGAATGAATTTTTTTATTTTGCAATCAAATTATTCAACCATTTATCAAAATAAGAAAGCATTATGGATATAGTTGTTGAGAACTTAGTAAAAAGCTATGGATTGCAACGGGCGGTGGATAATATTTCGTTCCGCGTACGAACCGGCGAAGTACTTGGTTTTCTGGGTCCTAACGGAGCCGGAAAAACCACCACCATGAAAGCCATTACTACCTTTCTGGTGCCGGATTCGGGAAATATTCATGTTGGAAATTATTCCATCCATGAAGATCCCGAAAAGCTGAAGAAAAACATCGGGTACCTGCCCGAAAACAATCCCCTTTACGAGGATATGCCGGTAATTGATTACTTAAAATTTGTCGCCAATTTGCACGGAATTCCGAAACCGGAAATCCACGGCAGTTTGTTGAATGTAATTGATTTGTGTGGATTGGAAGCTGAAAAACACAAGAAAATCGGTGAGCTTTCAAAAGGATACAAACAGCGTGTTGGCCTGGCACAGGCACTCATCCACAAACCGGAGGTGCTTATCCTGGACGAACCCACCACCGGCCTCGACCCCAACCAGATTGTGGAAATCAGAGAATTGATCAAAAAGATTGGGAAAGAAAAAACGGTCATCCTGAGTTCACACATCCTGGCCGAAGTGGAAGCCACCTGCGACCGGATTTTAATCATCAACAAAGGAAAAATTGTGGCCGACGGAACCACCCAGGACTTACGTAACCAGGCCAGTGGAAAGACCATCCTCAAAGCGCGAATCCTTGGTGGAAACCTGGACAGCATTTTCGCTGCCCTGCAAAAAATTGATGGTGTTAAGGTAGTGGATTTCATCAACAAAGATCAAAACCGGTTTTATCTGGATGGTGATCAATCGAAGAACCTGGCGGAAGGCGTATTCAATGCCTGTGTAAAAAACGGATGGATCCTCACCGAACTCATTCCGGTTGAAACCAAGCTGGAAGACATCTTCAAAGAATTAACCATGGAATCACCTGTCAAGAATTAAAATATAAGGAATATGAAACAAATTTGGATTATCACCAAACGAGAATTACAGGCCTATTTCGATTCGTTGATGGCCTATATCCTGCTCATCCTGTTTCTGGGATTTAGCGGATTTTTTACCTGGATTTACGGAAACGACATCTTTTTTATAAAGCAGGCTACCCTGATGCCCTTTTTCAACATTGCTTACTGGACGCTGTTTTTCTTTATTCCGGCACTCACCATGAGGTTGCTTTCGGAAGAAAACAGGATGGGCACCATCGAATTGTTGCTTACCAAACCCGTGAGCAACTGGCAGGTACTGATGGGAAAATATGTAGCCTCGTTGCTGCTGATTGCCACCGCTCTTCTGCTTACCTTTTCGTACCCTATCAGTGTTTCCACGATGGGCAATCTTGATGCAGGGGAAGTTTTTAGCGGCTATCTGGCACTTCTATTATTCAGCAGCATGATGATCGGGATTGGATTGTTTACCAGCAGTATTGGCAACAACCAGATTGTCAGCTATCTGCTGGCACTTTTTATCGGAATTTTCTTTCAAATCATCTTTGGTATGCTCGGACAAAGCCTGCCCGGCATTCCCGGCCACGTGCTCGACTATCTGAGTACTTCCACCCATTTCGAGTCGATGACCCGTGGTGTTCTCGACACCAGAGACATCCTCTTTTTTGCAGGCATCTCCTTCCTGATGCTGGTGTTTTCTGAATCTATGCTCATCCGTAAACGATTTGCTTAATCCCAAAAGAAAAGAATCATGAAAAAGAAATCATATCTGTCCACAATACTGTTGTTGATAGCCATTTTTATTGTCGTAGCGGTTATTTCCGAAAAGTTTTTCTTCAGGTTCGACCTCACCGAAGGAGGGCAGTATTCACTGAGTAAAGCTACCAAAGACATCCTCAACAACCTGGAAAGCCCGGTGACGGTAACAGCCTATTTCACCGCTGATCTACCACCGGATCTGGCCAAGGTAAAGCGAAACTTCCAGGACATGCTTACCGAATACAACAGCCTCTCACATGGCAACGTGGTATTTAAGTTTGAAAATCCAAACAAGGATCAGGCTACCGAAAATGAAGCAATCTCTTCGGGTGTACGCCCTGTTTTATTCAAAGCCCGTGAAAAGGATGAAATGAAACAGCAGAAAGTCTTTATGGGAGCTGTTATCTCGCTGAACAACCAAAATGAGGTGATTCCGTTTATCAATCCGGAAGGAAGCATTGAATACGATCTCACCACTGCCATTAAAAAACTCAGTGTATCCAACAAACCGCTGATTGGGTTTGTACAAGGCCAGGGAGAGCCTCCCATCAATGCCTATCAGCAGGTGATGACAGAGCTCAACGTACTTTATCAGGTGGAACCCGTAACGCTGAACGATACCATCAAGGACATTAATAAATTTACCACACTGGTAATCAGTGCCCCCACCGACACCTTTAGTTTAGAAGCCTTCCGGGTACTGGATAAATACCTGGACAACGGCGGGAATTTGTTTGTGGCCTTTAACACCGTTGAAGGAGATTTACAAACTCTCCAGGGTAAAAAAGTGGGTAACAACCTGGCACCCTGGCTGGCACAAAAAGGAATCCGGGTACAAGATGGTTTTGTGTTGGATGCAAGCTGTGGAAGCGTAAACGTCATGCAGCAGATGGGCGGCTTTAACATGCAGACCCCGATAAAATTTCCTTACCTGCCATTGGTATCGCATTTTGCTGATATGGGCATTACCAAAGGACTTGAGCAGGTGATGCTTGGATTTCCAAGCCCGATTACCTTTACCGGTGACACCGCATTCAGGTTCACCCCACTGGCCATAACATCTGAAAACACCGGCATTCAGGAACTTCCGGTAAGCATTGATGTGCAACACAAATGGGCCCAAAACGATTTTAAGGCTGGTCCACAAACGGTGGCCGCATTGGTGGAAGGTAATTTCGGAAAGGATAACGCACGTATGGTGGTGGTCACTAGTGGGGATTTTGCGGTAAATGGTACCGGACAACGTCCGCGTCAGCTTCAGCCCGACAACGTCAGTCTGATGGTGAATTCAATCGATTGGATGAGCGATGCCACCGGCTTGATCGATCTGCGCACCAAAACCATTACCTCGCGCCCACTCGACCAGTTGAGCGATGCCAAAAAAGCAACCATGAAATGGGGCAACTTCCTGGTGCCACTGATACTTGTAATTATTTATGGATTGTTCAGACTTCAATGGAGAAGAAAACAAAGACTAAAAAGAATGGAGGAAGGTTATGTTAAATAAAAACAGAAATACAATCTTAATCGTCATTTTTGCAGTGGTCGTGGCGATCTTTTTATGGTCACAATTCGGCACGCAAAACGAAAGCAATTACCGGACTGTCCTTGCCCAATTCGATACCACAGGCGTTGATCAGGTACATATTTTTCCGGCTGCCGGGGCTCCTGATTTCACCCTGAGCCGCAGCGGAAACCACTGGATCATTAAAAGCAGTGATGGAAAACAGTATGCTGCCGATCCCAAATTGGTTAAAAATACCATCGACTTACTCAATGGTACCAAAGTAAAACGGGTAGCTTCGCAAAACACTGCGGATCACGAAAAGTTTGCCATCACCAACGACAAGGGAACACGGGTTGAAATAAAAGCAGGTGGTAAAGAGCTGGCCAATCTGATCCTGGGCAAGTTCGACTATATTCAGCCAAAAAATGCGCAACCCGATGCCTCGGGACGTCAACCACAGGGGGAGATGATTTTTTATGCCGCACTACCCGGCGAACCTACCGTTTACGTGGTGGATGGACAAGTGGGGTTTGGTGTTGGTAAAGACGTGAATTCCTTTAGGGATAAAACCCTTACAAATATTGATAAAAGCAATATCAGCGAAGTGACCATGGAAACTCCGGGACAAAAGACCGATCGTTTAGTAAAAGATGGAAATCGGTGGCTGTTTAACGACCAGATTGCCGATTCGGCTAAAGTAGCGCAATATTTATCCAGGGTTTCGCGTCAAAACGGATCGAAGTTAGCCGAAGTAAAGGAGGTTTTGTCGTTACCACTTGTAAATGCTGTTAAGATTAAAGGAGAGGATTTCGATGAAGTAGTTATTCAATCATTTCAACAAGATTCTGTCAATTTCCTCGTCACTTCCACTCAAAATGCAGAAGCTGTGTTTTTAGATAATGGAAATAAATTGCTCGATCGTTTTATGGAGGATGGCGAATTTTTCCTCAAAGCAAAATAGTAACTTCTTGTACGTTAATGACTAATGTGGCGCAACCGATGAAAAAAACGTGTTGTTGACCGTCACGGATTTTTGTTTGGTGTTTAAGTACAGATGTAAGGTGAGATATTTATACTGATTATACATCTGTTACCTCCATTATTTATTTTAAATTCGCCACATCTTTTAAAAAAAAATTTATGACAGAAACAATTAAAAAGTCATTGCGGGACTCGAAGACCGCCCGATGGACAGCACTTGCGATAGTGTCGTTTATGATGTTAACCGGATATTTCCTCACCGATGTGATGGCTCCGCTCAAGGGTTTACTCGAAGGAAAATTAACCTGGGACAGCTCAGACTTCGGATTTTTCAACAGTGCTTATGGCTGGTTCAATGTGTTTTTGCTGATGTTAATTATAGGCGGGATCATACTCGACAAAATGGGTGTTCGTTTCACCGGCCTCATGGCAGCAACAGTAATGGTGGCCGGAACGGCATTAAAATACTGGGCAGTTTCAACGCACTCGCTTGATGGTGTTTTATGGCATGTTGGATGGTTCGATGTAAAAGCTCAGGTTTTTATGGCTTCTCTGGGGTTTGCCATATTTGCCGTTGGGGTTGAAGTTGCGGGAATTACCGTTTCAAAAATTATCGTTAAATGGTTTAAAGGTAAAGAAATGGCCTTGGCGATGGGTCTTGAAATGGCAACAGCACGTTTGGGAACAGCCGCAGCATTGGCAACTTCAGTACCAATTGCGAAGGCATTGGGGGTAACAGATTTATCAAGACCAATTCTCTTAGCCTTGATATTACTTGTTATCGGACTGCTTTCGTTCATCGTTTATATCTTTATGGATAAAAAACTTGATGCTTCTGAAGCTGAGGCAAAAAGACTTGAGCCCGAAGAAGAGTCTTTCAAATTATCTGATATCCTAAACATTATAACCAACAAAGGCTGGTGGTATATCGCAATTTTGTGCGTTTTGTTTTACTCGTCCGTTTTTCCTTTTTTGAAATACGCATCCGATTTGATGGTAAACAAATTTGGCATCAGTGAATCCTGGGCTGGTTCAATCCCTGCCATGCTGCCATTTGGCACCATTTTGCTGACTCCGTTGTTCGGAAATTTATACGATAGAAAAGGAAAAGGAGCCTCCATTATGATTTTGGGTTCCATATTGCTCATCTTTGTTCATGCCATGTTCTCCATTCCATTTCTTGACATGAAATTCTTAGCAATTGTCCTTATTCTGATTTTGGGAGTTGGTTTTTCTTTGGTTCCTTCGGCCATGTGGCCTTCAGTTCCAAAAATCATTCCTGAACGACAATTGGGTACCGCCTACGCCCTTATTTTCTGGGTTCAAAACTGGGGTTTGATGGGAGTTCCATATCTCATTGGCATTGTACTCGAAAAATACTGTATTACCGGACAAGTGATGAGGGAGGGCGTAAGCGTTAATACCTATGATTATACTTTACCGATGCTGATTTTCACCGGATTTGGTGTGTTGGCATTCGTTTTTGCCTTATTGCTGAAAGCAGAAGACAAGAAGAAAGGGTATGGATTGCAGTTACCGAATATTCAAAAATAATAGTTAATTAATAAAATTACAATAATGGCAAAAGATATTTTAACATTAAAACCAACCAGTTTGTGGAAGAATTTCTACGAACTAACACAAATACCCCGTCCTTCGAAAAAGGAAGAGCAAGTCAGAGCCTTTTTAAAGAAATTTGGTGAGGACCTTGGTCTGGAAACCATTGTGGACGAAATTGGCAATGTCATCATCAAAAAGCCCGCTACCGAAGGCATGGAAGACCGCAAAGGCATCATCCTTCAGGGCCACATGGACATGGTTCCACAAAAAAATTCAGAAACCAAGCATGACTTTGAGAAAGATCCAATTGATGCCTATATCGATGGCGAATGGGTTACTGCCAAAGGCACTACCCTTGGAGCCGACAACGGAATGGGTGTTGCAGCCAGCATGGCCGTCCTCGAAGCCACCGACCTGGTACACGGACCCATTGAAGTACTGATTACCATGGACGAAGAAACCGGCATGACCGGGGCCGAAAACCTGAAAGCAGGCTTACTTGATGGCGACATCCTCCTCAATATGGACTCCGAAGATGAAGGCGAACTGTATATTGGATGTGCTGGTGGTATTGATACCTACGGCGAGTGGACCTATACTTCCGAGCCGATTCCTGACGGAATGGTTGCCTACGAAATCAGTGTAAAAGGCTTAAAAGGCGGACATTCAGGACTGGATATCAATTTAGGCCGTGGCAACGCAAACAAAATCATGAATGTGCTGTTGATGAAAGCCACCGAGAAATACGGAGTTCGTCTGGCAAAGATTGATGGTGGAAGCTTACGCAATGCCATTCCACGCGAATCATTTGTTACGGTAGTCGTGGAAGAAGCCAAAAAAGGCGATTTCGAAACTTTTGTGAAGGAATTTGAAGTGATTGCACAAGAGGAATTTGCCGAAGCTGACGGTGGTTTAATCATTATAGCCGAGCCTGTTGCAATGCCCGAAAACCTGATCGATGCAACGACTCAGACCAACCTTTACAAAGCCATTCTGGAATGCCCCAACGGAACCATTAAAATGAGCGAAAGCGTAAAAGGAATCGTTGAAACCTCCACCAACCTGGCCATCGTAAAATCAGAAAACGGCAAGATTGAAGTCTCCTCATTGCAGCGTAGCCTGGTAGATGCCGACAAAGATGAACTGGGTGCTACTATCCGCAAAGTATTTGAAGGAGCAGGAGGTACTGCCAAAAGCAACGGATCTTATCCCGGATGGAAACCCGATCCCGATTCGCCCATCCTCAAGGAAATGAAAGAAGTGTATAACAGCCGTTTTGGAAAAGTGCCCGAAGTAAAGGTGATCCATGCTGGTTTGGAATGTGGAATCCTGGGCGCCACCTACCCTCATTGGGATATGATTTCGTTCGGACCCACCATCCGCAACCCACATTCACCCGACGAAAAAGTGAACATTGCCACCGTGGATTTGTTTTGGGAGTTTTTACTCGAGACATTGAAAAACGCACCAAAAAAGTAAGAAGATTTCTTGCATATCAGATTAGAAGAGGGCAACAGAGCGGTTGCCCTCATTTTTTTAAAAGTTTGAAAACAAAGAGGATAAACAGGGTTGGATTTTAATTTGAAATAAATTCGCAAAACAATTTTGATTTAAGTAAAATAACCCTATTTTTGCACTCCGAAAAAACATAGAAAGAGATGACTAAAAGAACGTTTCAACCCTCGCAGAGAAAAAGAAGAAATAAACACGGATTCCGTGAAAGAATGGCAACGGTAAACGGCCGGAAGGTTCTCAAAAGAAGAAGAGCAAAAGGACGGAAGAAAATTTCTGTTTCTGACGAAATGAGTCGGAAATAGATTTTTAGAATCGATTCCTGAAAACATAAAATCGGGAGGTATGCATGGCATGCCTCCCTTTTTAGTTTGTGGGTGGCTGGATGGGAGATACCATCATTTAGGTAAGGCATGGGTTGAAAAAACTCAACAGAGATAAAGATTCCACTTTCCCAATCATGAATTCATTTTCCTCAAATTCGCCGGCTGACAGAGACCAGGTATCGGTTAGAGGTGAAATCAACTCCTTAACCTCCCACATCACCCCAAAAATAAATCACCAAAAGATTGAATCTAAAAATCAAACCAATAAAATTAAAATGGGGTATCCGATCATCTCCCATGCTGATATTTTCAGATTTTTCAATATAACAGTTGTTTAAAGATAAGGGGTTTATTATTACAGCCGGCTAAAGCCAGGCTGCAAGGAATGGAATTTATTGTGGTTTATTCATTTACAATGAATGTGTTTATTGGACATCCATTGCAGCCGGATTTATCCGACTGCAAGTCGATCAGATTTATTCCTTAATTTCCAGGTATTTGTTGGATATTTCAT
>PCUL01000416.1 GCA_002771745.1 Bacteroidetes bacterium CG18_big_fil_WC_8_21_14_2_50_41_14
TTCTGCTGTCCAGTCAACAGGGCCTGAGCCGGTGTTGAGCATGCCAATGTAATCGGTGAGATATTCATTGGGGGCCATGATTTCGTCCAAACGCAAGGGCGAAACGCTCAGGTTAGGTGAGGTCATGGAAAAATTCAGTGTGTTTACAACACCAGGTACCAGATTAAAGATGACGGTGTTGTCATTGTAGCCTGGTTTTACACAAGTAACTTCAATAGGTCCGGCAGGAACATCGGTTACAGAATAGAATCCTGAACCATCGGTTGTGGCTGCCAATACACCTTCGATGTAAATTTCGGCACCACCAATGGCCAGACCACCTGTGTTGGTAACATTTCCCTGAAGGTCGCCCAGGGCCAAATAATAAATTTCAAAATTATCGACCATGGCCGCATCGCCACCACCATAATAATCGAAATAATATTTTCCTGAGTTCTGAATGGAAATATTAAAACTGGCCAGGTTTTGGTAAGGAGTCAGGTCGAACTGTAAGTTTTGCCAGGGATCTCCTTCTGCGGTGGCGGGGTTCCAATAAGTATCCCCATTAAGGTCGGCAACGGGAGTGCCATTTATCAGTACCCTGAAATACTCGTACGCCCATCCAAATGAATAGTTCTGGCGCATATCGAATTGCATGGTTAACAACCCCATCGCACCCATATCAGGATGTACTTCCATTAACAATTCAGCTATGTGAGTAGCATTGTTAGTAAAGGCCTGGGTATAGGTTGTAGAGGTAGAACCACCCGACCAGCCTGTTGAGCCGTTACCTTCCATCATCACACCATAGGCAGAACTGTTTGCAGCACTTGCTGAAACAAAAGCATCTGACTGTGCACGAGGAACAGCTGTAATTTCTGCCGGAAAAGCACCACCATCGAAGTTTTCATTAAATGGAAAAGCTACAATGGGAGTAATCACCGGAGGTACATAAGCCGTGATAGTCATGTTAAAATTAGGGATACAGTTTGGAGAAGGCCAGGTATCTACCATCAGATAATAAGTACCCGGTGCCAGATTAACCTGCATCGACCTGGCTGCCCCGGAAGAGCTTGTGCTGGTGATGATACAGCTACCCACGTCAGGACATCCGTCCATTACGGCCATACCTGACCATGTGGTACCCTTGGGATCCAGGGCAAAAGTATAATCGTTGGCAACAGCTACATTCAGCTGATAAATGATATCTTCACCTCCATCGTAAGAACCTAAACAAGAAGTAGAATAGGTATTGCCCCTTCCACAGTTTGTCTGATTCAAATCGTTAAAAGGTAAATCGGTTGCAAAATCGACGATAATTGGATTGGTACAATCATCGCCAACAGCTCTCGAACTGCCTGGTAGTGTGGCCGGTACAATTACCGTTGGCCCATGAATTGACTGTTCATACTGTATTTCTACAGCACTTTGAGTCTGCCCGTATACCCATGTCGACGACAATACAATCGTCAACATCAATACAAGCAATTTAGTAAAGTGTTTCATGTTAAGTAAGATTAGTTAATAATTAATTTAATTAATAAAGTGAAAATGACGCTATTTATAACATTCTATGCACGCAAAAGTAAAAAAAAAATTGAATAAGAGATAAAAAGTTAGCATTTCAACCTTTTTTTTGATTTTTTTTAATTGTTTTTAAGCATAATACCAACATGTCCAATGATTAAAAGGCAACTATTTTATAATCTATTTATGTCCTCAAGGCGAAAGCCTGGGTGAACCAACCTATGATAGTCAATTGTATGACTCAGTGAGTTTTCTTATTGGGGAAAAAACCGGATTTCCAATAACAAAAAAGGGGGCATCCGATGGATGCCCCCTTTTTTTATCGGTAGTTAACTACCCGGAAGGTGGTTATTGAGAAA
>PCUL01000041.1 GCA_002771745.1 Bacteroidetes bacterium CG18_big_fil_WC_8_21_14_2_50_41_14
GTCCGAGCTGATATAGTTAAGGATACTAACAATCTGCGCTTCAGAATAGGCAACATCCGGCATCATAATGCTGTTGTATTCTTTGAAGATAGCCACCGCATCTGTATCACCACTTTTTATGACCGTTGTTGAGGATTTAATAAACGGAACCAGCCATTCCTTACTTCTTTTCTGGTTTATCCCCGACAAATCCGGTCCTACCAACCTGCCTTTTCCAATAGTATGGCAGGCAGCGCAGGTTGTTTTAAAAAGTTGTTCACCTTCATCAGCTCTGCCAATGGTAAACAAAAATATTCCAACAATCAATAATATGGAGTTCATTAGGTTCTTGTTCATGAAAAACAGGATTAGAATTCGGAGGTAAAAATATTACTATTTTATTCTCTATTGTCTTTTTTTATGATTGCGGTCATAATTTAGATTTATTCTAAATATCTGTAGAATAGATTCAAATGTTTTATATTATGTTTGTTAAAGTTATAATTATTGATCTATTAAATCTTATGGATTGTTTAATTATGTTTACTATCATATATTTTCAGCATTATTGGACTGGAAAAAGTCAGGTTCACATCAATTAAATAAAAAATAAAGAAATATTTTTCTGTCCAATTGCCGGTTAACCGACACGATCCAAAACTTTTTATAAAACAAAGCAATTATTTTTACCTTATTTTGATAAATAATAGTGGACACATCTATCCACTATATAAATTAAATAACTACCTTTGCCTCCTAAATAAGATAATTTGTTTTCAAAATCTTGCGAATACGGAATAAGGGCTTCAATTTACATTGCTGAACAATCGCTATTGGACAAAAAAGTAAGCTTAAAAGAGGTGGCCAAAGCCATCAATTCGCCGGAGGCTTACACTTCAAAGATATTGCAACAACTTGCCTTAAATAAAATTATACACACGGATAAAGGACCAACAGGTGGATTTTCGATGGACAGAACCGTGATTGAAGAAGTAAATTTAGCCGCAGTTGTATTCGCGATTGATGGCGACAATGTTTATCATGGTTGTGGTTTGGGATTGCCCAGTTGCAGTGAAAATATGCCCTGCCCTGTACACGCTCAATTTAAAGGAATAAGGGAAGATCTAAAAATTATGCTTGAAACGACAACGATGAAATCTTTAACACTGGGCTTGGTCAGGGGATTAACTTTTTTGAAAAGGTAAAAAATTTCTAATTAATAGTGGGTATACTTATCCAATAATATAAACAAATTAAATCTAACGCAATGAATACATTACAGGAACAAATTATCGGTGAATTGGTAGCGAAAGACTACCGCACAGCATCGGTTTTTAAAAAATACAGAATAGATTTTTGCTGCCAGGGCAACACAACCATCCATGATGCTTGTGAAAAGAAAAGCATCGATGCCGGAATAGTGCTAAAGGACCTGGATGAAGTTGCCCGGGAAAAAGGAAGTACAATCGATTATCAAACATGGCCATTGGACTTGCTGGTCGATTATATCGTGAAAAAGCACCACCGGTATGTGGAAGAAAAATCCGTGGAAATAAAACCATATCTGAATAAAATATGCGAGGTTCACGGCGAACGTCATCCTGAACTTTTTGAAATTAATGCTCTTTTTAATGATTCCGTTGGAGTACTGGTTCAGCATATGAAGAAAGAAGAATTGGATTTGTTTCCTTATATCCAAAAAATGGTACAAGCCAAACATGAAGGCACTAAAATAGTTGTGCCTGGCTTTGGCAGCATTGAAAACCTGATAAGAATAATGGAGGAAGAACATACCATCGAAGGTGACCGTTTTAGAAAAATTGAGGAGCTAAGCAATCATTATACAACACCTGTAGATGCCTGTAATACCTACCGGGTAACGATTGCATTACTGAAAGAATTTG
>PCUL01000378.1:0-1713 GCA_002771745.1 Bacteroidetes bacterium CG18_big_fil_WC_8_21_14_2_50_41_14
CAGCCGCAACGAAATTTATTTTGTTTTAACTGGTACCTTATAGTCGATACCAGCCAGTAGGCAAGCAAACCCAGGTGCAGGTGTGCCATCGATGCATTATCGGTTTTGTGAAAAATGGGTCGCAGGTCAAGGTCAGTCTTTAAAACACGAAAGGTATATTCTATTTCTCTTATGATGTTATAAATGAGCCACAAGGTATTTTCATCCTTTTCATCAAGCGATGTTCTGAGAAAGTATATGCCACTTTTTTTGTCAGGATCATCGCCTTGTTTGCGGGTACAGCTTAATGCGGTGGCTATGCCATTGCCATTGTCTGTTACTTTGATTTCGTAGTACTTGTGTACCGATGGATATTTCTGCTTTAGCCGGCCTATCCTTTCGAACACTTTGTCAAGTTTTTTTGTGCCGCCTTTTGAGCTGATCCCTGCCCGTATGGGTTCGATGCCTTCCTCAAAACGTTGTGCCAGCAGGCCATGCATGCTATTTTCTTTCAAGGCTTTGGCCTGGCTTTTTACCCACAAATAGTGGTCGTCGTTTTTGTCACATTTTACCTTCAGAAGTTCTATGGGTTGTTGCTTTTTGTCTTTGATCATGACAGGTTTGCTGTCGATGTCAGCATAGTATTCTTTAAGGTTCGACCGCGACACACACATATATTCGTAACCTTCTTTCTTTAACATCTTTACGTTGGCATCGGTAGCTATCCCGGCATCCATGACAACGATTGGCTTACGGTGTGAAAAGGAGGTCCTCTGTGACAATGCTTTTATTATTGTAAGCAAGGTTTTACTGTCCGGGATATTGCCCCGGAATATGTTGGAGTATTTTAAAAAGCCTTCGCGATTGATCACCACTGCCAGAACTACCAGACGGGCATCGCTGCGCTTTTCCTTGCTACGCCCGAATTTGGCTATTCGGCTACGCTTCATCCGGCCCTCAAAATAGGTATTGGTCAGGTCATACAATATAATTTTGTCTTCCAGGTCGAACAATTCGTTGGTTTGTCGTGAGAGGTATTGCTCCAACTTGTCTTTTACTGAGTAGAGCTTATGTGATATTGCGTAAAGCCTGTCTTTGGTGACTTTGCCCCTGTCGTAGCCGATAATTTCGCAAATAGCGGAGTTTTCTTTTATATATGAAACAGTTTTCAGTTCCGATGCCGGGTATATGGCACGACATATAACATGGGTGGCAGCAAGAGATATTTGCTCTGGCGACCATCCCTGCTGGTGCAGAAAACCATTTATCCCCAGTTGGTCAAAAGCCTGTTTGCACAGCCATTCACCACCAACCTCGCGGGCATCGCTGGTTTTCAGGCTCGACATATCCACTGTTTCCCACTGGCCTTCACCATGGCCAACATCGTAAAATTTCTTTTGCTTTATCTGCGTGTAGAATTCACGGGCAAGTTCTTCCACCTTGTTGTCAAGCAAACCGAAATCAAGTCTATTGGGGCCATTTTTCAACAGGTCTTCTACCCTGGCCGCAAGTTGCTTTTTTTGATCAACACCAGGTAGTTCGTCAAGCTTGCCAAACCCGATGATGGTATGGTGGTGGATGTGCCCGTCTTTACGGTAACTTTCTACCAAGCGGTAAACTGAATACCGTTCTTTGGTGGTCTTGTTGTATTTCGGATAAGGCTTGATAAACATACTGCAAGTTTACAACCTAACCCGTTGCATGTCAACACCCCAGGTAGGACTACATTTGCAA
>PCUL01000378.1:1739-9735 GCA_002771745.1 Bacteroidetes bacterium CG18_big_fil_WC_8_21_14_2_50_41_14
CAATAATCTACAAATCGACTAATCGTAAATTGTTGATAAATAATAGGGTTATCAACCGTTTTTCCCTGTTTCTTGTGACTTTATACGCAATGTGGGTTAAAATCAGTTCTTTTTTTCATTGTAAATGGACCATTGTGTGTTGGGAGGGTAAATCTAGGAAATTAACCTATCGTTTTTACACGGGGGTTCAAAAAAATCAGCTCCCTGTAAAAGTCCATTCTTACGAACCCGGCCAGTCGAATAGCCTTTTTAACAACCGTCATTCCCGCTTTTCTGTTTTATGAAAAATACACTACACTGTCTTCCTGTACCTCCAAATAGAAAAGGTGAATAACAATACTGCATAACCGGCCAATATCACCACCTCGCTTTGAATGTCGGACCAGCCCGATCCCTTGAGCATAATCATGCGGTTGATCTTAATGAAATAAGCCACCGGATTGGCATAATCCAATATTTGGGCCCAGTGGGGCATGCTCTCGATGGGGGTAAACAGTCCACTCATTAAAATGAAAATCACCAGAAAAAACCACGAAATAAACATGGCCTGCTGCATGGTGTTGGCCAAGGTGGAAATTACCAATCCAATCGACAAAATGGCCACGAGGTAAATGGATGCTACTCCAAACAACAACCCTACACTGCCTATCACGGGAATGTTAAATACAAAATAGGCCAACAGTAAACCAATCGCCAAATCAACGTTGGCAATTACCCAGAAAGGAATGAGCTTGCCTGCAATAAACTGGTATTTTTTGATAGGTGTAACATTGATTTGCTCGATGGTGCCAATTTCTTTTTCTTTCACCAGGTTCATGCTTCCTAAAAACATCCCGATGATGGTCACCAGCAGCACCAGTATTCCGGGTACCATGTAGGTGATATAGTTGAGTTCGGGATTGTACCAAAACGAAGGCTGAATACTGATGGGTAAAGCGTGGCCGGACGAAGGAGTCATTTCTACTATAATTTCGCGGTTATAATCGCTGATGATAGAAATGGCATAGGCACTCATCAGGCTCGCCGCACTGCCATTGATGGCATCGGTTATCACCTGGATATTGGCTTTCTTGTCGATGACGAGGTTACGAGCAAACTGTGGTTCAATCACGATGAACTGATCGGCTTTGCCCCGCTTAATCAAATCGGCAGCCCGATCATATTGCTCCACTTGATCGGTGACCTTGTAAAAGGAAGAGCCGGAAAACTTAGCGATCAATGCACGTGATTCTGGCGTATGGTCATGGTCGACAACCACCAGCCTGACCTGTTTGATTTCGAAAGTGGCAGTATACGACAAAACCAGCAATTGCATGACCGGCACGATAAATATGATGGGCAACATCGCCTTATCACGAAATACCTGGGTAAATTCCTTTTGCAGTATGTAGAGTAGTTTTCTCATTTATATTTTAGGTCTTCTTCTTAAGTCAAAAGTTTAGTGTTTAGGGTTTAAGGTTGAGACTATATTGTAAAATTAATTTTCATGGTGCATATAACTCCTGTTTAATATATAACTCATTTTCATTTTCTTACCTCTAGCTTTAGTTCTCTTTTCTCTTTCCTTCCTACCGGATTTCCTGCCGATTTACCTACCTCCGGTAGGTGAACCTAACCTCCGGTAGGTGAACCTAACCTGCGGTAGGTGAACCTGCCGATTTACCTGCCGATTTACCTGCCGAAGGCAAGGAGGCAAGGAGGCAAGGAGGCAAAGAGGCATGGCAGGCAGGTAACTTCCCTATACCAGTCTTATTTTAAATTTCTTAACACTCAAACCAACAAAAAACAAGGTCATAACCAATATAATAAGGGTTTCTTTCCAAAAATATGCCAGGCCTGTTCCCTTCAACATGATGCTTTTCACGATAACGATGAACCATTTAGAGGGCATCAGGTGACTGATCCATTGTAAAATAAGGGGCATATTCTCTACGGGGAAAATAAATCCGGACAACAAAATGGTAGGCAACATCAGGGCAAACATGCTTAACAACATCGCTTGTTGCTGGGTTTTGCTGACCGTTGAAATAAGAATACCCAGTGCCAATGACATCATGATAAACAACAAACTTTCGCCAAGCAACAACGGCAGACTGCCCTGAACGGGCATTAAAAAAACATACCGTGCCAACAACAAAATCACAATCAGGTTGATAAAAGATAACAATACGTAGGGAACGACTTTACCCAAAATAATCTGAACCGGGCGTAATGGCGAAACCAACAATGCCTCCATGGTCCCCTGCTCTTTCTCACGGGTGATGGAGATGGAGGTCATCATGGCCGAAACCAGCATTAACAGTATGGTGATCACTCCCGGGACAAACATGTATACACTTTTTACTTCCGGGTTGTACATCATCCGGCTTTCAACCTGGATGGAGACCGGGATTTTCATTTGCTGTTTCATGTGCCGTAGGGTATAGGTGTTGATGATTCCTGCGGTATAACTGCTTAACATGTTGGCCGTATTGGGTTCGGAAGCATCCAAAATAACCTGTACCGAAGCACCTCTTCTCTCTTCCATCTTTCTGGCGAAATCCGGTTCAAAAACCACCACCTCCTTCACCCTGCCCTGTTCAAAGAGGCGCTTAATTTCCTCGTTCGACTCCAGGTAAGCCTCCAGCTTAAAATATCCTGATGAAAGCAGTTTTTGAATGATTTCACGGGTAACCACATCCTTTGAATGATCTAATATTCCAATGCGGGCATTGTTGATGTCGTTTGTAATGGCAAAGCCAAACAACAGAACCATCACCACAGGCATGCCAAATAATATGACCATCGATCGGTAATCGCGAAAGATGTGAAAGAATTCTTTTTTTATAAAGGCCCACATCAGCGTGCAATTTTAACAAACACCTCGTTCATGGTTCGTGCGTTGTAATTTTCCTTCAACTGAGCAGGCGCACCCAGTGCTACAATGCGTCCATCTGCCATAATGCTCACCCGTTCGCAATATTCTGCCTCATCCATGTAATGGGTCGTCACAAAAACAGTAGTACCCTGATGAGCCGTTTCATAAATCAACTCCCAAAACTGACGGCGTGTGATGGGATCGACGCCTCCCGTGGGTTCATCCAAAAAAACCACCCGTGGGTCGTGCATGATGGCCACAGAAAAAGCCAGTTTTTGCTTCCATCCCAATGGAATTTTACTCAACACCATGTCACGGGTTTGTTCCATTTCCAGTTTTTTCAAAAAATAAGCGGTACGCTCCTTGATGGCTGAGGCCGACAGACCATAGATACCGCCATAAAACCTAAAATTTTCCTTCACCGTGAGATCGTTGTACAACGAAAACCGCTGACTCATATAACCAATGCGTTCTTTTACCCTGTCGGGAAATTTACCCACATCCCAACCGGCTACCATGACTGTTCCTGAAGTGGGCGACGACAGCCCGCACAAAATTTTAATGGCCGTGGTTTTTCCGGCTCCATTGGCTCCTAAAAAACCGAAAATCTCCCCTTTAAACACCTCAAAATTCAGGTCGTCGTTTGCTGTAAAATTCCCAAACTTTTTTACCAGGTGGCTTACTCCGATGATTTTTTCCCGATCGCTCATCTTGTTGCAGGTTGATCCATTAAGGCAAGGAAACAATCTTCAATCACCGGTTTTATGGGTGAAATCTGTATTTCCTGATGGCCTTTGCTGTTCAAATAATTGGTCAGGTCTTCAATGATTCCGGCTGTGTTTTCACTTTGAAAAGTGATGTGAATAAATTCGCCAAAGCGGAAAACCTGCGTGGCATCCGGAAATTGCTCCAAAACCTGCCTGCCGGCAGGCAGGTCGGATAACAAGCCATACATCTGATTTGACTTAACGGCCATCAGGTTACCAGTAAAGCTTTTTTCAATGCATGCCGGGGTGTCGACAGCCAGGAGTTCGCCATGTTCCATTAGTGCAACACGATCGCAGAGCGAAGCCTCGTCCATGTAAGGTGTAGAAACCAGGATGGTAATCCCCTTTTTCTGCATTTTCTTCAACAACTCCCAAAATTCCATGCGCGAAACAGCATCCACACCGGTAGTGGGTTCGTCCAGCACCAGGACTTTGGGGTTGTGAATCAACGCGCACGAAAGGGCCAGTTTTTGCTTCATGCCACCTGAAAGGTCACCGGCACGGCGCTTTTTAAAAGGCTCAATTTGCAGATAAATATCACTTATCAAGTCGTAATTTTCCTTCACTGATGTCTTAAAAATACGCGCGTAAAACTGTAGGTTTTCTTCCACAGTAAGGTCTGAATAAAGCGAAAACCGCCCCGGCATATAGCCTGTGCATTTTCGAATCTTTTTGTAATCTTTTACCACATCCAGCGATCCGATAAAAGCCGATCCCGCATCGGGAAGAACCAGACTGGTCAGTATGCGGAACAAGGTGGTTTTACCGGCACCATCCGGACCAATAAAACCAAAAAGCTCGCCTTGAAGTACGTCAATGGAAACATCTTTCAATGCTTCCACCATGCCATATTGCTTTTTGATGTGGTTGAACCGGATGAATGCTGGCCGTGTCACCTTGTAAGATTAAAATGGGTTATTATTGCTACGTTCATTATTCCCTGCCGAAAAGTGATTGTCACCGACTTTTCTTTGAGACGTCCCAACTGTTTACTCAACCCTTGTCCAATAGGTTGTTTTACCCAGCAAGCTTACACCAATATAACCCCGGATTTTTAATGTGTTCAGGTTGTCTTCGTCTTCAAATTCCATGTAGCAGCTATAGGTTTTGCCGCTTTTTGGATCGTAAACGGTGCCCTCATTCCATTCGTCATCATCAAAAACAAAGTCTTTTAAGAGCAACAGGCCCATACGTGGGCGCGATTGAAGTGCCGGATCGGGGTTGAGATTATCGGTTTTTGGTTTCCCTGTTTCCGGATCGTCGGGTGTTAACATCCAGACAATTTTCCCGAAATACTTGTTTCCTTCCTGATAAACCTGGATGTGGGCATCTCCATCGGCGTTGAGCCATATCCCGAGAACATCGCTCGCTTTTTGAGCTGATGCGGAGTTCACCGAAAAGGTAAAGATCCCCACCAGGGCAATAAATAATAAGGTGATTTTTTTCATGGTAAAAATATTTAGTTAGTAATGATAAGTATGTGTGTTATTAAATTGTGCCTAAACAACTGTTTATTTTATGGTAAGACGAAAAAAAAGAACTCCTGGTGACCTTTAAAAATTGATTTCTCCGGGCATCCCTATTTTAATAGAACCGTCATTGATCACCTCCACCTTGATGGCATACACCAAATCGATCCGTTCCTCTTTGGTTTGAATGGTTTTTGGCGTAAACTCCGCAGCAGAAGATATCCAAACCACTTTTCCGTTCACCGTGGTGTTTTCATTGGCATCTCGGTCGTATTTCACCTTTACTTCCTGGCCAATCTGAACCTGTGGCAACTGCGCGCCGCTAATATAAGCTTTTAGTTTTACCGTTGACACATCGGCCAGTTTATAAAGTGGTTTGCCAATGGTGGCCAGTTCGCCTTTTCGGGCATAAACCACCAGCACGGTTCCGGTTACGGGGTTGGTTATCAAACATTTTGAAATAACCTCGTTGAGCTGTTCAATCTGCACATCCAGGGTAGCCATCTGGTTGAATATATTTTGCTTGCGCGATGAAATGGCTTCTATTTGTTTCTCATTTAACTCAACCAGACCGTGAATGTCATCAAGTTGTTTTTGCGTGGCTGCACCTTGAGCAAACATATTGACAATCCGTTTTTGATTTACCTTGTTGTTAGTCAGCAGCTGTTTTTGCACCTCCATTTCTGCATCGAGGCTGGTAATTTGCGAAGCCACCGTATTCAATTGTTTAAAGAGTAATTTTTTTTTCAGGTGTAAATCGGTGGTGTCGATCAGTCCGATGATTTCTCCCGCTTTAAGCAAATCGCCTTCATTGGGTAAAAAGCGTATAAGTTCTCCATTGCCCTGGGCAGAAACAATCATCTCGTCAGATTCAAAGTTTCCATAGGCATCCGAAACTTCGTGATTTGAATTGCAGGAGCCCATGAATAGGGCCAACAGGATTATCAAGATCGTTTTATTCATGGTTGATGGTTTTCAGATTACAGATTTCCGAGTGCAATGTTATATTGATATTTGGAAAAAATCAATTGTAGTTTATGCGCTTCGAGATTGAGCTGCGCCTTTACCTGCTTGTTTAATTCGATAACATAATGGGTAGCGGTAATGGTGCCGTTTTTTAGTTGAACATGGGCCGTATTGACCACATTTTGCTGCAGTTCCACTATGATTTCATCAGTTGCAATCAATTGTTCCGCTTTACGAATGGCAGCCATTTTCGACTCCAGCTCAACTTTCAAATGCTGATCGAAACTTTGCTTTTGTGTATTTATTATCTCATTTTGAACCTTCAACACGAGCACTCCGCGCCTGACTTGGTTCCAGTCCCAGATATTCCAGTGCAACCGGGCTCCCACTTTATAATACGAATCAAAGTGATCGTTTAACATATCATAACCGGGGCGCCCGTAACCTGCTTGTCCAAAAGCCATGAATTTGGGCCGCCGTTTTTCTTTTGTTAATGCTGACAGCATTTCAAGTTTCGTTTGCTGCATTCCCATCAACAGGTATTCAGGTCGATTGTTCAACAATTGATTGTCTGCCAATTTCACTTCCGGAACTACCAGCTGGTCGGCACTTGAGATAGTTAAATCTGTCAGCACTTGCAGGCTTGCCATCAAGGCCCTCATATCTTCCTTTTTCTCCACTATTTGCTGAAGGGCCAGGTGATATTCCACCCTGAGTGCATCTACATCCGAACCCAGCAGGGAACCATTTTCATAAGCCACTTCAGCCTCTGCAACAGTCACTTCGAGGTTTTTCTTCAGTACATCCAAAATTTCCATCGTTTTCCGCAACAGCACAATCCCAAAATACAGTTGGTTTATTTGTTCCTTTAACTGATAAAACTCAATTTGAAGTTTTTGATGTGCGATCCCCAGATCAGCATCTTCAACTTTTTTCAAGCTATTGGTCAGACCTCCATCATAAATCATTTGCTCAATATCAAGGTTTAACGCGTACCAGTCTTTGGCGATGGTAGGAATGTTGATACCCGGTACATTGATGGGGACTTTGGTCACGTCCGACTGGTACGAAGCCTGTCCGTTGAGATTTAATGAAGGCAAATAATTGGTTTGGAGATTTTGCTTGTTTAATTGGTTCATCTGCACATTCAAGTCGAGCTGACGGATGTTGGGATAGTTATTAATGGCCGCCGTATAGCAATCGTCCAGGGTAACAACCTGATTTGTTTGAGCAGTTCCTTGTTGAAGGATCCAGAAAAGCAGGAAAACAAAAACCTTTTTCATTTCTCGGCAGGGTTAATAAACAATGAATTTTTTATAAACGTGGTAACATGCTCTGTACGTTCATCGATAAAATGTTGATATTTATCTTCATCGCCATTGAGCATAAATCCCATGATGATGGGTTTGGCTACAAAGGGGAAAATGCACATCGATAAGATATTTACTACCAGGTGGATGGGATTGATTGGACGTATTTTATTTTGAGTTACTGCATTGATTATTAGCTGCTGAAATTTTGAGAAATCAATTCCATTGAGCTTAATCTGCTCTACAATCAACTGTGGGTTTCGGTTCAGCTCATGTAAAACAAAGTCCGGCACAAAGGGACGCTCGCTGATCAGATGAATATAGTTGTGGATCATGTTGTCAATCAGCTCAACAATATCAGTAGAATTGGAGACTACTTCGCTTAACAAGGTGGTGATCCCCGAAAATATTTCTACAAAAACCCGGTCGAAAAGTTTGTTTTTGCTTCGGAAGTAATAATGCAGCAAAGCCTTGTTAATGCCTGCCTCGTCGGCAATTTCCTGCATGCGTGCGCCGTCCATTCCTTTCAGGATAAACACCTTGCAAGCTGCATCAATAATTTTTTGTTCCGTATTCTCAGTAACGCTAACCATTTGTTTTAACTGTTTGGTTAAATCGAATGGGCAA
>PCUL01000378.1:9746-11925 GCA_002771745.1 Bacteroidetes bacterium CG18_big_fil_WC_8_21_14_2_50_41_14
GAAATAAATTTTAGAGAACAGTTAATAAATTGATATTCAATAGAATTGAATATCAATTTATGCTTAAAAACCGACTTAACAGAAAGACTCGGAAGAGAAAAACCTATTGATATCCTCTATTCAATGCCCGCAATACTCTGGATTAATTCTAAAATGATGTCAGTTCCTTCTTCGCCTGATCCATAAGGCAAGGCACTTTCAACACACTCAGTAAGGTTGTTATTTTTCAATAACTTTCGGCATTCATTTTTAAGGTATTCTTTAACCGTAGCATTTGAATTAGCAATACTTTCTAACAAATCCGTACAATTGTCCATTATGTAAATAATATCCTCGAAATCATGACTTTGCCGTAGATCGTTCCCTCCTCTACTTTTATGGGCTTCAAATTTGGCTGCTAAATAATACTCTGGAGGAAATACAAATACTTCAGTTCCATAAGTTAAGGTTTTAACAATTTTATTTTCAACGCCTTCTTCGTACCAACTATTTGTGAATCCGAGAATATGTGAATCTGTTGGCATAACATCCACCTTTATATCCTTGTAAACCCACCTGCAGATGGGGGCATCTTTGGAAAGATCGTGCGCAAAACCTTTTGTCCGTAACTCTTTTTCCAGTTTTGCATGCATTTTTCTTGAACTCAACTCAATGACGCAATCTACATCCAAAGTGGGTCGTATTTCAGAAGCAGCCGGATCGGTAACATAAAGTTCTGCTACGGCTCCACCAACAAAGACCACTACTTTATTTAATTCGCCCAATCCTTTTGCTACTGTTTGTAGCATGTCAATATTTGTGCTAGACATTCAGCAGTCGTTTTTCAAGTTCGTCCTTCGCAAATTCTATTTCTCTTACACGGCCCACCCGAAAGGTATCCACAATTACCAATAGTTCATAGAACAACGGATCATCCTGTATAGCTGCTGCAATAGTTTTATAAAGAGGTTCTATTGCCTGCCCTCTCTGGTTGCCTTTGGCATATGGCCATACATATATATCACTCCCATTGGAAATATGTTCTTTAATAGGTGATGCGGAATGTGCCGTAGGAATACCTTTTACCATGGCTCCTGGTTCGGTGGGAAATACATATTTTAGTCCAAAGATCAAAAATTCTTTCAATGCGTTTTTATAAACAGTTCGCTTTTTACTATCAATAAGTCCCGCAATCCTACATCTGTTTAATGCTTCAGATACTTCAGACGGACTAATGTGAAGTGCATTGGCAATGTCAATATTACGCCATTCATTGTCTTGTAGTGCAATGATCTTCATCAATACTACGATATCCTGTGGCCGCATTCCATTGTGTTTCTTCATCATTCTTATCTTTGATTCGCGATTCGCGAATTGCAAATATAGCTATATTATTATCCTATACAAAATTTATACTTCTGGAATGAACTTCAAATGTAGACAATTTACCATAACCAACTCTATCATTATAAACACAGCCTGTATCAATGTTTATTACATTTTTATTACTATGCACAACTTCTTTAAGGAGATCATACTTAACAGGACAATGTCCATGAATAATTGTCCTGTTTCTTAAAATTGGATGAGTATAGTGATCTCTGCATTTCCAAATCATATGATAAGTATCCTCAAATGGATTTTCAATGCTATCATTAAAACCTGCGTGTACAAAAAGGTATTCTTCAATCGAATAAAAGAGGTTTAAACTCTTAAAAAAATCAATGTATTTGGATTGAAGATTTGTTGGCGAATTGATTCCAAAACTTTTCAATGTTTCTGCGCCTCCGTTTTGAATCCATAGCGGAACTGCATCATTGTTTTTATATGCATCAAGTAACATGGCTTCATGATTACCTAAAAGGGATATGACATCAAAACCTTTATCCTGCAACTCAATAATATAGTCTACAACCTCTTTGCTTTGAGTTCCACGGTCGACATAGTCACCAAGCAAAATGACCTTGTCTCCATGCTTAATACGGATAGTCTCCTCCATTAATCGTTTAAATGAATCGGAACATCCATGAATATCACCAATAGCAAATAGTCGATTATTCATAAATCACACATATTGAGAGATTTTTACTATTTTATCTAAAAGTTGTATGCAACACGATATTATTAAGTCTCAGAGACCACCACATGCCAAAAGGTATTCCAATCCCAATATCCGATTCCATAAAAACACCCATCATAG
>PCUL01000256.1 GCA_002771745.1 Bacteroidetes bacterium CG18_big_fil_WC_8_21_14_2_50_41_14
CAGACCATACCGACTACACCCAACAGTTGCAGTATGCGCTCGACACAACATGGGCATCGTTTGTCAGTCAGTTGCCTCAGGCAAGTGGCGGGCTGGGTGTTTACATTGTCTGTCCCCAGGGCAGCTATTTTGTCTCGAAAAACCTTGATGAAGGAGCAGGTCCCGATGCGCACTTCAGGGCCGCCAGCCTGACAAAGACCTGATTACCATCAGGCAACTCCTTGACCATCAGGCCAATGTTTTCGATCAGGTGAACTCAGTCGTTCCGGCAACTGCTGATGCCTGGTATGCCGGTCAGGTCTATAGTTTGGCAGTAATTACTCAGGTTGACCGCTATCACCAGTTTTCGCTTGATGAACTTGGCTACCTGATCTCGGGCAAATCAGGACTCAATATGCAGCAGGTGTCAAGGATGACCGAATGTCCGGTATCCAATGAATCATACGGTCTTGGTATTGAATATTTTGAGGGTCTCGGCTATGGTCATACCGGAAGCCATTTAGGTTACCTTACCATAGCTGTTTACGACCCTGAGACTGATTGGATGGTTGTTTCAGAAAGCACATTGTATCCCAATGATCATACACTGAATATGGCTGAAGCAAAAGCCATTGTGGTCATGCTCCACAAAATGAAGCAAACCGTGGGCTACTAAAACATCAGTTATTGTGTGTTTCAGGCCTTTCCATCCTGGTTAAAATCAGGATTAATTAACTATTTCCTAAGCTGCTGTATAATTGTAGTTTAGTGATAGCGCAAAACATAATGACAGACTTTCCAAACACTCCCCCTTGAATCCCAAATCGACCAACTGGTTTACCAGCTATACGAACTTAACCCCGGAGGAGATTGCCCTTATTGAGGAGTCGGTGAAATAGGCAATAATAACCTTGACAGGGTTGAGCCCGAAGAAAAAGGCTGTCATTGGTTGGCGGATATCGACATGACAAAAAAGAGGTGGGTTAAAAAATCATGATCATCAGAAAGATCATAATCATCCGAGTTAATGGCCTTGTCAGATTTTCCCGACTCATTCAAATGAACCTAATAATACTTTGAGATATTCCAGAATAAATGTGTATGTTTGTATGAAATATGATGCATTAAGTATATAAATCTACAATCATGACCGAAATATCATACAACGACATCAAGACTTTCAGTGATGCTGAAATTATTCAAAGGATAGGTGGTTTTACTAAACACCACCGAATTCTGTTAAACAAATCTCAGGAACAAATGGCCCGGGAGATCGGAATCGCCCGTTCCACTTTAAGTTTATTCGAACGAGGCGAGAATACCAGTTTGTTGGTTTTTGTTCAGATACTAAGAGCCCTAAACCTGTTGGACGGTCTTGGCCCGTTTCAGTTAGGCGACCAGGAGGTTTCGTTACAACCCGCTAAGTCAAGCGAATCAGCGCCCCTTCGCGCCAAAACAAAAAACAAACCGGAGGACGACGACTCTCCAAAGGATTGGGCCTTTTATTAGCCAGTTTGCTTCGAAGGATTGGCTTTGGATGCAGAGGGAATTGGGGAATGAGATGTCTCATCAACCTGAGGCTGATGATACATGACAAAAATGATCTGAGTTAGAATTTCGCGAAACTTGGCGATAGACCTTGTTGACCTTGCGGTTAAAAGGGCACAGCTGTGAACCCTTTAGGATTTACCCCTTCTCTAATATTTCTTTTGTAATAGTGGATGAGTATATTCGATCCGAATGTTAAAAACTTGTAAAACGCCGATCGCGTTTGGGTTTTTGTATAAATTTACCACAAAATTACTTATTAACCTTTTATTATGAAACAAGTCTATTTTATTATCAGTTTAATTTTCATCTCCCTTTCTCTGAATTCGCAGAATACCAGTTTTAAACAAAGCAAAGAATTTCAGGAATTGAAAAAGCTACACAGCAACTCGTACCAAAGCCATGAAGACGGGGTTATTAGCAACCCTTTGTATGATGGAGTGAAATCCACTTTAAATGATTACGGAAATCCACCCAATTGGGATTGGGTAAAAACCTTTGGTGGATCTGGCGGCGATGTTGTTCGCGAGGTAGTAACCTCACCTGATGGAGTTATGTTCGTAACGGGTTCATTTTCGGGAGTTATTAGTTTTAATGGCAATTCATGGTCGAGCATCGGAAGACGCGATGCCTTTATTGCCAAATTTCAAAGTGATGGTTCACTAATTTGGTTCAGGCAGTTTTCTGCCCAGGAAGGAGAAATACTTGACGCTTATGGTATCCACCTGGACGGAGTCGAAAATGTTTACTTTACAGGATCTTACACCGGGAATATCACGTTGGGCACCTTCAATCTGAATGGTCCCCATGACATAAACTTGTTTCTGGCTAAGGCAGATACCGATGGAAACATTACCATGGCTGTTGCCCATCCCACAACCAATCCATTGGAGCTGGGTTTAAAAGTTGACACCGATGACGGTGGAAATATATATGTTTTGGCTTCGCTCGATGGAACAGCAAACCGACTCCATGCTTCAGCGGTTATTAAATACGATGCAAATGGAAATGTAATCATGGACTTCTATCATGAACAAAATTTTTGTGATATGAAAGTCGTGGGACAAAGCATTTATCTTATCGGAACCATCAATTTTGAGGGTTATATAGGCGATTTTTATTTTGATCCGGTAAGCTATGGTGATGCTTTTGTTGCCAAGGCAAATACAAATATGGAGTTTGTCTGGGCATCGATGGCGGGTCACACTTCATCCACCGGTGATTCATTTGGCATAGGTTTATATGTTTCACAAAACGAAGAAGTTTTTATAACAGGCTTTTCCAGGTTTAACATTGTATGGGGAGGCCTTTCATCGAATAGTTGGGGTGGTTTTTTGGTTAATTGTTCTGCTGATGGGGAATTTTTGTGGTTGAGCGAGGATAGTATGTTTTCCGGCGATACTCCTGTGGATATTACAGGCTATTTAGATTATGTTTATGTGAGTTGTGTAACTCAGACCATCAATCAGTACAGTAATATAAAATCGATGCATTCCACAAGTGGTGCGTTAATTAGCGAGTGTACCTCTGAAAATGATTTTGGGGCAATGGCTGTCAACACCCTTGACAATACCTTAATAACCAGCCAGAATACAGACGGCTTGATTGGCTTATCTAAGCTGGACGGATTGTCGTTATCTGTTGATTGGAATGTGCTTTTCGGAGGAAATACTGCCTTTGCCTATCCCATCGGTACAGCACTCGATAATAATGGATTCCAATATCAGTATGGTTATGCATCGAACCAAATGAACTATTTTGGCCAGCAAATCAACAAGGGTTTGTTTTTAGCTAAACAAAATGCTGCCGGGCTGCCCGCATGGATTGTGGAGTTTAACAATGCGGATGATTTAGGAACTACGCTCGGAAACCCCATCGTGTACGATACCAACTTTAATTGTGTTTACATTGCGAGCTCTTTTACAAAACCATTGGTAATTCCCGGAGGTCCCACATTGACTCCCGACCCTTACTCAGGAAGCTTTTTCATACTCAAATACGATTCGCAGGGGAATTTTCAGTGGGCAGTACAGGAAAATTTTCAAAATTATTCGCTTTGTCTGGCAACTGATCAGTCAGGTAATGTATTGATAAGCGGAATATTTACCGGAAACATTGTCATTGGAAATACCAACCTGGTCAATGCCGGGTCGGATGATATTTTTGTTGCCAAGTACAACAATACTGGTCAGCCTGTTTGGGCTGTGCGTGCCGGAGGTGAGGACACAGAATGGGAGGGGTTAATTTCGACTGATGCGCAAGACAACGTGTATTTAACTGGTGAATATTATTCAATTAATGTAACGATTGTAAATGAACCCATTACGTTGGAAGAAGGTGATGGGAATATTGTTGTTGCGAAACTAAATTCACAAGGAAATACTCAATGGGTTCATTTGGTTGGTGGCTGTAAAGCTACCGAATGGGGCGACTATTATTGCTGGCCCACTGGAATCCGAACGGATAAACAGGGTAACAGCTATATAAAAGGTTGGTGCAACGACTCAGTTTCTTTCGGTAACATCATGTTGACCAGTTTGATAAATATCCCCAATTACGACAATAAATACAATAAATTTGTTGCAAAGTTTGATACCGAAGGAAATGTGATCTGGGCAAATTCAATAAACGAACATCTGTCTTCGATGGATTACAATCAATTTGACATCGATAACCACGGAAATGTGTATTGCGGTTTGAGAACCAGGGACACCACGCTTTTTGGAGAAGATTTCAGGTTTGAAAACGTTGGCTTAAACGACCTGATTGTTTTTAAATATTCAAACGAAGGTCAACTTTCCTGGGTAAGGTCCATTGAAGATTCAAAAGCAGGCTCTGCATGGATTAGCAGTGTAAGGGCTGGTGAAAATCAAACGATTTGTGTAAGTGGATGGTTTAACGATTATTTGAATTTTGGCACCACCTCTTTTGAAGTCAATAGTAAGAATGGATTTATTGGTTTGCTGGGTGAATCAAACAGCATTACGCAATATGATCAAAATACGGATCAGTTTATGTTTGATTTGTTTCCCAATCCGGCAGACAAATCAGTTAACGTGAAAGCCATCGATGTTTTATCGGAGATAACGGGGTATCAGATTACAGATGTTACAGGTCGGCAGATATGCCCCAAAACACCAACAAACAGGGTCCCTAATCTAAAAATTGATATTTCAGCCTATCCCGCAGGTGTTTATTATGTAAAAATCTATTCCCAAAAATCCAACGGGGTTAAAAAACTGGTAATTCATTAAACATTAAAGCACCAAAAACATTCTTTTAGGGCTTTTTTTCTCATGCTACCTGACTTAGTTTTTTAGAATGAGATGTCTCATCCATCTCAGGCTGATATCCCCATGACAAAAAAATTTGGGTTATAAAATCATGATCATCATAAAGATCATAACAATCCGCGTTCCATCATGTAAGCCTTGAGGGGGAGAAACCTATCTTGTTTTCCAGCCGTTTTCACGGATGCTCACCCCATCGATCACCCCTTGAAACTCCTTTTTATCAAGCCGGGTAAACACCCGATCGGCCTGATCCAGCAAGGTGATGGCTTCCTTTTTGTCCACCGGCTTGCCGGCATCGGTCACCATTACAAAAACCCCGGGATGGAAGTGATTTCGCAAGGTATTCGACTCTGCCACCAGCAAGGTGTCGGGATCGATCAGCTTAAAAAAGGCCTCCATGGCCTGCGGCAACGATTCCTCAAACGAACGCAGGAAAAACGACCGGTTGGCTCCGGCCGCCAGAAACCGCTGGGTATCTTTGTTATCGCCGCCTACCAACTCTTCTTCGATTTTAAAAGGCTCTTTCAGTTGATCGCCATGCCAGCCATGAACGGCCTCATCGCCGGGTTTGATATTGGAAATCTTAAGCGCTACAATGGGATGGTCGGCAGAGAATTTTTTGATCAGCATTTCCACGAAAGTGGTTTTGCCTACAAACCTGCCGGTTCCCCCTACCAGAAAAAGGGTATGAAGTTGTGCAATGGCCTTTTTTTCAAGAATGGATGTCATGGAGTTCAATTTAGTTTAACATTTTCTCGTTGTTCATTCTCTTACATAATAAAAGAGTCATGAACGCTGATATGAAAGAGTAAAAGTAATACAAGTAACTTTATAACCAACAATGCTTAATAAGCTCTTTTGTTCACCCCTTCGATGTAGTTGATAAAGGCCTGATTTACCACCTTGTTGCCTCCGGGTGTGGGATAGTCGCCGGTAAAGTACCAGTCGCCCAAGTGGTTGGGTATGGCTTCGTGCAACGCTTCTATGCTCTGGTAAATCACCTGAACTTCAGCCTTTACCTCGTGCGCGGTGACCAGTATGGCAATTTTATCGGAAATCTGTCGTGCCGTAAACGGGCGGTAAATATCCTTCACGTGGTTGATTACCTCTTCTTTTGGAAGGTGCTCCTGGGCCTTGCATTTTTTGTACACCTCGTTGATGATGTTTTCAAGGTGGGTTTCCCTAAGCAATTCAATCGTGGCTTTAAACGCTATAAAATCCCCTAAACGTGCCATGTCGATGCCATAACAATCGGGATACCGGATTTGAGGTGCCGAAGAGGCAATAATAATTTTTTTGGGACTTAACCTGTCGAGGATGCGGATAATGCTCTGCTTCAGCGTGGTGCCGCGAACAATGGAATCGTCCAAAACAACCAGTGTATCAATTCCTTTCCTCACCACGCCATAGGTTACATCATACACGTGACCCACGAGATCGTCGCGTTGCTTGTCCTGGGTAATAAAGGTTCGCAGCTTCACATCTTTTACCGCGATGGCTTCCACCCGGGGCTTGAAGGCAAACAGTTCGTCGAGTTTTTGTTTGTCGAAAGGGCCTTTTCCGGCGATCAGTTCTGCCTTGATCTGCTCGGCTGAAAAATGATGCACATGGTCCATCATGCCTTGAAAAGCCACAGATGCCGTATTGGGGATATAGGAAAAGATGGTGTTTTTGAAATCGTAATTAATTTCTTCAAGAACAGTAGGCGTGAGGAGCCATCCCAGTTTTTTGCGTTCCTGGTAAATGTCTTTGTCGGTACCGCGCGAAAAATAAATCCTTTCAAACGAACAAGCCCTGATGGGCTGGGGATCGACAAATGGGGTTAGTGTAATTTCGCCACTTTTCTTCACAATCAGCGCATGACCGGGGGTGAGTTCTTTTACCTGGTTCCAACTTAAATTAAAAGCCGTTTGTATGACGGGTCTTTCGGAGGCAGCCACCAGGATTTCGTCGTCCATGTAATAAAATGCGGGACGGATACCGTTGGGATCGCGCATCACAAAGGCATCGCCATGCCCCAGCAAACCACTGATGACATAACCTCCGTCCCACCTTTTTGCCGATTCCTGCAAAATTGCAGCAATGTTGATGTGGTGGGTAATATATTCCGTCAGGTCCTTTTTCTGCAAGCCGGGCTCTTTGTATTTTCGATAGATCCGTTCGTTTTCTTCGTCCAGAAAATGTCCGATTTTTTCCAATATTGTAATGGTATCGCTGGTTTCAACCGGATATTGGCCCAGATCCACGAGGTGCTGAAAAAGCTCGGAGGTGTTGGTCATGTTGAAATTTCCGGCCAGCACCAGGTTGCGGGTTTTCCAGTTGTTGCTTCTCACCAACGGGTGCAGGTTTTTGATGGAATTGCCACCAAAAGTACCGTACCGCAAGTGTCCCAGGAAGAGTTCGCCGGTAAAGTCGGCATGTTGTTTTAGCCAGTTTACATCGTGCATCCGGGTGGGATTGTCCTTGGTAACCTGATGCAGCTTATCGTATATATCGTTGAACAAATCCTTGATGGGGGTACCGGAATTATTTCGTACACGGCTGATATAGCGTTCCCCGGGTGGAAGGTCAAACTTTATTTCGGCAATCCCGGCTCCATCCTGCCCGCGGTTGTGCTGTTTCTGCATGAGCAGGTGCATTTTTTGAAGACCATATACGGAGGTGCCGTACTTGGCCAGGTAGTATTCCAGAGGTTTTAGAAGTCTGACTAACGCAATGCCACATTCATGGGTAATCCGGTCGCTCATTGTAATGAGAATGGTTATATTTGTGGGCACAAAAGTAGATAAAAAGATGGTTCAAATTCGTCAGTCAAATGAAGAGGACGCGGAAGTCATTACCGGGTTTCAAATAAAAATGGCCCTCGAAACCGAAAACATGGTGTTAGACCCGGAAACGGTGAGCCAGGGGGTGTTGAATGTATACCGCAATCCCGGCAAAGGAAAATATGTTGTCGCGGTTGAAGGGGAACAAATTGTCGGCGGGCTGTTGTTGACTTACGAATGGAGCGACTGGCGTAACAACACCGTGGTTTGGATACAATCGGTGTATGTGTTGCCCGGGTTTCGAAAACGGGGCGTGTTCAATGCCCTGTACGAAACGGTGAAAAGCATGGTGAACGAG
Organism: Bacteroidetes bacterium CG18_big_fil_WC_8_21_14_2_50_41_14; assembly: GCA_002771745.1. Classification (GTDB taxonomy): domain Bacteria; phylum Bacteroidota; class Bacteroidia; order Bacteroidales; family F082; genus UBA6244. The sequence continues at coordinate 7,944 of PCUL01000256.1, forward strand.
GATCCTTCCTTCGCCGGTATCCGCCTGTATGTAGACCGCACCAACCACAATGCCCAGGAAGTGTACAAGAAATCGGGCATGAACGGCGACCACTACCAGGTGTTTGAGTGGATGAAGTAGTTT
>PCUL01000004.1:0-236 GCA_002771745.1 Bacteroidetes bacterium CG18_big_fil_WC_8_21_14_2_50_41_14
ATTGCCATGTCGGATCGTACCGATGTGTTCCCGGATGCCATACTGCTCGAAATTCTATCTGCCAACCCGGAAGAATTAAGAAAGGAAGAGTTAATCAGTTTTCTGGAGGACAAAGAAAATCCATTACCTGAATACATGATCGACATACTGATGCAGGTTGCCAATGGTTCTTCATACAAATCTGTTTTGCAAAACCAAATGGCCATGTATCATCATGGGTATGTAAATGCAGCTCA
>PCUL01000004.1:244-721 GCA_002771745.1 Bacteroidetes bacterium CG18_big_fil_WC_8_21_14_2_50_41_14
TCCGAAGTTTGCAGCACGACAGCATCACAGATTTTGTTCAACTACGCTACTGGCTGGATAATATTGGCGGCTACGAAATGGACAAACAAATCATTTTCACCTACATGGAAGAGGGTGATTACACTTCTGTTCAAAGCCTGCTGAACACAATGCCTTCCATATACGAACTGGAAGGGGATCAACTATTGGCTTACAACGATTACCATACCATGGTGACATTACAAATTCAATTGGCACAACAGCAGCGCAACATTCACCAGTTAACATCCACTGAGCTGGCTACCATTATAAATCTGGCTGACCATGGCATGGGAAGTGGCAAATATTCGGCACGTAGCATTCTTGAGTATGCTTATAACATATATTATTTCGACAGACCTTCTTTGCCTGAGAATATTGGGTTGAAAACGGTTAAACCCATCGATCAGGAAGAATGGGCAAAAGCCTTGGGGTTGGAGATATCCGTTGATCCAAATC
>PCUL01000004.1:743-2447 GCA_002771745.1 Bacteroidetes bacterium CG18_big_fil_WC_8_21_14_2_50_41_14
TAGCATCATCAGCATTTCAGGAAATCAGGGTAAACAGGTATGGGATACCAGAGAAGTGAACTCCGGTGTGTATATTTGCACCTTAAGTCTTGGTAAATTAGTTGCTTCAACAAAACTAATTGTAAAATAATGCGTTATTCAAACAGGTGGGATGCAACTATTCCCACCTGTTTTTTATTAATTTTGAGCAATGAAGACAAAAACTCAACACATACAATATATACATTGGTGTAGTAAGCAGTACAATAGGCAACTGACGAATTTGACCAAAACACAACTGTTTAACTTCTCTACTTTTTTTATTCTTCTTATTCTCTCTCTCTCTCAGCCATCCCATGCACAAAACAACATGGAAATATCCTGGCAGGCTTGCTATGGTACTGAGTGGATAGATGAGGCGAGCGGTATCGTGGTTACAGATGATGGTTACCTGATTGTTGGGGGAATAAACTATAGCATAACAATAGGGGGAAATGGTAATCATGATATATTGATTTACAGGGTTGACTTATTGGGAAATGTGATGTGGAGCAAAACATATGGAGGATCAGGGGACGAATATTCGGCCAATATAATTGCTGACAATTTGGGAAATTATTATTTCGCTGTATGGAGTTATTCTGATGATGGTGATGTGCAATCTGGAAATCATGGTAACGCAGATCGATGGATTGTAAAAATTAATGGTCAAGGCAATATTATTTGGGAGCATAGTTATGGAGGAAGTGGTGTTGAATATGGAGGTTTTTTGAAATTATTAAAAAACGGCAATATACTAACCTATGGTGCCACAACCTCCTCCGATGGGGATGTACCTGTTAATTATGGATATTTGGATGACTGGCTGATGATTATTACACCCGATGGGGATATTGTACAAAGCAGGGTGTATGGCAATATGGGGCAAAACAATATATTTGATATTGTTGAAACCCGCGATGGGGGGTTTTTCTTCGCCAGTAAGGCAGAGGAAATCGAAGGGATGGTCGAAGGAAATCATCATGGATGGGGAGATGTATGGGCAGTAAAACTAACCCCGGACATGGACATCGAATGGCAACAATTGTATGGTGGGAGTGGCTATGATTATGGAAACAGAGGAGTGCTGGAGTTGGAGGATGGGTATATATTTTTAGGCCTAACGGAATCTAACGATGGTGATGTATCCGGTCTTCATACCATTCCGGGTGAAGACATTGAAAACGATATTTGGCTAGTTCACATTGATACAGTTGGCAATATCCTGTGGCAAAAATGTCTGGGCGGGTCAGGTTGGGATTATCCCAGTGCGGGATTATATCCTACTGAGGATGGTGGGTTTATCGTAGTGGCGGAAACAATGTCTGAGGATGGAGATGTAGAAGGAATGCATTATCTTTGGTATATTACGAATAGCCCCGTGTATGATATTTGGATGTCGAAACTTAATTCGGAGGGTGAACTGGAATGGAGCCAATGCTATGGGAGTTATGTGGGTGATCGCCCGGCTTACAACGTTATTCAGAAGGGAGATGACAACTGGATAATTGCAGCCACAGTAACCACTTTTTCAACAGATGATAGTTTGAAAAGAGGAGATGTACAATGTGAGGGACATGGAACCTACGATTTCTGGCTTTTCAACCTCAAAGACTGCTCCAACTACCAACCCGCCACACCCCAAGCCCCCACCGGGCCGGATACCCTGTGCCACACAACAGACAC
>PCUL01000387.1:0-4929 GCA_002771745.1 Bacteroidetes bacterium CG18_big_fil_WC_8_21_14_2_50_41_14
AAGTCGGGGTAAGAAGACTCGAACTTCCGGCCTCGTCGTCCCGAACGACGCGCGCTACCAACTGCGCCACACCCCGATTACAAGTGGCAAAATTAATGTTTTATTGATTTCATTCAATGGTTTATCTCCGATTTCTACCGTAAAAAACTGTGGGGCGGCGATTCGCCTCTTACATTGGTACGATAACGGATTTTATCCAACACCTCCAGCTTTTCTTCATCGGTATATTTCGACCAGTTACCAATTTCTTCGCTGGTGCGGCGGCAGCCAAAGCAAACACCAAGGCTGTCGCGGTGGCAAATTTTCATACAGGGAGAGGATATTTCAGTCATCATTTTAGTTTAGTTAGTATAAAGCAAGTGAGTTGCCCCTCAGGCAGCCATGGGGCAAAAATAAGTCATAATCCGTTAAAAAGCCCCTTCATCAATAATCGGATTACATTTCACCTTCGCCTTCCAGGCCTTCTCCAGCATCTCCCCTGTTTTTTTTCATTTTATAATTGTTCAGCTTATAGGTCAGGGTAAGAGAGAAAAAGGGCGACTTCGGCTGGTACATAATATAGTTATAAAAATCGGTACCTTCCGAAGTAAATTCATGTTTGGCAGTAGAAAGAACATCACGTGCCTGCGCAATCAATGTCAATTTGCGCCTGAAAAAATCGCGGCTCACGGCTACATTTAAAATATAAAACCCTTCGCGGGTTCCCTGTGCCGAAACAGAAGGGCTGTTGTAATTTCCATTGATCTGGAGTTTGGTGAAATCGCCGGCAAAAAAAGTGTTGTTTAAACGTGATCCCCAGTTCAGGCTCGTGCGGCTAAACGGAGTATCATACAACGTACCTTCCACCCGATAGTTAAACAGGTTGCCCATCAACTCCATTTTCCACCATTTTACCAAATCTAAACTAAGCATCGCCTCAAGGCCAAGGCTATAGTCGCTACCTACATTTTCAAATGTCTGCATCATGATATTGTCCTGGTATATGCTGCGTACACGCTCAATTTTGTTGTGTGTTATCCGATAATAGGCTTCCAGGGAAACAAAATTTTTCTTGATTTTTTTCTGATAGCTCAGATCATAGCTGTCGATGTATTCCGGCAACAACTCCGGGTTTCCTTTCCTGACGTTGTAGGCATCCTCAATGGTGATAAAGGGCTCCAGAAAATAACTCCGCGGCCGCTCGATCCTCCTCGAATAGCTGGCCATCACCTGGTGATCGTTGGGGAATTGATACGACACATGTAAAGAGGGAAAGTAGTCGAAACGATCGAGCGTAAAATGGGTGTTTTCGTCTTGAAGTTCCATTTTTCGGTTGGTGTATTCACCCCGCAACCCAACCATGTAGCCAAACTTTTTAGTTTCTCCCGAAAAGGTGGCGTACACCGCATGTACATCGTCGTTGTAAAGTGAAACGTGACCATATTCAGGTATTAAATCGTAACCGTGAGTAACCGGGTTGTAGTCGCTGACCGTGTTTTCTTCCTTCGAACGAGCCAGAATCGACTGATAACCAGCTTCTAATTTATTTTTCCCCAATATGGGACGTGTATAATCCATTTTTAATCTTATCCGCGCCATCGGTCCACTTTCTGTGGACGTTTGACCGCTGACAATTTGCCCGATAGAATCGCTTAGCTCATTTATAGAAGTTTCATCGCCATCATGGCCATCATAAATCAACTGAAACGCCAACTCATGTTCAGGATGCCCAAACTGATGCCTGTAATCGAAGTTAACACTGTAGTTGTTTCCACTCCTTTTTTCGTCCTCATAGCTTGTATATCTATTTTGAGCATTCACGGGCTCAATCCATGCATCATATTTGGAAACAAAGGTGCCGCCGTGGCTGCGGTTTCCATAATTCAAACCGATGTTGGCATAATCATTTTTCGTCGGGTTCAGTTCTATTCCTGTTCTCACATTCCAGCCGGTTTGGTTTCTCTCCCTGTCCCCAACAGCATTTGTATGAAAAATGGTGTCGTTTGTGGTGGTAGTACGATTGTTAATCATGGTACCTTTCCGGCGTCGTTTATTGTAATCAGCACCAAAATACAAGTTGTATTTTTCCTTTTTAAAATTCAATAAAAAATCGCCACCCAACGTGTTGTACTGTCCAATGTTGGCGTTAAAAACACCGTTAAACCCTTCGAGTTTTATTTTTTTCATTTTAATGTTGATGATTCCTGCTGTGCCGTCCGGATCGAACTTAGCCGATGGATTGGTGATAATCTCGATATCGGCGATAGAAGAAGCCGGAATCTGGTTGAGGATGTCAGATGCTTCGAGTACGGATGGTTTTCCATCGATATATACTGCAAAACTACTGCTTCCACGCAACGTAACGTTTCCTTCCAAATCCACACTTACTGATGGAACCGATTCAAGGATATCGACTGCTGTTCCTGATATGGCAGTAATTTGCTTATCTACATGAATCACTTTCCTGTCGATTTGATATTCAATAGCAGGTGCACCGCCCACAATTTCCACTTCTTTAAGGTTGAGCGCCGATCGCTGCAGGTGCACTTTCCCTAAATCAATAGTCGATTGACTTTCTGACACTTGTACATTTCTTGTCATCAGGTCATTGTATCCTATAAACGAAATCTCAATGTCATAATTGTTAAATTCAAGTCCTTTAAACCGAAACGAACCGGTCAGGTCAGAGATCATGCCACCTACCAGTTTTTTTGAATCGTGAAGGTACAAAGCTACAGTAGCGTATTCAACCGGATCGTTTGATAAGGAATCAATTACCCGTCCTGAAATGGTTCCCCTGGTACGCGCATCATCGGGCACAATGGCCAACATAGTTTGAACAATAGAAAGGAAGAATATGGCAAAGATTAAACCGTTTTTCATGGATGTTTTTTAAAGGACTGCAAAGATACATTTAAAAGAATTGAGCTTTTATTTTCAACTGCACATTTGACATATGAGAAGACAACCTTATTCCACAAAATGGTTTTATTTTCGCCATTTGTAATAATGTGTAATCACTTGTTAGTGAAAAAAGAAAATCATGACTGAAGAAAACCGTTTTATCGATCGCTACTTAACAGGGCATACTCCCTGGGTACATCCAAATCCTGATTTCAACCTCATCGAAATGGTTGAGCAAACACCCATCGCTCCCTGCAAAGTACTCGATCCGGGTTGCGGACTGGGTGTGGAGGCCATCTGGCTGACCAAACAGGGATTCGAAGTCACCGCCATGGATGTATCGGAGCTAGCACTGGAAAAGGCAAAGACATCGGCTGGGCCGATGGCTTCAAAAATAACCTGGTTGTCTATGGATATTATGGACAAAGAGTTGCCAAATGAAGCCTTTGACTTCATTTTCGATCGTGGTTTTTATCATACTTTCGATACGCACGAAGAACGTAGTCTGGTGGCGAAAAAACTGGCTTCCTCTCTCAAAGAAAATGGTTTGTGGCTATCGTTATTGGGCAACGGTGACGGAGTTCCGGTGCGCACCGGGCCACCTTTACGCTCTGCCAGTGACATTGTTCTGGCCGTGGATCCCTTCTTTGAAATATTATCGCTTGAAGTCAGCGTTTTTGGTAATGAAGAGGCTAACCCACATAAAATATGGCGTTGCTTGATGAAAAAAAGAAAACTCTGAAATTCACCTCCTGATTTCATCAGGCAGAAAGTCAAAACTGTGTTCCACAGCCTCTATGTTTATTAATAAGCATAATTTAATATTTTTACCAAAAATATTATGCATGCCGGACTTGCAGAGATTTCCCCGTAGATTTTAATCACACTCTGGATTTCTGGTATTTTTCTTTTGAGAGCATGAGTAAAAAGACGCCACCAGCATTATTGAAAGGTCGGGGAACGAATCAACTGTTTTCTGTGCTTTTTAGTCCTACTCTTTTGCTGGGAATAACCGGGGTGGGTATGCTGGTTTTTATGGCTAGCATGTGGCACAGGTTTATTTATATCGATGATGCTTTTTTTGGTGAGCAATCGTTTTGGCTGGCAAAGGAAGGTGTTGTAAAAACCGCCACCCTGATTGATTTTTTAGGATGCGATCACCGCCTTTTTAGCTACCACAAACTAAATATTTTTATTGGTGCGTTGCTTATTAAGGTGTTTGGCTGGTCGGCAAATCCACTGAGGTTCGCCACCCTGGTCTTCCTGATCGGATTTTTGTGGGTGCTTTACTATTTTTTCAAGAGTAACAAAGATTGGTTTAGTAGGGATCACTTGATTGTAACGGTATTTATTATTCTTTTTAATCCATTGATTGTCCTTTATGCCTTTACTTTCAGGCCTGAAATTTGGGTGATGTTTTTCGGGTTTTCATCCTATTGGCTTCTCGAAAAATCCTTTGTTAAAGTTCATGCACAGAGTACTCTTGTTTTATCGGGAATGCTGGCCGGATTGGCCTTTCTGACCCATTTGAACGGACTGATTTTTTTAGTTGCCGGATTGATGGTCCTCGTTCTGGCAAAAAAATGGAAAGGTGCATTGACATTCTCCGTGTCGAGCGGAATAGTTTGTCTGCTGTACTTTTTTGACCTTTGGCAGGAAGGCCATATTGAAATGTGGCTATATCAGATAAAAAACTGGCCCGACAACAATGCCACCAACTATCTTTCGGACAATTTATTCAATTTATTCTTAAATATCATAATTAAGTTGAGTGAGGAGCACCAGCGATTCTTCTGGAGCGACAGGGTTTGGGCGATATCGGCGTTTTTTCTATTGGCCCTCATCCCCAATTTAAAATATCTCTTTCGCCAACATACTCACCTCATGGTTTATATTTTGACATTGATTGTGACCCTAAATATTGCCGGATCGCAGATCGCCGAGAGGTACCTCATTTATTTTTTCCCTTTTATGGCCATCATTATTGCTATCGATGTCATCAGAATGAAGGAAAAATCTGCCTATATCAGGAAGTGGCTGTATGCG
>PCUL01000387.1:4963-12828 GCA_002771745.1 Bacteroidetes bacterium CG18_big_fil_WC_8_21_14_2_50_41_14
CATTAAACATAAAATACATCGTGTTACCGCTTAAAGGATTAAAATATACCGATACAGGTCTTCCCTGCCTTGATTCCGGAACGATCGAAAAGAATGAATACTACACAGAATACGATCGAAATGAGAGATGTGCCTTTCTCGTTCGCAAATAGTGCAACAAGATTTCGTTGATTCTGTTTATAAAACGGTACAAAATGTTTTAAAATAATTGGAATTAGCACTAATATTGCAGCCAAAATTTAACCCTATGAAACGATCATTCTCTATTGTTCTTGCATTCTTTATTGGTTTTACATCCTTTGGGCAGGTGAGCCTGGAAACCACCTTGAGCGATGCGGTTTACGCTACAAATCTGGATGGTGTGGGCAAGGTGTATTATGGTGTTGATTATAACACAAGTGAGTGTTTTATCTACAATACTGATTTTTCATTGTGGAAGACAATCTTGATCGTACCACCAACCAATACCTATCTTTACGATGTGGCCTATGTTTCCACAAAATTATTTAATAGTGATGATCAGATTGAATTGTTGGCAGTTTTTACCGAGTATATTGCAACCGGCGACACCTCAGGTTATTATATATATACCACCAAAATTGTCAATGAAGTAGGAGTTTCTTTTTTAAATCTGCCCGGAGCCGGCTATTCCACCGTGTATAATTTGAGTGATACCGAATCGAAACTTTTGTGTTTTGTTTACGATTTCTCTGTTAGTCCGTTTACCGTTAACACCAAAGTTTATGGCATTCCCGGAACTTTGAGCAGCATTTCGGAACCAACAGGTTTATTTATGGGAAATGCCTTTCCCAACCCGGCTACCAATATGATCCATATTCCCTTATCGACTGAATCGCAGCAGTATTCCACGCAATTAACACTAATGGATGTTAACGGAAGTATCCTCCGTCAGGAATCCATTCCTCCTCATCAACAGATTTATCAGCTTAACACACAAGCGTTAAGTAACGGAACTTACTTTTATGTTGTGGAAACAAACGGTAGAAAATCGGTTGCACGGAAGTTTGTGGTTAATTAAGTAACTAATTGATTTCTTTAGCAAAAGCAACCGCTCCTACAGCAACGGCCTCGCTGGTTCCCAACATCGAAATGCCTACACCTACTTTTTTTATTGAATTATAAGGAACCTGCTTATCTGATTGGGGAACGGTGATCATTTGTTGATCGTTGGCCAAGAAGTCGGCCAGACAATCGGGGTTGTGCAGGTTATAGGCAAAAACCTCCATACGTGGAATAGTTTGGCCATCAGGCTTAAAGAACCTTCCATTCATGGTTTCAACGGCTTTTGGAAGAAATAATTTCCAGGCTCCTGAAAGTCCGCCACCAATCACAATTAGCCCATCAATCAGGGTGATGGTATTCGCAAGGACTTCTCCCAGGATTTCGCCAAAATATTCCCAGGCGATGATGGCTGCTTTTCTGTTTCCTTCCAGTTCTCCCATGCCAATGCGATAAATATCGGATGGTTGGGGCGTTTCTTCAAACGCAAGATCAGCTTCTTCGGCATACAGGTTGCGTAAACCACGGATGCTCAGCACTTCTTCTACGCTTTGGTTCATGTTGGCAGGGTTCGACATGCGGTTTATTTCAGCGCCTGATGAATTATCTCCCAACAAGAGCTTTCCATTCAAAACGATGCCGGCTCCAAATCCTGTTCCCAAGGTTACACCGAGTAAGTTATGGTATCGTTTCGTGTGACCTGCTTTGGTTAGTTGCTTATTGATATGGGGCAACAATCCGTTCATGGCCTCGCCCAAAGCAAACAAATCGCCATCGTTGTTGATGAAAACCGGCAATTTGAATTTCATTTCCAGAAAGGCCTTGAGTGCTACTCCTCCCCTGAAAAGAGGCAGGTTTTCCAGATCGCCTATAATCCCTAAAATATAATCAGCCGGACCAGGAAAGGAAAAACTGATAGCCATGGCTCGATTGCCACTGTTGCGGTCTATTTCAAGGAACCCTTCCACTAAGCGGTTTAAAAGTTCGTCCAGCGATTTTGCCGCCGAAGGGAGTATGGTGCTCGCCACATTATTCTGATGTTGATCTATGGCGTTAAACTTCAGGTTGGTGCCTCCGGCATCCAGGGTTAAAATGGTTCTGTTGTTCATTTTTTGAATAAATTAATGGGCTTCGAGCCAGTTTTCTCCAATATTAATGTCCACTTCCACCGGAACGTTTAGTTTCATGGCCTGTTTCATGTTATTTTCAATCAGTATTTTCATAACCTCCACCTCATCGCGGTGTACATCAAAAACAAGCTCATCATGTACCTGAAGGATCATTTTGGTTTTCAGGTTTTTCTCCACCATCTCGTTGTAAATGCTGATCATCGCAATTTTAATCATGTCCGCCGACGAACCCTGAATGGGGGCATTGATAGCATTTCGCTCGGCAAAACCCCTGACAGTCGCATTTCCAGAGTTAATATCATTCAGATACCTCCGCCTTCCCATGATGGTTTCCACATAGCCGTTTGCTTTTGCTAAAGCGATGGTATTGTCCATGTATTTTTTAACGCCGGGGTATTTTTCAAAATAACTGCTGATGATGTTGGCAGCCTCCCTCCGCGGAATAACCAGTCGCTCGCTTAAACCAAAAGCCGAAATACCATAAATAATTCCAAAATTTACTGTCTTGGCATTTCGGCGCATGTCGCGGGTAACCTCGCCCAGAGGCATGTTGTAAACCCTTGAGGCCGTAGCTGTATGGATATCAACGCCTTCGCTAAAATCATGTATCATCGCCTGGTCATCACTCAGGTGGGCAATAATGCGCAATTCGATTTGTGAATAGTCGGCTGCCATTAGGACATAATCGGTGTTGCGGGGGATAAAGGCTTTTCTGATTTCACGGCCCAATTCTGTCCGTATGGGAATATTCTGTAGGTTTGGATTGTTTGAACTCAGTCGGCCTGTAGCCGCAACAGCTTGGTTGTAGGAGGTATGAATTCGTCCGTCACGCGGGTTGACCAGCGCAGGAAGAGCATCCACATAAGTGGATTTTAATTTGGTCAACGACCTGAATTCCAGGATACGTTCGATGATCGGATGACGGTGGGCCAGTTTTAAGAGTTCATCTTCACCGGTGGCATACTGTCCGGTTTTGGTCTTTTTGGGCTTATCGATAATGGCGAGTTTTTCGAACAATACTTCCCCCATTTGTTTGGGTGAAGCAATATTAAATTCGGTATCGGCCAGACGGAAAATCTCCGCTTGTGTAACGCCAATTTGTGTTTCCAGTTCCTGGCTGAACTGAACCAGCGTTTCCACATCCAACTTCACACCCTCTGCTTCCATGGAAGCCAGCACCGGTACCAGGGGCATTTCTATTTCATCGAATAGTTTTTTGGTTCCGGCTTCCACCAGCATGGGCTCAAAAACCTCTTTTAGCTGCAGGGTGATATCGGCATCTTCAGCTGCATATTCTTTGATTTCTGCCGTATCGGCATCGCGCATACTTCCCTGGTTTTTGCCTTTCTTCCCGATGAGGGTCTCAATGCTCACGGGCTTGTAGTTCAAATATGTTTCCGAAAGCACATCCATGTTGTGCCGCATGTCGGGCTGAATAAGATAATGGGCAATCATGGTATCGAAAAACCGACCGGCCACTTTTACATCGTACCAGTTGAGCATGCTGGCATCGAACTTGATATTCTGCCCGATTTTGGTGATTTTTGGGTTTTCCATCACCTCCTTAAAAAGTCCGACGGTTTCGAGGGCTTCGTGGTAATTTTCGGAAACCGGCACATACCAGGCTTCACCTGCCTTGAAGGCGAAGGACATGCCAACCAGCTCGGCATTGTTGGCATCTACACCCGTGGTTTCGGTATCAAAACAAAACTCGTTTTGCTTCCCCAGCAATGCCGCCAGTTGTTGAGCTTCTTCTTTGGTGCTGACGAGGTGATATTGGTGAGGAGTGTTCTGTATGGTATTTTTATCGGTTACTTCGGTTACAACCAAGCCATTATCCACTTCATCCGAAAACAGATCCACCTGTGTTACAGTGTTTTGTTGCGGGGAATAAAGTGCCTCTACCCGGGCCGCATAATTTCTGAATTCGAGCTCTTCAAACAGGATTTTAAGCTTTTCAAAATCAGGATCTTCCAATATCAACTTATCAGGGTTAAACTCGATAGGGACATCTAAAATGATGGTAGCCAACGATTTGCTTTGGAGTGCCTGATCCGTGAACCGTTCCAGGTTTTCTTTGAGTTTTCCTTTGAGTTCATCGATATGATCCAACAGGTTTTCCATAGAGCCGTACTCGGCAATCAGTTTGATGGCGGTTTTTTCACCAATTCCGGGCACACCGGGAATATTATCCGAAGCATCGCCCCAAAGACCCAGCAAATCGATCATCTGCAAGGGGTTCTCGAGCTGATATCGTTCGCAGACTTCTTTAATTCCCCAAACTTCGGCACCGTTGCCCATGCGGGCAGGTTTGTACATAAAAATATTTTCGCTTACCAACTGACCAAAATCCTTGTCTGGAGTCATCATGAAAGTGGTAAAGCCAGCTTTCTCGGCTCTTTTGGCCAGGGTGCCAATGATATCATCGGCTTCATAGCCATCCACCGAAAGGATGGGAATATTAAATCCTTTTATCAATTCCACTATAAATGGGATGGAAGCGGCCAGATCCTCGGGCATTTTTTCGCGGTTGGCCTTATACTCGGCAAAATCGTCGTGGCGAACGGTGGGTGCATGGGTATCGAAAGCTACACCTATATGAGTGGGTTTCTGGTTCTTGAGTATGTCGAGCAGTGCGTTGGCAAAGCCCAGAACAGCCGAGGTATTCTGTCCTTTGCTGTTGATGCGGGGGTTCTTGCTAAATGCAAAATAGGCGCGGTATATCAATGCCATCGCATCCAGCAAAAACAGTTTTTTAGGTTCGTTCATGAAGACAATGTTAAGTATGGGCAAAAGTAATCATTTCCTGCAGTCTTTTTTTTTAACGGCAGCTTGTTAGAAAGTAAAATCACAACTGCAATTATTGTTGATTTTGTCTGGTAACTTTACGCCAAATTCTACTCTAATAACTTGTGTCGTATGCAAAAAACAGCCAAAATATCCACCAAAAAAAAAGAGCCCGGGAAAATTTTTGTTCTCGACACATCGGTTATTCTATACAACCACAATGCCATCAACGAATTTGGTGACAACGATGTGGCCATTCCCATCACAGTACTCGAGGAACTCGACAATTTTAAAAAAGGGAATGCCATTAAAAATTTTGAAGCTCGTGAGTTTATCCGTTTTCTGGACAATATCTCCGGAAAGACAACGATGACCGAATGGAGAAAACTCAACGGGCCAACCAAGGGGAGTTTTAAAGTGGTGATGAACGAACAAAGTAACACCGATGCCAGGAAGGTATTTGGCGAAAACAAACCCGATCACCACATCCTGAACGCAGCCATAAAACTAAAGGAAGACCACCCGGAACGAAAGGTTATTTTAGTGAGCAAAGACATCAACCTCAGGCTAAAAGCTAAAGCGATGGATTTGCACGCGGAAGATTTCGAAACAGGAAAGGTGAAAAATATTGACGATTTGTACACGGGTAGTTCGGTGATCGAACTGGTGAACCCGGAGGCCATCGACAACCTGTACAACAATGGATTTTGTAGTCTGGACGAACTCAATCTGGAAGAACCCGTGCCCAACCATTATTTTATATTAAAGAGCGAGCGGGCTTCGGCATTGGCCTTTGTCAACCCTATTACCAACCGCGTTGAAAGAGTGGAGAAACGCAGCATTTCGCGCATTATGCCACGCAATGCCGAACAGGTTTTTGCCCTGCATGCCATCATGAACCCCGAAGTAAAGCTGGTTACCTTACAGGGAGTAGCGGGAACCGGGAAAACCCTGTTGGCCTTGGCAGGAGCCTGGGAACAACGCCGGAATTTTAAACAAATTTACCTTGCGCGCCCCATCGTACCACTGAGTAACAAAGACATCGGCTACCTGCCGGGCGATGTGCACGAAAAAATAAATCCATACATGGAACCCTTATGGGATAACCTCAAATTTATTCAGAGCCAGTATGGTGAACAGGACAATGAGTACAAACGCATTTCGGATGCCATCGAAAGCCAGAAACTGATGATCACACCCTTGGCTTATATCCGTGGGCGCAGCATTTCCAATGTGTGTTTCATCGTGGATGAAGCCCAAAACCTGACGCCCCATGAAATAAAAACCATTATCACCCGCGCTGGGGAAAACACCAAGATTATCTTCACGGGTGATGTTTACCAGATTGACACACCCTACCTGGATTCACAATCCAACGGGCTTTCGGTATTGATTGATAAGATAAAACACCACAGCATCTATGCCCATGTAAGGCTTGAAAAAGGAGAACGGTCGGAGCTGGCGAATCTGGCGAATGATTTGTTGTAGATTCAAATCAAAACTACCGTTTCACTATTCTAACGGTCATACTTTTTTATTCAATTGGGATAGTTCCCATCTGAGTTGTCTGACCTACAATAACTACAACACCGGGTACTATTTTCTCTAAATGACCGGCATTCTGAACGAATTTCACTTGATAGATCCCCGGCATAACTGCTGGAATAAGGAACTGCCCATTGGTCTGGTTAATGTATGTTCCTGAAGTATCGGTTGCATTTGTTGCTTCAACATAATAAGCACCCTCAATAGGTGAAATTGTTCCTGCAATACTACCAATAGAAGTTTCCATGCATCCCGACACAACTGGCTTGAGCATATATTTCCCGTTCCCTGTTACATGAACTGATTTTTGTGTATTAAAATCGAGCACCAGGTAGTAAACGCCACCGGCAATCAACTGTTGTGAATCCATTTTAACCTTGTATCCGGAGGTCTGTCCCGATGGGGTTGTTAGTTCATGCGATACACCATCTACAACAACTGTATTATTAGTTCCAAGAATCAATCGCAATTCTGAAATGGTACATGGAGTCATAACCACATCATTGATCAGAGCCAGTGAATTACCGTTGGTAAAACTCAAGAGATTGTATACACCTGAATTGTCCATTTCCAGAGTTATCCAACCTGTACCGATGTTGGCTTCCATTCCGACTATTTCCACATTTACAGCATCATAGGCGGAAGGCGCATCAATAAGTTTTACAGAAAATACCGGATTACCGGGAGGATTGGTATTATTATCTTTTTCACAACCCTGTTGTGAAAGCATAAATAGGGCAAATACTGCTAAAGCAGCAAGACTGATTAAGGCATTTCTTTTTTTCATGATATATTTTTTTAGAATTATTATTTTGAAATAAACCGAACTGTTTAACGAATGTTGTTAAACAGTTGGTTTTGCAATATGTTGTCGTTTAAAGTTCTGAGATAATTTTGTGCAGCTCTTCTTTAGATTTGCCAAGCTTTATCTGAAGTCTTCCCAACATTTCATCTTTCTTACCGTCAGCAAATATCAGGTCGTTGTCCGTTAACGCGCCGAATTTCTGTTTTAGTTTGCCTTTTTGTTCATTCCAGTTTCCTTTTACTTCAGTGGTATTCATCTTTTTTGATATTATATCCCTGCATTTGGCAGGTCAGTAGTGAAATAATTTTCACTTTGCAAAGTTGGAGCTATTGATACCGGAAAGCATTACACAATTAAATGAAAGAGTTATATGATTCACACATTATTTTCCAGCCTGATTCATTAAGTTTTTTAAAACGAACGAGCGACGAGATGAAAAATCAGGATTGGTTGCGATAGGAAAGCGTAGCTACAAAATACGTTTAGGGGGACAACCTGATTATGAATATTTTGCTAATAGTTTAATGGATATTTCAGGGTAAGTCAACAAATTCTGAATGTACTTTTTGCTTTTCATT
>PCUL01000158.1 GCA_002771745.1 Bacteroidetes bacterium CG18_big_fil_WC_8_21_14_2_50_41_14
TGTTAACTAAGAAAGACTGATTATCAATAGATTGTATCGATAAAACCCCAAAGGAGGTACTGGTAAGAAAAGCCGATTGGAACCGGTTTAATTCATGAACATGAATTTGTTTTTCTACCAGGGTGATTCCCATATTTTGGATGAGTTTGATTAAAATATTGCGTGTGACTCCCGGTAGCACCAGGTAGCTTTCCGGGGTGAATATTTGATTCGTAGAAACGAAGAAGCAATTGGAACGACTACCCTCCGTTATCATTTCGTTATTGGTCAGGAGTACTTCACTAAAGCCGTTCTCTTTCAAATATTGTTCCGTATTCAGGCGCAGATCCTGGTACCAAAGTTTTACATTGGGAGTGGGTCTGATGGCTTGGTAAAGCCCGGTTTTAACACCTTCTTCAACTTGCGTGCTATCAGGATAATGATGTGGCGTGATCCAGCAATCCCAAAGGGCTGTTTTTTTGTTTGTTACTGAAATTTGATACCGGATATTTCCAGTATGAAGGTTGTTTGTTTCAATTAGCCTTCGAATGCTATTTTTTACAAAACCGATCTCAGGAATGGCTATTTGAAGTATGGACGCTGAAATTTGAAAGCGAAGAAAATGTTCCTCTAAAAATAGTGGGATGTTATTAATTACCCTAATTACCTCATAGATAATTTTACCATCCATCACTTTTTTTCTAGTGAATCAAAATATTCGCGTAGAATTTTTAAGGCTTCGTCCTTAAATTCAGTGGCAACGAATAGCCGAACAGCATCTTCAGGGGAGCCATCAACCCATCCGGCTTGTAGACTTGAGCTTAGCGTATCGCGGCGGATCACACCAATGCCATTTTCTTCCAGTATTTCTTCCAGATAAAGACCCTCCACCCGTGAACCTGTGTAAACCAATCTGAGATCGTCTGACATGATAATAAAGAATTAAGTTAATGATTCAATTCACGGTTAAAGATACTTCTTTTTTCTCCACCATACCAGAGGTTCGGTTTGTTTTATAAAAAATATCTTTTAAATAACTAGTGCTTTAGATTGCTTAACCGGATGATGGCAAAAACCATGACCAAAGCACTAATTATCTGTACCGGGGAAAGTATGCTGTTGTTGAACAGGTAGTCGAAAAGAATAGCCGAAATAGGGAAAAGCAACTCACTGATGGTGGCTACAATGGCTTTTACCCGGCGAAGACCGTAGTAATAAATGAAAATTGCACCCGATCCGGTGGTCAGGCCAATGATGAGAAAGAATATCCAGTTGATAGGCGTGGTACGATAAAACTCTAGATAACTTCCCGAGAGCAATACAAATACCAATAAGATGAGCGTTGTAAAACCATACCTGAAAAAGGTAGCGGTTATAAAATTGTGGTTTTGCAATAATTTCTTTGAAAATACTGTTGAACTGCCAAACGAAAAGGCGGCCAACACGGCATAAAGTGCCGCATGGAGGGTATTATCGTCAGTAGTTAAGGTTGGAATGCTGAGGCCAAAAGCCAAAAAATAGCTGGCTATGATGGCCAGGGAGGCCCACAAAAGAAAGTGTTTGCCTATTTTCTCTTTTAATAAAATCGAAGCCAGGATGATGGCAAAAATGGGTTGAAGTTTCTGTAGAAGAACTACCACCGATAATTGCTCAAAGTTTACCAGA
>PCUL01000395.1 GCA_002771745.1 Bacteroidetes bacterium CG18_big_fil_WC_8_21_14_2_50_41_14
CATTTACTTGAAAATATAATTTATCTTGAGCTAAAACGCAGAAATAACCAAGTATGGATAGGAAAAACCAATAATTTAGAAGTTGATTTTGTCGTTCGCAACAACGAAGGTTATACACAATACATACAAGTAGCGCAAACAGTACAAAACGCAACGACTTTAGAACGTGAGTTAGCACCATTTGACAGTATTGCAGACCATCACGAAAAACTTATAATTACAATGGACTACGACACAGGGACATATAACGGAATTAAAAAAACAAACGCACTAGATTGGCTTACAAAGACTGAAAAATAAGGGCGAACCGATAACACGCGGTATAAAAATTGCCGGGTTAGTCGGTTATTCATGGGTTGTAGCCCGCTTCAAAATCGTAACGGTTTGATAAGTTTGAAGCCCGCAATCGCCTACTTTGCATATACTCAACGTCATATGCAATCCAACAAATACCAAAAACATTGTCTTATGAAGCAAACGGTAAGTTTGGTAAAGTATTGATTGTTAATGATTATTTAAGTTGTAAATTTACCGTTAGTCAGAATATAAAGCACAGCCCACAATCAAGTAGACGGCCCCGCAAGCAAATACTGATGAGCAGCAAATCTCACGTCATCATATCCCAAAGGCATATGATAATTTCGTATAGGTCGGTTGATGCTTAAGTTGAGCTCTCCAGCACCTCGCAAATTTTTGAACAAATTATTGCAGGCAAATAACCATGCCTCCATTAAACGTTTTATATTTGATAAAAAAACAATGGCGGTATAAGGGTTTTTGAACGTGCTGCTGTTGGTCACAATTTTTGTTAAACATTTGAATTATGAAAAAGCTTTTAATGTTAGTCGGATTTTATTTGGCATTATCATATCAAATTAACGCACAAAGTAATGCTTCGGAAATACGCGAAGTGAATGAAATTACCTGGTATGGTTTAGATTTCTCAAATGTAAGGCTCATCGGAGCTATAGGTTTTAAAAATCCTGAAAAAATAAAGAGTTATTATTTTGACGCTTGGAATAGTTTAATTATTCATGAAAGCAAAAAATATAAATTGGATAAATTCTTTCACAAAGAATCAGTGAAACATTACCTTGGAATTGTTTCGGACAGGAATAATCTACCTAATCTCGATGAATTGGTCATTGAAACTGATTATTCTTTTGATGCTGAAAAAGTAAGGCAAATAATATCTGCATATGATTCTGGAGATAAAGAAGGAATAGGTCTTGCGTTCATCGTTGAAAGCCTCAACAAACATAGTGAAAAAGCCTATATTTGGGTAACATTTTTTGATATTCGATCAAAACGAGTGCTAATAACTGAAAGGTTAGACGGTAAAGCAGGGGGTTATGGCTTTCGCAATTATTGGGCAGGTGCTTATTACAAGGTAATGAAATCTGCTTACAAGTCAAAGCACATAAATTAGGAATTATCTAACGGATAAATGGGGCAGCCTTATCCTGTCGGATTGTTATGCTGAAGGTGGATGGGCTATCTGCAACAATAACGTAATGATATCAAAGCTTTAACACCAATTACGCCGTTCGATTCATAAAAAAATAAATCTACTCTCATGAATACAGGTCAGATCAGAACTATTCCTTGGGCGCTCTTCTTTTTTATCGGATTCCTGTATCTGGCCTCCTGCCAGAAAATCTTGGGAACCTTCACCCCTGTTTACTACAATATCGCAAACAACACCAACAACCAATTATCAGTATTTTACGCCTACAACCCTCACGATGGAGGTCAACCATACGACTCAATTTTGACCATCGAGGCCGGGCAAAAAAGAACTTTGGTGGTGCAACTATTCTCTTACCATTATGCGGAAAACCCGGAATCAGAAGACACACTGAGGCTGATAACTCAATTACTGGTTTTCGACAGCGACTCTGTCGTATCACAGAAAAACTTTCGCCTGACGAAATACTGGAAGTTCAGTGAATACGCCACAAAAAGTGAACTTGGTTTAAACATTAAATCACACGATTTTTGAAAGTCATGAGAAACCTCCAATCAAACTGCAAATACGCACTCCTGATAACAATAGGTCTGCTCGTGCTGTCATTAAAAAGCAAACCGCAAGACACCCTTGTATTAAACCGCAATTTTATTGGGCTTATGGCAACTGAATTGTTGTTTGTCGACTTTAGACTTAGTTACGAACGAAAAATTAATCCTACTACAGGGATAAAACTTGAAATAGGATACAAGCCTGATTTTACGAATTTTACTGATGCAACAAAAATCGATCTCGGACATCAGCCTACGGCATGGTGCTACCGAAACACTACCCATTGGTATTATATCTCGGTGGCCTATAAATACTATTTCAACCGTGATAAAACCCTCTACCTTTCTCCTGAATTTTTTTACAAGACCCTTAGCGCAGATCATATTGTGTATACCTGGGGGATATCTGAGGGAGGAAGCAGCCTGACAAACCAGTATGAAACCCGCAGCATGTCGGCTAATATGCTGGGTATAAACTTGCTTGTTGGCAAACGATTTGCTTTTACCCACCGAAACTTCGCCTACGGATTCGACCTGTATGCCGGATTCTCGTTGCGATCGAAAAGGGTTCATACCACCATCTATGGCAGGACGACAGCTACTTACGGACACGATTCCCCTCCACGCCAAGTGGTTATCCCATCGTTCGACAAACCAATCGAAACTACAGATCATTTCATACAACCGTCATTGCAATTTGGCGTGGTATTGTTTGGTGGTTGGTGATAATGGCTTCTATCACTCAGAATCGACATCAACGGCAGTTACTTTTTGGTGATGAATTAATTAAAAATCACCATTAGTACCTGAAGTTTGGGTACATTTGACAACCAAACAACTTTTTTTTGACGCAACCTTTTCATCATATCACCAATTAAGCTGGCCATTCGTGTTAAAAGCTTTACCTTGTTTTCCATGTTGGTGGGCATTCCTTTTCTATTTAGCGAGGCTACCCTAGACGCGGGGTTACTCATTCGCCTTTTAGCACAGCCATGCTGGTTCTGGTGTTGTTTTTAACCTTTCCGTTTCAACTGTACCGATATACCACAACCCCCTCACGGAAGTTATCGGTAGTAAAACTTATTACGTCGTCACTCACTTTATTTATGCTCCTACTGCTTTCGAATCGAGCGATATGGCTTTCTTTGCTGGCAGGTTTGCCTGTTGTTATCGCGGTTTTTTGGGTAAACAGAGCGCAGATCTCCCCACTGAATCAAATTATGAGGAAAAGGATTAAAACCCTGGCCCGGGCCCTGGTTTATACATTACTGATTTCAATCACCTTTTTTGTCCTTTTCACTCAGTTCAAGGAGGAAGAACAACACCTGGCCAATTCTTTTGCATCAGATCATGGATCAGGAAAAGACCGGCTGGAGCTATGGAAGCGCACCTTTCAAATCATCGCAGAAAAACCGGTATCGGGCGTTGGCTTAGCCAATTGGAAAACTGAAATCCTGAAATTTGGGAATGCCGGACTTCAATACTACAATTCAAATCAAATAGATAGTGCCTATGCTGTGATTCAAAAGGTAGACGTCAACATCAAACAGCCGCGCTTTAAACCCTTTTTAACGCCTATTTTAAAACAAAAGAGGAAACTTTTATTAGTAAAGAAAAACAACACCAATATAAACACCTTATTACCAGATGATCAGGAGTGGTATTATCAACAATATTTAAAGCATATTTCAAAACAAATTCCTGTCGAAAACGTTATATTTGATGCATTAAAACAATAATCGCATTTTAACCAACAAAAACTGTTCCCGTATGAAAAACACAATTGCCTTTCTATTCGCTTTTTTGGTGACCTCATCCATCTTCATGCAAGCACAAACCATTGTTTCTGTTAACCCGGATTCAGGAACGCAATGCGAACGACTTACAATTACCGTAACCGGTGAAAACACCAATTTTTGGCAGAGCACCAATTTTGTTGTATTGAAACAAGATGGACATGAAATTCGTGCGCTAAACAACACCGTGCTTCATCCCGACACGATAGAAGGGGAATTTATATTTTCGTACGACGATCCCACAGGAGTTTATGATGTGATTGTAGATCACTGGTTGTGGGGAGGTGTTGCCGACAGCGGCGCCTTTTATCTTTCGCCAGTGGTCAACCCTCCATTTTTAGTGCAAACCAGTCCGGGAATCGCTTACATTGGCGACACGGTGACGATGGAAATTATAGGTGAGAACACCCATTTTGATGACGATGATATCAGCAACAACATTTATTTTAAATCTGAGATACAAAATGGTTTTTCGCCCTTTTCCACCATTGTAATCAACTCGAGCCGCATCCAATGCCAATGCTATATTAACGTATACCAGACCCCGGGTCAGTATGGATTGCAGTTGCACAATGAACTCGACGGATCGCTTTTTCTTGAAAACACCTTAACCCTATTGCCCGATTCAAATCCCAGTGAGATAGTCTCTGTAGTGCCGGACAAAGGATACCAGGGAGCAGAACTCTCCATCGTGGTAACCGGCAGAAACACCCTTTTCCAGCAGGGAACCTCCACCATGTTTTTATCCATGTTTGGTTATGCACCAATCCAACCTGACAATCAAACTGTGCTCAACGACACCGTTATACAAGGAGATTTCACCTTTAACTATAGCCAATCGATGGGTTTGTATGACGTTGTGGTTATTGAGAATTACCTCTCGTACATAACAAAAGAAGATGGCTTTCAATTGCTTTCAGGTGGGAATGCCCCGTATCTACATTCAATTGACCCCCAAAATGTCAACCAGGGCACGGCGGTTAAGTTTCTAATTAAGGCCGTAAATTCTCATTTTGAGCCACTTGGAAACATGCCTGCCATCACCCTGATAAATGGATATGAAGAGCTTTATTGTCATTATATTTCAGTAATTGATACCGTTACCCTGGAAGCGAATTTTGTGTTTTCGTATGCCAACCCACTAGGGCTGTACGATTTGGTAGTCACTGCGCCGCTCGATGGCACGCTGCGTATGGAAAACAGTGTCGAACTCCATGAATCATCCAGCACCCCTGCCATCGTTTTAGTAAATCCCGACAGTGCCATGCAAGGTCAAACTTTGAGCATTAGCGTTACCGGCAGAGATATTGTTTTCATGCAAGGCACCAGCCAGTTGTACCTTTCGCAAGGAAACATGACCATCAATCCCACCACGCAATCCATTGTCAACGACACAGTGATATCAGGCGAATTTAACTTTCTAACCACGCTACCTCAGGGGTACTACAATGTAAATGTGGATAATGGCTACGCGTGGCCTTCATTGGTGCTTACCGATGGGTTTGATTTAAAACTGTTTGATTTTGTTGATGAAAAAGACATCGTTGTTTTTCTCACTTTTTACCCCAACCCCGTAAAAGAGACATTGTATGTCAAACGGAACTATAACACTTCAGGTGAGTTCATGATCCGGGTTTTTGATGTGCAAGGCAGGTTGGTTTTATCGGAAACGCTTCCGTCAGGGATGTCGACAAAAAAACTAGAGGTGATCACTTTGAAAAAAGGAACCTATCTGCTGCATGTATCTCAGGGCCTGTCATACCAAACCGAACAATTCGTTATTCAGTAAACCCATACAAAGCAGATAAGGACTAACGGGTACAGAGTGACGGCCCCGAAAGCGTTCAGCGATTTTTTACCCAGTATTCATTTTAGTATAACACTACTTGAATCTAAAATCGAGTTTAAAATTATATAGCCAAGGGACCTTAGGGTTTACACCTTCTGCCATTAATTTTTCAGTTAATCCTTGGTAATTATTTTGCAGGTTTAGTTCTTCTGGGGCATTGTAACAGGTTACGATTATTGTGTCATCTCTCACCCTGATATCGCCATCTATTTTAGTCAATAACGCATCTGCAAGATGGGTTGAATTCCATCGGTTATAGGGTTGGGGCAATTTTTTTCTAAGTTCGTAGGTTGCTGCTTGAGCTAATAAAGCCAGAGACATTTTACCATACCTTATGTTTAGGTTAAAGGTTGATGCCCTGTCAAAACCCATGGCACCATCGAAATTAAAGAAGTCTTCTATCGACCACCTTTCCATATACTTCTCGCTTAGGAGTACTGTGGCTGGTTTGTTTGACAGGGTCAGGAATGATTTGTAAAAGTAATCCCTCTCTGTTTCGCCTTCGCGCTGGCAGATGAGCCGGTATTTTTCTTTATTTCCTGCAAAATTAAAGTTGGTTTCTGCTGTTGAATAACCGGCCCATTGTCTCTGATAAGTGAGAGACCGTTCAATGTTTCTGATTTTTTCTGATGATATAGCCGGGACAAGAAATTCAAAATCAGTATCTTGATCAATACTTCGGAATAAATTTTCAGTAAAATGCTCTTTATCAGCCAGTATCAGAGCGTTCCGGTTTACTGTTTTCACCATGTTTAATAGTTCTAATGTTGCCTGGGTTGTATTGGCACCCGGGGAACCAATACCACATCCTATAGGTTGTCCTGTTTGGGTATTCAGTGCAAAAAGGTTTGTAGCATTTTTCGGGAAGGTTCCGTTGGCTGCTTTTTCTTTTTTGGCATAACCCTTTTAGAGGCAGACACGATGCGGTGAGGGTCAATAGCTATTGTTTGTCCAATATAGTGACCGTTGTTCGAGCGTATGAGGGCTATTGTTTGTTGCAAGGATTGGGCTTGCTGGATTGTGTGCTTGTTAAGCAGTTCATGTACTTGCTCATCGGTAGCTAAAAACCCAAGCCCGTTGAGCAATTCAAATCCCTGATGGGAAATATAATTGTTCCTCCTTACACGGTTTTTGCATATTGCCGCTTCGCTGACAACCTGCATGGCTATACGGGGCTCTATATCTGCATCGTCACATCCGGTATAGCCTTTGATCAGATCCCAACTTCCAAGGCGTAAGTGCTCTGCAACCAGAAACCACAGGCCCACTAATGTGCCACTTATTTTTTTTGAAAGGCTTTCCCTAAAATATCGCTCTGATCCTTGGTTGTTGAGCCTGATTGTTGTTGTGTCACGTTTAGATAGTTGAATATTAATGCTTTGTCTTTCTTTTTCTTTTTTTGGATTCAGAACATGCGTTTTTTTTGGAGTCCATATTCCGTAATAGTCCTTTCAACACTACGGATACTGACCTTGTGACCAATCTGGTTTAGTTTTTGGGAGATCACCTCCGTACTTGCAAAAGGGTCTAAAAACCGTAGCCGTATAATCTGGTTTACAACCTCTTTGGTCCTGACAGGTTGCTTTTCCGATCCGGATTTTTTATCAATTAATGCCAGTGCCCCACCTTCCTGGTATGCTTTCAACAATTGATAGTACCTCTGTTCGGTGTATCCATACTTACGTAAGGCAGATTGCACCCCAATAGTAGTATGCCCTTCGACCAGCATAGCCAATTTCCTGGCCAAACTATCGTTTTCATCAATGATGAAATCGTTTTCTTTTAGGCCTTTGATGATAATTTTCATTGTATTGCAGGTTTGATTAATGAAATATACTAAATTAGAATATGGCGGTAAATATACACAAAAAAACCCGCTAGATCAATAGAAAATCAGGATTACTTTCTAACAAACAATTGTTTAAAAGGGTAAAGAAAAAACCAGAGCAAATGTAGACAAAAATAATTCCGCCATATTTAAATTTAGCAAAAAAAAAACACTAAACAGGATCAATTTTAAGAGCGATTACCAAAACCTAAGCTATGGCAGGTGACAGCCTGATCTCAACAGTGAATAAATATTAAGTCACTCTTAAATACTAAAACGAATGGTTCATTAAAAATCGCTGAATGCCTTCGGGATCATCACTACTACGGGTTAGTCTGCCCCTGCATACAACATCGGTATTTTGCCTCTGGATTGATTCCATTGAGCATTTCCCTTAGCATTTG
>PCUL01000299.1:0-1679 GCA_002771745.1 Bacteroidetes bacterium CG18_big_fil_WC_8_21_14_2_50_41_14
TTAATTATTCCCCCGGCTGAACAACTGGCCGATGATTACACAACAATCGCTGTAAATTCCGGTATTCAACGCGATGCATGGATTGCCATGGATTATGTAACCACACTACAGGATGGACAACACAAAGACTCGTTGCGCCACGCGTTATGCGATTTGGGATTAACTTATGATGAAGGTTTTTGTAGTTTTCTAACCGTTGATTTAGGCCCTGATATCACCATCTGCCAGGGTAGTTGTGTGCCCTTATCGGGCCCCGTCGACATGGTTAATTATCAGTGGATTGTAGCTGATACGATTTATGATACCGTCCAATCCATTGTTGTATGTCCGGTTGATACCACCCAATTTATATTGGTGGTTGAAGATAATTTTGGAAATGTGGCTTCCGACACCATCATCATCAACGTGTTGCCTTCACCTGTTGTCAACCTGGGAAACAACGACACCTTATGCGTAGGCGACAACAAAACACTCACAGGCCCTACAGCACCACAAGGGGATGAATACTCTTATCTTTGGAGTACAAATGATACCACCCAGTCCATCACAGTCCCGGTTATTGTTTATTCAGTGTATATTCTGGATGTGACAAATGTGGACCTTTGTACCGGAAGTGATACAATTGCCATTCATGCGGTTAATCTGCCCATAATTGATTCTATTTCAGGGGACACAACAGCCTGCTTTGGAATGCCGGTAACTCTGGAAGTATTCAGTTCCGACACAGCACATTATCAATGGAATACCGATGACACTACCAAGGCAATAACGGTAACTCCTGAAACAGTCGGTGATAACATATACTGGGTGGAGGTCTCCAATGATTTTGGATGCCAAAGTTCTGACACAATACATCTTGAGGTGTTTCCTCCGGTCATTGTTGGCTTTAACGAGGATACTTTATTGGTTTGTCAGGGACAAGATGCACATATTAAAGTAGATACCCTCCTCAATAATGATATTTTAGTTTGGAAATACAACGGAGATGACTACCCTCAAACGGGTGACAGCCTGGTGCTTACCACACCCACCGTTTCCGGATATGTGCAAGTTACCGGAACTGATGAAAATGGATGTTCTGCAAAGGACAGCCTGTATTTAACCATTGGGCAACTTCCCGACATCACCATCAGCCCCGATACTTCCATTTGTTATGGTGACTCCGTTACACTTTCAATTACTGGAGGTATCCATTATTATTGGACAACTGATGGTTTAAACTATACTTATGATTCAACACTGACTGTGTCACCTGTAGATACTACTGTTTATTATGTTGGTGCTGCCTATTCAGACAGCTCTTGTTTCCGGCAAGATTCCATCACCGTAAACGTACGTCAATTGCCGACCACTAAAATTGATTACACCAACGACACCGTTTGTGAAGGATCTCTCGTAACGCTACATGCCACAGGAGCAGATACCTACAAATGGAAGCCAGAGGAAATAACAGATGACAGCCTACAGCTTATTATACAAGTGCCAACAAAAGTATGGCTCGAAGGTACCACAGTTCGTTGTACGGTTATCGACAGCGTAACACTATACACCCTGCCCACTCCAACCGTGAACCTGAGTGGTATTTATCCTGCCTATTGCGAAACAGATCCCGCAGATACCTTGGTTGGACTGCCCGTTGGCGGAGATTTTTCGGGAGTTGGTGTTACTAACAACCTTTT
>PCUL01000299.1:1690-1832 GCA_002771745.1 Bacteroidetes bacterium CG18_big_fil_WC_8_21_14_2_50_41_14
CAGCGGGTCCGGGAACTCATGCACTCGTGTATGCTTTGACAAACGAGGTTGGATGTATTGGATACGACACCGTACTAACAACGGTTTATGGCGGCAATCAACTAATTGATCTCGGCCCTGCTGACACGCTACTTCCCTCAGA
>PCUL01000100.1:0-152 GCA_002771745.1 Bacteroidetes bacterium CG18_big_fil_WC_8_21_14_2_50_41_14
GAATCTCCGCCAGCTACAGGGAAAGGATCAACTGTACGACCCTGGTGACAACTGGCACAAACATTGCCTTTACCAAAATTGTGGGTATTGGTGGTGTTTCTGAGAGCAATAGCTGCATCTGAAGCAACTGTTAGTGTTAAGTCAGCCGCCGT
>PCUL01000100.1:203-371 GCA_002771745.1 Bacteroidetes bacterium CG18_big_fil_WC_8_21_14_2_50_41_14
GTTAATCATAGCTCCTGTAGCTGTCCAGTCGTAACTGCCATCCAAATTGCCACGGAAACCCTGGCTTGTGTGACATATTGCACATTCGCCTTCGTTTCTTTCAAACGCGGCTCCGGTGGCATGCATGGATGCTGCCCATTGGTTTTCTCTGGCGTAAATAACCTGATT
>PCUL01000100.1:421-1359 GCA_002771745.1 Bacteroidetes bacterium CG18_big_fil_WC_8_21_14_2_50_41_14
CATTGGTACCGTTTGTGCCATCTTTACCGGCAATCCCCTGAGGACCCTCTTTTGTACAAGAAGCACTGACAACCAGCATCAAGGCTACTGCGCCGATGAAGAAAAAATTGTTGATTTTTTTCATGATTATGATAATTTTAGTTAGAATGATTTCGCACCACAAGATTAAGGATTCTGTTCTTCTCTAATCAAATGGAGCGATTGACATGTATTCAAGTATAATTGTAATAAATCCATTTCTGATTGATATTTATCAATAAATTTGTTGATATTTGCAGTGGTACAACATGGATGTGAACTCTATTCAACAAATGTACACAAAAAATTAATATATGACAGAAACATGCCAGTCGACTAATTGTGCTGATTGCAATCGAAAGTTGAGCTTATTTCAGTCGTTAACTGATGGACAGTTAGATAAAATAAATGAGTCGAGGTTTGAGATCAGGTTTGGTGCGGGGGAAACCTTACTTAAACAAGGCGGACCTCTTACGCACATTGTGTGTTTGACTAAAGGCCTGGTTAAAATCCACATTGAAAATCATGGGGGAAGCTGTTTTATCATGAGTGTTGTTAAACCGATGACCTTGATTTTAGGTCCCGGTTTTTTAAGGGATAACCGGCACCATTACACGGTAACTGCTTTAACGGAATCTTCCGCCTGCTTTATTCAGGTTGAATCCTTTAAAAAAGTATTGGAAGAAAACAGTCAGTTTGCCCTTGATATGATCGCGTTCATAAATAAAAAAATCATCAGGCATTACCAAAACATTGGCAATCTGGCTCACAAACACATGCAGGGCAAACTGGCTGAAACGTTGATATACCTTTCAGAAGATGTGTTTCAGTCACAAGAGTTTAAGTCAAATCTTTCGCGCCAGGATCTGGCAGAACTAACCGGACTGACCAAAGAAAGTGTGATTCGGGTATTAAAAGAA
>PCUL01000100.1:1380-3119 GCA_002771745.1 Bacteroidetes bacterium CG18_big_fil_WC_8_21_14_2_50_41_14
AAGGCATTGTGGATTCCAACTCCGATTATTTTAAAATACTAAATAAAGATTCGCTGTTTAGAATCGGGCGAAATGGATAAGAGAGAAGCTGTTATCCTAATCATTCCGCAATGATTTATTAACTCGAAATTTGCATGCAGTTACGAATGATACCGTCAGGTGAATTGATCAAGGATTGATCTTCTCACCCCCTGCCTACCGGCAGGCAGGCGGCAGGCTGGAATCCCCCAAAGGGGGAAAATGCCGCGGCCTACTCTGTTATGTAATAATATTCTTTTCAACTGACATTTATCTTTAACAGCTTCTGACTTCCCCCGATGGCCCCGATATCCATCGGGGGGTCTAACTTTTCCCTAAAACTCTTCCGCATGGATTTGCCCCGGGCGGGTTTTTTTGTGATCGATAAAACCATCGATGGCAAGCAATTCTTTCATTCCCTCTATCATTTTTGGATTGCCACACAGAAAGATTTCAGTATTTTCGGGCAAGGGTTTAAATCCCCATTTTTCCTGAACGGTTCCCGACGCCCAAATATCCCCAATAAACCGTGTGTCTCCATCCCATCCTGATGGTTCTTTCAAAGGTTCTGTTATGGTAGGATGATAGGTGAAGTTACCAAACAGACTCGCCAGTAATTTCAGCTCAGAAGAATATCCCAAATCCCAACTGTTAGCTGCCCCATGAATGACCATCATTTTCCCTTTCCTGGTCAATGCGTTGGAACGCAACATGCTCATGTAAGGGGCTACACCTGTCCCGGTGGCAATCAATACCACGTTCCGTTCGGGGGAAACTTCGTCTAAGGTAAACATGCCGACGGCTTTTTTACCCATCCAAACCTGATCGCCAATGTGTAATTCGAACAACCTGGGGGTAAGTTGACCCGAATGAACCAGTGTTACATAAAACTCCACGGCATTTTCGGTAGAGGAAGATGCAATGGAATAGGCTCTTTTAATTAACTTGTCAGTGGCGGGTGTAGCAAACTCTTCAGTTGATTCGATGCACCGCGGTGCTTCAGGAGGCAGTCCGAGGGCTACAAACTGCCCGGCTGTAAATGCAGGGAAACTCCAGTCAACGGGTTTTACTTTGATGATTTTCATGATGGGTGAAACTTGAATCGACTGTGTAATCACGCAATTCAATTCTCCTGACAGGTTCATATTTTCTGAATTTGGTTTGAGCGTGCAAAAGTACAAAAGTTTAGGTTTTTACAAGTCTCATCGTTGCTTTTACTTATTTTTGACTTCCTGTTTCATTCAAATTTTACACATGCTTTCAATCAGGCCGTTTTTCTTTCTTTTGAGTTTTTTTATCATGTCGTGTCAGCAGATGAACACGGACAAGCTCGATTTGAAAACAATGAATTGGACGTTACATTCTATGTCCGATTCGCTTATCATCGATTCCGTCAGCCCGGGAGATGTTCACCTGGCCTTGTTGTCGAAAGGCATCATTCCTGATCCTTTTTTTCGTGATAATGAAAATAAAGTTCAATGGTTGGGCGAAACCAACTGGAGTTTCAATACAGCTTTTGATGTGCCGGCTGCTATGTTCAGGCACGATGAAGTGAACCTGGTGTTCGAAGGATTGGATACTTACGCTGAGGTTTGGATCAACGACAGCCTCGTACTTAAGTCTGATAATATGTTCAGGAGATGGGAGATCCCTGTAAAGGCCATCTTGCAGAAAAATGACAACCTCCTTCAGGTTCGTTTTTTTTCTCCTGTTCCAATCAA
>PCUL01000284.1:0-637 GCA_002771745.1 Bacteroidetes bacterium CG18_big_fil_WC_8_21_14_2_50_41_14
GCAAAGAATCTGTCAAGTTCTTCAAACAACCTTTTTAACCCTGGCCTAAGTGTATCTATCGGTTTAACATCTACTATCTGACCGTGATAATTTCTGACAATAACGTCATTAAACCAGGTATTTTCCAGGAAGGAAATTACGGAGGCGTAAGTTAATTTCCCGGTTTTATAGGCTTCGATAAAAAACCTATGCATTGTTTGGGTTCCAATCTGAAAATTAAATGTATATGTGTTCCAGAAATTGTATTTCTCTTTTTCTTCATCTGAATAAAACACATCTACAGTATTTCCAAATTTATCCAGTATTGAAATAGGTAGCATAGAGAGTAAAACTGTTTGTTTACTTAACTCTTCAGAACGGTCTTTTATATTTTGGATAGAATCATACCATGGAGATATAATGAAATGGTGAATTATACCTCTTTCATCGTTATTTGAAACAGTTTTTAAAATCCGGTCATTCATATTATCAACGTGCTCCTTTGGGAGTTCCTGCCTTATTTCGGATAAACGAAACTTACCTCTTAATTCGGCATAATATTTCTCCAATCTACTGATGTCATCAGTAAGTTTAATCTGTTGATAGATACGAAGAGCATTTTCCGCAAAACTTACACAAGCAAGATTAGCTTTGCTTT
>PCUL01000284.1:659-2410 GCA_002771745.1 Bacteroidetes bacterium CG18_big_fil_WC_8_21_14_2_50_41_14
ATTTTGCTTTGTAATTCAATAAGTCTGTAACTGGTTTATTTCTTTTTTGCTCAATCGCAATATTACGGTCGATGGCATACATTGCACCCCAAACATAAGTTTTTTCAAGTTCCTTAGCACCCTCCAGATTTTTATCAACTACTTTCTGGAAGTCAATTAAACTATTTGACGAACTAAAATAATCGGATAATAAACCTGAAAGGTCAAGTAAAATGCGTAAACTGTCATCCTGAGTAATATCCCAATCCTGATGCGTTCTATAGGTGTAGTTAATTAAAATAGTTAATTCAGGCTTAAGATTCGATTTTTCAGCAACTCCAAATGCCATACGCAACGACTGAAAGAAATGTAACTCGTAATGATTTTTTTTACCACCTTTTTCTGCTTTAGAGTGATACTCCTTACTGAGTTGAAATAACTCATTACAAAGCTGACGTTTAAAATTATGATGTTTGGAAGTGTCTGTTTTCTCACCAAAATAAACCATTAAACCGTATTCGGTTTTTGCATATAGATTTTTGCATTCGTTGTAACGCTTTTCAAAGTACTCAAATTCTTGCCGGGTATATTTTGTTACATCTGGCCAGTATAGTGGTACTTGGCTGCCACCTTCCAAAGTTTGAGTACCACTCATTTGCCAACTTAATCCATTGATAATTCCTTTTTCATTATCAGGTTTCTTTTTAAAAGATTTTTGCACTGAAAATACCTGTCTGTCAATATCAGCAATTGCAGCAATTTCCTCTTTGCCTTCTTCATAAAGTTGCTTGCAAACCTGCTGAAATTCTGAATTGATAATATGAACATCTTCACAATCATAAGAACTTTCATCAAGCCTTATTATGTATTTTTCTAAAGCAGTCATTTTTATTCTTTCCCAATATTTTACTTTACAATTTTATCTTTTGTCGCTCTCTTTTTATACTTAGCGTTATCATCTCAATATAAACAACTGGTTTCTTAAACTTTTTTATACAAAAATAAGCAATTTACGAAAGACATCAAAATATGGCGAACCTACATTTCCATCAATTGTAAATCTTCTTACAGCCATTTAACTCACGCTTGAGTTTGTCAACACCATTGATGACCTGAAAAATTGCCAAAAATAGACGTATGTTATTTGTTTTATCTTTATTCAAAATTTAGTCTAATAATAAGCGCAGTAATGAATTACCTGAAATCACTGATTATCCTCTTTTTTGCAGTATTGATCTGGTCGGCTATTAATCCCCATGATTACTTCACCTGGTTTCTGGAAGTTTTACCAGCGCTAATAGGGTTACTTGTTTTGGTCATTACATTTCAAAGGTTTAGGTTTACCAACCTGGTTTATGGTTTAATTCTTGTCCATTGCTGGATTTTGATGGTTGGCGGACATTATACCTATGCCGAAGTTCCTCTATTCAACTGGATTAAACAGGTTTTCGACCTGTCGAGAAATAACTACGATAAAGTAGGACATCTGGTACAGGGATTTGTTCCTGCCATGATCACACGCGAGATTCTGGTGCGTAAGCAGGTGGTCAACAGTAGAAAATGGATCAACGTTTTTGTCGTTTCAATTTGTATGTCCATCAGTGTAACCTATGAATTTATCGAATGGCTCGTGGCCGTTCTTAATGGCGATTCGGCTGATTCCTTCCTGGGCACTCAGGGTTACATCTGGGATACCCAATCGGATATGCTTTATGCTACCATCGGTGCAATACTGGCCCTGGTTACATTAGGTAAAGCGCATGATCGGGTGA
>PCUL01000439.1 GCA_002771745.1 Bacteroidetes bacterium CG18_big_fil_WC_8_21_14_2_50_41_14
TTATCCAGATTCGACAAGGGAGTTTATGCTTTATCCAGAAAACTGAACTGGTCAAAAATACCAATCTATCGACCGAGTAACCTGACCAAAAAAGACAACCCTGTGGTTCCTTTGTCGAAAGATTATATGGATCAGCTGCGGCATGTCTTAAGATGGGACATCGCTCTATATGAATACTTTATCAATGAAAAACTGGATATTTCTCTTTCTGAACCTCTAAAAAGATTCGATTATCCGTTTTTCTTATTTCGACAAAAAGCAGTAGTCCTGTTATCGAAAATGCTGGGGAAGAGATAGGCTTTAACCATTTAAAACTTCGGTATCCTTCCGGGCGTGTGAGGTGCTTTCATCTCGTCAAGAGCTTTATCTATCTCTTTAAGTTGCTGGTCGATTTTCTTCAGTTTAACCAATACCGGCGGAAACTCTTCCATCAAAATCCGGTAATTTTCTTTTTGCGTTTCGGTAGGAGAAGAAGTCGATTGCCAGGCCGTCCAGGCGATGGCCTCGAAGCGGCCATCGAGTGGCATATGTTCCGGAGGCACTTCTTCCCAGCTGGCTTTGGCAGGAGTTCCTTCAAACACAAATTTCAGGTCATCCAATTGAAGTTTAATCAGTTGTGCCTGATTTTTCATTTCCATGGCAGCTTGGCTGTGTTGCTGTAACGCCTGCTGTACGAAAGCTGTTTTTTTCACCAATTCTTCCCTAAAATCAGAGGCAGCAGCATAAACACGGTACAAGTCATTTACCTGGTCGTAAAATTCAACCATTTCCTTTCTGTCGATAGCAGGAATAGAGGTATTGTTCAACACCACGGCATTAAATACGACAGGCCCGGTGAGCGGTTTTAGTTTCCCTTCTTCAACCATGGACATTGTTACCGAATATTCACCCGGAAGAGCCAACATCCAGTCGCCGCTTTCCATGGTCGGATCAAACTGATCTTTGCCTACCTTTACCGGAGACTGACTTCCGTAACGGAGGTTCCAATTTGTACGATGAATGCCTTTGGATGCTTTTTCGTACAAGGTACGTACAGTCCTACCATTGTTATCCTTAATATCAAACACCAGATAAGGCGTAACTTCTCTTTCTTCAGCCTGTAGCTCTTCACGGGAAGGCTGCGGAATGGGCTTTCCTTCTTTAAACAGGTCTTTTTCCAATTTCAGTCGTTTCGATTTCAACGATTCAGGCAACTCTTTGATGTAGTAGGTAAAGTTGGCCCCAAATTCAGGGTTTTCCGCTTTGTAATACGCCGCACCTGTTCCATAACGACTTCCCTCCTGAACATACATCAGGGCATCTTTTACCGGGAAAAACAAGGCATCATGGGTATCAAGCTTTGGCTGATCAATTTCGCGTAAAGCGGAATAATCATCCAGAATATATAAACCACGTCCGAAAGTAGCAATCACCAGGTCCTTTTCACGCTCCTGAACGGTGATGTCACGCACGGCCACATCTGGTAAACCGCTACCCAACTTCATCCAGTGGTTGCCTCCATCGAGGGTAAAATAAATACCCAATTCTGTGCCGGCAAACAACAGGTTTTCATTTACGGGATCTTGCACGATGCTATGTACTACCTGATCTTTAGGCAAATCGCCTGCGATGGAAACCCAGGTCGCTCCTTTGTCACTGCTTTTTAGCAGATAGGGTTTAAAATCATCGCTCTTGAGGTTGCTAAATGATGCAAAAACGACGTTTTCGTTAAAATTTGAAGGAAAAATATCACTTACAAAAGTATAATCCGGCACACCGGGAAACGAGGTCGATTTATTCCAGGATTTGCCATCATTGTCACTGATCTGAATCACCCCATCATCGGTACCGACAAACAGTAAAC
>PCUL01000099.1 GCA_002771745.1 Bacteroidetes bacterium CG18_big_fil_WC_8_21_14_2_50_41_14
TATACTTTATCAGGCACAGGTAGTGTCGATTTCTGGAAAATTTTCTTTCCGGGATTAACCGCCATGATTGGGTTTTGGGCTACCCTCTCATTAAATATTCCGGATTTTACCCGATACGCCCGTTCACAGAAAGACCAGATGGTGGGTCAACTTATCGGCTTACCAACAACTATGGTGTTCTATTCGTTCATCGGTATTGCCGTTACGAGCGCTACGGTCCTGATATATGGAAAAGCCATCTGGGATCCTGTAACCCTGTTAGGAAAATTTGAATCCCCAATTGTTGTAGCGGTATCCATGTTCGGACTTACCATCGCGACACTTTCAACCAATATTGCTGCCAATGTGGTAGCTCCGGCCAATAGCTTTGCCAACATGATGCCCCGTAGAATAAGTTATAAAATGGGCGGATATATAACAGGCATCATTGGTATCCTTATTTTTCCATGGAAATTAATTGCCGACCCGGAAGGATATATTTTCCGTTGGTTAATCGCGTATTCCGCTTTACTGGGTTCGCTGGCTGGAATCATGATTTGCGATTATTATATCATCAGGAAAACCAACTTCGATCTGGCTGAATTGTTTAAAGTGAATGGAAAGTTTAAAGGTTGGAACACACCGGCCTGGATTGCATTCGTGCTCAGTCTTTTACCGGTGATACCGGGATTTATGGTAGCAGTGGGTATTTCTGAAGCCGGGTATTTCCCACAAACTTTGGTTAATATCTATTCATACGCCTGGTTTGTTACATTTGGAATTTCTTTTCTGCTCTATTGGATGATCATGAAAAAAGAACATTAAAAATTATTGTTATGTCAATACTTATTAAAAACGGAAGAGTCATTACAGTCGCAACTGACAGTGTTGCAGATATTTTTATAGAAGGTGAACTAATAACGGCCATTGGGAAAAATCTCTCCATGAAAGCCGATAAAATAATTGATGCTACCGGACTGCTTGTTCTTCCCGGTGGAATAGATCCGCATGTGCACCTCGAAATGCCTTTTATGGGTACTTCGTCAAGCGACAACTATGAATCCGGCACCCGGGCCGCTTTGCACGGGGGTACGACATTAGTGATCGACTTTGTAATACAAAAACAAGGGAACTCATTGCAATCGGCACTTGATGAATGGCGCTCCAGAGCCGACAACAATTGTGTGGGTGATTATGCCTTTCACATGGCAGTAACCGATTTTAACGAAAACACACAAAAAGAAATAAAAAAGTTGATTGAGGACGAAGGCATCACTTCATTCAAAACCTTTATGGCCTACAAAGGTGCTTTGATGATTGATGACCATCAGATGGTTGAATTGATGAAGGAAGTCAAGCTCCACGGGGGCATGGTTACATCACACGCAACCAATGGCGACATGATTGATGAGCTCGTAACCAAAAACAGAAACGAGGGCCATCTTTCACCACTCTACCATTATCTTTCTCAGCCTGAGGAAACGGAGAGGGAAGCAAGCGAGCGCTTTGTGGATATGGCAAATGCTACGGGCTGTCCGGGTTATATCGTTCATGTTTCGTGCGAAGGCTCACTGAATGCCATTCGGAAAGCAACGCAACGCAATCAGATGGTTTTTGGGGAAACGTGTATTCAGTATCTTACACTTGATGCTTCTCTGTATGATAAAGGGTTTGAAAGTGCCAAATGGGTTATGAGCCCGCCATTACGCGAAAAGAAAGACCAGATAGCTCTTTGGGCCGGTATCAACCAAGGTTTGGTTGAGACTGTAGCCACCGATCATTGTCCCTTCAACTGGGATCAAAAATTGGTAGGTAAGGATGATTTTTCGAAAATACCCAACGGCCAGCCTGGCATCGAACACCGGATGGAACTGCTTTATTCCGAAGGAGTTGTGCCAGGAAAGATTTCACTAAGCAAATACGTTGACGTAACCAGCACCGCCGCCGCCAAACTCTTTGGAATGTATCCCCGAAAGGGAACCATTGCTGTTGGTTCTGATGCCGATATCATCTTGTTCGACACCAACTTAAAACACACCATTTCAGTTGATACCCATCACATGAACGTGGATTATTCAGCTTTTGAAGGATGGAAATTAACTGGAAAGGTAAAAATGGTGTTATTGCGTGGACAAATTGCTATTGAAAATGAGCAATGTAAAATAAATAAGGGTTATGGGAAATACATTAAGCGTTCAAAAGTGAACGGGATTCTTTGAGAAAGATTCAATCCCTCTTGCAAATGAAATCAAATTAGAAAGATCAAAATAGAAATCCATTGTTTAACACTTAACATCAAAATATTATGGCAAGAATGATAAAATCAGGGCTAATTCAGATGAGTCTGGCCCTCACCGAGGGTGAAGGAAGCATTGCTGAAATCAAGGAAGCCATGTTTCAAAAGCATGTTCCTTTTATTGAAGAGGCTGGTAAAAAAGGCGTTCAGATACTTTGCCTGCAGGAAATATTTAGTACGCCATACTTCTGTCCGGGACAGGACAGCAAGTGGTATCAATCAGCCGAACCTGTTCCTGGTCCAACTACCGAACGCCTGGCAGAATATGCAAAAAAGTACGATATGGTCATCATAGCGCCCGTTTATGAAAAAGAACAACCCGGCGTGTTGTATAACACCGCAGCCGTGATTGATGCAGACGGAACCTATTTGGGAAAATACCGCAAACACCACATTCCCCACACCACCGGTTTCTGGGAAAAGTTCTTTTTTAAACCCGGAAACCTGGGTTATCCTGTTTTCCAAACCAAGTATGCTAAAGTGGGTGTTTATATCTGTTACGACAGGCATTTCCCGGAAGGAGCGAGGTGCCTGGGACTGAATGGAGCCGAAATTGTTTACAATCCATCGGCTACAGTTGCCGGATTAAGCCAGTATTTATGGAAGTTGGAACAGCCTGCCCATGCAGTGGCCAATGGCTATTTCATGGGCTGCATCAATAGGGTAGGGGAAGAAAAACCATGGAACCTGGGTAAATTTTACGGGTCTTCCTATTTTGTTAATCCGCGTGGGCAAATTCTCGCACAGGCTTCGGACGATCAGGATGAATTGCTTGTTTCAGATTTTGACCTGGAAATGATCGATGAGGTAAGAAGCACCTGGCAATTCTATCGTGACCGTCGTCCTGAAACCTACGATCTGCTCACCAAACTTTAATCATTATTCATCACCAAAATGGCTATTAAAAATAACAGGTTAACCCCGGAACAGTACAATGAAAATTTTACTGATTTACACACTCCTTTTGAAAGCAGGGATGCTGCGCTAACAGAAGTCAACCGCTGTCTTTTTTGTTTTGATGCGCCCTGCACCAAGGTTTGCCCAACCAGCATTGATGTACCAAAATTTATAAAGCAAATTAACACCGGAAATATAAAAGGTTCAGCCTTTACCATCCTGTCGTCCAATATTCTTGGAGGGGGATGTGCCCGTGTATGCCCCGTTGAAAAACTTTGTGAAGGATCGTGCGTACTTAACAAGGAGTTGGAAAAACCCATTCAAATCGCCAGGCTTCAGCGTTATTCTACCGACATGGCTTTGGAGAAAAAATGGAATCTATTTGAGAGAAAGCCATCCATAGGTAAAAAAGTGGCTGTAGTGGGTGCCGGACCGTCCGGACTTTCGTGTGCACATGGCTTATCCCGTCAAGGCATTGATGTTACTATTTATGAAAAGGAAAGCAAAGCGGGCGGACTTATGACGTATGGAATTGCTGCTTATAAGGTTACACCTGAATTTTGTCGGGAGGAGACTGACTTTATTATTTCACTGGGTGGAATCGAAATATTGTACAACCAGGAACTGGGAAAAAACCTCTCACTTTCTGAACTTCAGAAAAACTATGATGCTGTTTTCCTGGGCATTGGCGTAGGTCTCACCCGGCAACTTGAAATTCCGGGTGAAAATCTGGAAGGCGTAGTAGATGCCATCCGTTTTATTTACGGGCTACGTGAAGAGGGGTTTGCTAAAACGGCCGTGGGTGATCAGGTTGCTGTTATCGGAATGGGGATGACCGCCATAGATGCAGCCACACAAGCCAAACGTCTGGGAGCCAAAGAGGTTACATTGGTGTACCGCCGTACCGAAAACGAAAAACCCTGTACCGATGTGGAGCTTGAAATTGCCAAACTCGATGGATGTAAAATCATCTGGCTGGCTTCACCAAAAGAAATCATAAGTGAAAACGGAAAAGTGAAAAGCTTGGTTTGCAGTAAAATGGAACTGGGAGCACCTGACGAATCAGGTAGAAGATTTCCGTTCGATACCGGCGAAACTTTTACCCTTGAGGTAGATATGGTGATCAAAGCAACGGGACAAGTTCCTTATTCAGACTTATTGCAAAACTCTGGAATCGAATTAACAAAAGGCAAAATCAGAATAGATGCCAACCATACCTCCAATATAGGGAATGTATTTGCAGGCGGCGATTGTGTAAACGGCGGAAAGGAAGTGGTAGACGCCGTTCAGGCAGGTAAGGAAGGGGCCAAATCAATTTTAAAATATCTGGGGATTATTGAATAGCAATTCATCATGTATTCCAAAAAATGAATTGGCCAATGACACCTAACAAATAATACATCACTTTAAGAAAAGAAAACCATGGCAGATCTATCATCAAATTTTCTCGGAATAAAATCCCCAAACCCTTTCTGGCTGGCTAGTGGCCCGCCAACAGATAAAAAATACAATGTGATGCGAGCCTTTGAGGCAGGCTGGGGCGGCGTTGTTTGGAAAACATTGGGCTCACAGGTTAAAAATGTCTCTTCAAGGTATTCGTCGTTAGACTTCAATGGCCATCGGGTGATGGGATTCAACAATATTGAACTCATCAGCGATCGTCCGCTTGAGAGTAATCTTCGCGAAATTAAAGAAGTCATACGTGAATTCCCCGACAGGGCGGTAGTGGTTTCGCTCATGGCTGATAATGACAAGGAAAGCTGGCACAAACTGATCAAACAGACCGAAGATACCGGGGCACATGGCCTTGAATTAAATTTTGGATGTCCTCATGGCATGAATGAACGTGGCATGGGATCAACCGTAGGTCAGAATCCGGATATCGCGAAAATGATTGTTGAATGGGTTATGGAAGTAGCCACGATACCGGTAATAACTAAACTGACCCCCAATGTTCATTCGGTTGTGCCAACAGCTACAGCCTGTGTGGAAGGTGGAACCAATGCACTGTCATTAATTAATACCATCCAGTCCATTACCGGTATCGATTTGGATAGTTTTGTGCCCAATCCCAGCGTAGCCGGAAAATCAACTTATGGTGGTTATTGCGGGCCGGCAGTGAAGCCCATCGCCTTGAAAATGTTGGCCTCGCTAAGTGTGAATAAAGATACCAACAAAGTCCCCATTTCAGGTATTGGCGGTATTGGCACATGGCGAGATGCCGTAGAGTTTATGTTGCTCGGGGCAACCAATATTCAGGTGTGTACGGCGGCGATGAAACACGGATTCAGAATTGTGGAAGATATGATCGATGGCCTGAACAACTGGATGGATGAAAAGGGATTTAAAACAACAACTGATTTTATTGGAAAATCGGTTCCGTTCATGACCAAATGGGAGAACCTGGATCTGAACTACCATATTGTGGCTAACATTAACCAGGAGAAATGTATCGGTTGTGGCCTTTGTTATATTGCATGCGAAGATACATCACACCAGTCCATCAACCTGGAATATGGAAAGCCATATAATACCTACACCATAAAAGAAGAAGACTGTGTAGGATGCAACCTGTGCAAATTGGTTTGTCCTGTGGATGAGTGTATTACGATGCTTGA
This sequence comes from Bacteroidetes bacterium CG18_big_fil_WC_8_21_14_2_50_41_14, assembly GCA_002771745.1. GTDB lineage: Bacteria > Bacteroidota > Bacteroidia > Bacteroidales > F082 > UBA6244. The sequence continues at coordinate 5,791 of PCUL01000099.1, forward strand.
AAAACGCGTTGGGCTGGAATATATCAATTGGATGGAATACCAGAAAAGAGGGTTACCTTTAAATGATCATTAGTACAGAGTTGATAAGAGTAGGAAGGCAAGATTGGAGCTTTGTATACAAAGGAACTTAAAATAGTACAGTTCAAAAAACAGCCTTACTTTTGCCACAAACTAATCAATATTGCATGAATTTCCTTTCGGTTGAAAAACTTGATAAACATATTGTCGAACTCACACTTTTCAGTGAAATAAGCTTTGGTCTGGACAAAGGTGACAAAGTGGGTTTGGTTGCAAAAAATGGAGCAGGCAAATCAACCTTGCTACGGGTGTTGGGCAAAATAGAAGAACCTGATGCCGGAATTGTTGCATACCGTTCAGGGATCAGAATGGCCTTGTTGCCTCAGGATCCTGATTTTAACGAAAACCAGAGTGTTGCCGAATTGTTAAAAAGCCACCAGAACAATTTGACAGATATTACGGGTGAATATGCCAAAGCACTTGATTTGCATTCGCATGATCAAAGCCGTGAAGCGGAAGCGGCACTTGCCCAAGCCTCCAACAAAATGGATGTACATCAGGCATGGGACCATGAACGCCGGTTGGATATACTTCTCCAACGGTTTAATATTACCGATCAATCGCAGCAGGTGGCAACACTTTCTGGTGGACAGAAAAAGAGGCTCTCATTGGCCGTTACATTGCTCGATAACCCTGATGTTCTTTTGCTTGACGAGCCCACCAACCACCTGGATATAGATATGATTGAATGGCTTGAGAAGTACCTAAGCCAGAGTCATATTACTTTTATCATGGTGACCCACGACCGGTATTTCCTCGACAGGGTGTGTAATCAGATTATGGAGTTGAGTTATGGCACATTATATTCATACACAGGGAATTACACTTCGTTTTTACATCAAAAAGCTGAGAGAGAAGAGGTTGAACGCACTGAAATCGACAAGGCCCGTAAGTTGATGAAAAAAGAGCAGGAGTGGATCAATCGCATGCCAAAGGCCAGAACCCACAAATCGAAATCGCGGATCCAAAGCTTTGAAAAAACCAAGGAAAAAGCCCATAGCCTTAAAACTGACAAGGAACTTAAATTACAGGTAAATCATACCCGCATTGGAGGTAAAATTCTTGAAATGAAACATGTTTCGAAAAGCTATGGCGATCTTTTGTTGATGAAGGATTTTAGCTACCTGTTTAAAAAAGGAGAACGCATAGGCATTGTCGGGAAAAACGGAGTGGGTAAATCTACTTTTCTGAAGCTGATCACAGAAAAAATAAAGGCGGATAGCGGAACCATTTCTTCTGGTGACACCATTGTTTACGGGCATTATTCGCAGGAAGGTATTCAAATTAAAGAGGACCAGCGCGTAATAGACGTAGTAAAAGGAATTGCTGAAATAGTTCCACAGGGAAAGGAGGGGAGCCTGACGGCCTCGCAACTGTTGCAACTTTTTATGTTTACTTCTGAAATGCAAAATCAGGTGGTGGCTTTGCTTAGCGGTGGCGAAAGAAGGCGTCTTTACCTGCTTACGGTTTTAATTAAAAACCCTAATTTTCTCATCCTCGACGAGCCCACCAACGATTTGGATTTGATGACACTGGACAAACTGGAAGAGTTTCTGGTCAACTACAAAGGATGTCTGCTGCTGGTTTCGCACGATCGGTATTTTCTGGACCATACCATCGATCATTTATTTGTATTTGAAGGGGAGGGGTCAATCAGGGATTTTCCTGGAAATTACTCGCAATATCGTGCCTCATTGGATCAAAAGGACAAAAAATTAAGGGCCAAAATCAAAGAAGAAAAAAAGAAAATTGTGGTATCAGCGCCGCAACAACAAAATCCAAGAAAAAAGTTGACCTTTTCCGAGCGAAAAGAATACGAACAACTTGAGAATGAAATTGAATTGTTGGAAAAGGAAAAAGAAACCCTCATTTCATTTATGAATTCCGGAACACATGATTACGAAAAACTGACAGAA
>PCUL01000390.1:0-7861 GCA_002771745.1 Bacteroidetes bacterium CG18_big_fil_WC_8_21_14_2_50_41_14
CGGTGAGGCAGGAGTCGATGGTGTAGGAGAAATCAATAATAAAATCAGTACTTGATACCGTAATAGCCTGTAAATACAAGTCACTACAACCAGCTGCATTGGTCACAGCCAGAGAAACCATATAAGTCCCATTTGATGGAAACGTATGTATAATGTTGGGGCTATCCGGAGAGATTATCACGGAATCAGGTGATCCATCACCAAAACTCCAACTCCATTCAACAAGTGGACTTCCAACAGCTGCCGACAAGTCGGTAAACTGTACCTCACTGTTCTGACAACTGGAACTGGAAACTGGTGTGGCACTAAACAATGAAACTGGAGCAGGCAATGTGGTGACAGTTCTTGTGATGGTATTGGAACATCCGTTTTGATCGGTCACAATTAAAGTCACGTTATATGCACCTCCTGTTGAAAAAGCGTGTGTGGGATTCTGAGCGGTGCTCACATTGGATGAACCAGAAGCCGGATCTCCAAAATTCCATAACCATCCTGTGATAGAAACCCCGGTAGAATAACTTAAATCAGCAAACTGAATGGGACCGTTAGCACAGTCGCCATTGTTGACGATATTAAAGTCGGCTACAGGCTGAGTGATAAGTAGTGTTTGGATAATTGTATCGCTACATGCACCATCACTCTCCACGATTAACCTAACATCATAACTACCAGATAAGGTATAAATATGTGTAGGATTTTGCAGGGTAGAGAAGTTGTTGGTTCCAGATAATGGATCTCCAAAATTCCAGTTCCACGAAATTATGGTTGCGCCGGAAACGGAGCTTTGGTCGGTAAAATGAACTGTGTCGCAGGTATTGGCATCGAAGGAAAAACCGGCTACCGGTGCCACACCGGAAGTTACTGATTTTGTGATGGTGTTAACACAGGAATTCGTGTTTTCGACAGTCAATGATACCTGGTAAGTGCCTGGAATACTGTAAAAATGGGTCGGGTTTTGATCGGTAGAATTCCCGCCATCACCAAACTCCCAATACCAGCTTATGATGGGACTGATGCCTGAAGTGTAGGATAGATCTGTAAACTGTAAGATATCCAAAGTGCAGGTTGGATCCATATAACTGAAATCAGCCACCGGACCATCTTCAATAATCACCTGATGAATTACCTGATCAACACAACCATTGGCAATGGTTATACTGAGTGCCACATTGTATATGCCTGTTGCTGCGAAAGTATGAACGGGCATTGGAATATTTGAGGTTGATCCATCGCCAAAATTCCAGTACCAGTTGGTAATCGGGCTACCAAGAGAATAGGATTGATCAATAAAATAGGTCGGACTGCCTGAGCAAACCGAATCATAGATAAATTCGGCTACCGGGCCAGGTTCTACCAACACGTCCGTTGTATTGGTGTTTTGGCAACCATTCATGTTGGTCACCGATAAGGTAACCGGGTAGGTTCCTGCCAACAGGTATTCATGTGCGGGGTTTTGCTGGGTTGAAAAATTATTGGCTCCACTTCCCGGATCTCCGAAATCCCAAAACCAACTGATTATTGGCGCACCTGAACCAACTGAATAATCGGTAAAGTGTGCCATGGTATTCTCGCACGCATGTTCATAAATAAACTGTGGAATGGGCAGTGCAAAAACATTGACCAATCGATTAACAGTCACCGAGCAACCATTGGTATCGGTGATTGTTAAAAATGCTATATACTGTCCAGAGTTTCCATATACGTGTGAGGGGTTTTGTTCAGAAGAATAGGTGGCATCACCAAAGTTCCAATACCAGGAAATAATTGGCGCATCGCCTTGCACTGACAGGTCAGTAAAAAACGTTATATCATTTAAACAGGCATTGGTAGAAATAAAATCTCCGGTAGGGCTAGCGAAAACAGTAATTTGCCGCTGAATGGTATCATAACACAAATCAGACGAGGTTACAATCAAAGTCACGAGATAAACTCCTGTCCCACTGTAGTTATGGGTCGGGTTTTGGGCAAAAGAGACGTTATTGGGTCCGGAAATCGGCTCACCAAAGTTCCATTCCCAATCGATAATGGAACCTGAAAGAAGCGTGGTTTCATCAGTAAATTGGATTGGAAAACCCAAACACCCGGGACTTGACGAAAAACCCGCCAATGGAGGGGCGTATATGTCGATTTGTTGTTGTGTCGTATTCGGGCAACCATTGGAATTAATTACTGTCAGGGTCACGGTAAAGACACCATCTGTTCCGAAATAGTGTCCCGGATTCTGAAGGTCTGATGAATTTCCATCACCAAAATCCCACAACCAGCTGATGATGGAGGCCGCATTGGGGATTGATAAGTCGGTGAAATAAGTGGTGTCGTTGGCACAGGTAGCCAGCGAATAATCAAAATCAACATAAGGAAGTGGATCAACGACAATGCTTTGAAACACTACATCAGAACATCCATTGGCATCAATAATTTCCAACCTTACATTAAAGTTACTTGAAAAAAGATAAGTGTGCACCGGGTTTTGCAAGGTGCTGGTATTGCCATCGCCAAAATTCCAATTCCACGAAACAATGGCAGTATCAGCCGGAACAGAGGCATCAAAGAACTGACCTGTCTCGTTAACACATACTGAAGGGAAATTAAACCCGGCCACAGGCTGACCATGCACCCAAATACTGTCGGAGTACTGTCCCATACAACCACCTGCATTGGATGCCTGTAGTATTACTTCATATTTTCCGCTTGCGCCATATAGATGTGTAGGGTTTTGTAAAGTAGAATTGAACCCGTCACCAAAATCCCAGTTCCATGAGGTGATCTGGCCGGCAGCCACAAACGATAAATCTGTAAAATGAGTGGCCGTGCCAAAACAAACCGTATCCGCAGTAAACAAAACGATGGGATCAGGAAAAATAACGGTAGTCTGCACGAGTGTATCGGCACACCCATTTTGATTCACCACCACCAGTGTTACATTATAATCACCCGCAATGGTATACAAATGGCTTGGGTTTTGAAGTCCGGAGATGTTATCAGCTCCCGATGCCGGATCGCCGAAATCCCAGGACCAGATGTCGATTGTGGAAGAGGGATCCTGCGTTAAATCCGTAAAAAAAGTGAGATCGCCCAAACAGCTGGTCTGAGCAGAAAATGCCGGAATTGGCAATGGGTTTACCTCAACCAGATGGCTGACAAATTCCTGACATCCATTGTTATCGGTGATGGTTAATGATACCTGATACGTGCCGGGCAATAAGTAGGCATGTTTTGGATTGTGCAAATCAGAGGTAGTCCCATCACCGAAATCCCAACTCCATGATGCCACCGTTGCAGGTACCAGGGCCGTATCAATAAATTGTGTCGAATCACCCAGACAAACCAAATCGGCAGTGAAATCAGCCCCTAAAGTCGGATTAACAAAAATAGTTTCATAAAGGACATCAATGCATCCATTTTCATTCATAACAGTTAACGACACATCATAGCTGGCACCGATAGCAGCGTAATAATGGACAGGGTTTTGATTGGTAGAAAAATTCCCATCACCAAAATCCCAACTATAGGCCACAATGCTGTCACCGTTTGGAAGTGAGAAGTCAAAGAAATAGACGACGTTGCTGGCACAAGGATTATTGTAGCCCATCTGCGCCGTAGGTGAGGGAAACACTTCCAACAAAACCTGATTTGTGGTAGTGCAACCCCGGGTATCGGTAACCAGGACGGTATAAGTGGTAGAAACAACAGGAGATGCCAAGGGTGTGGCAGAAGTTGGATCATCCAAATCAACAGCCGGATCCCATAAATAGCTTACGTAAGGAGTAGTTCCTCCCGAAGGTGTAGCCGTTAGCTGAGTACTTTGTCCGGAACAAATTATGGGATCGGCAACTGTAACCGCAACCAACATTTCCGCGTTTTCAATGATTTCGAACTGGTCGGTAGTTTGACAAAGATGGCTATCGGTGACAACCACTTCATAGATCCCTGCCGGCAAATTCGAAATATCCGGTGTAGTGGACAATCCGGGATCATTCCAAAGGTAGGTATATGAAGGCACTCCACCTGTGGGTATCACCTCCCCCCAACCGTTAGTGGCCCCAAAACAGACCGTATCACTAAAATTAAAAGTCAATGCCAGCATATCCGGCTGACCGATTGATACCTCATCAACCACCATGTTGTTGAAGAAGTCGTACACGGTAACTCTGTAGGTGCCAACTCCCTGGTTCGACAGTAAATCGGTAGTTCCTATCTCAGTAAAGTCGGGCAAACGAATCCACGAGTATGTGTAAGGTGCCGTTCCGCCGGTAACGGTGGCAGAAACCCAACCTGTGTTGGTACCGTAACAAACCGCATCTGCAGAATCGGTGGTTACCAATAATGGTTGAGGCTCTGTAATGGTTACCTCCGCAAATGTAGTACAACCATGCGCATCGGTTATTGTATCCGTATAGGTGCCAACCCCCAGTCCTGTTGCCGGGTTTAGGGTTGTTCCATTCGACCAGGAATGCGTATAAGGCCCTGTTCCACCTACAACAACCGCTTCCGCCTCACCATCCATACAACCATAACATGAAGTATTGATAACATTGAAGGAGGTTATCTCCAAAAGTTCGGGCTGGGAAATCACCACGGCTTCACCTGGGGTAAGACAACCAATGGCATCACGAATTACTACCACATAAGTAGCCGGAGCGAGATTATCGTAAAAGCTGAGTGCTGAAAAGGTAAACCCATTATCGAGTGAATACTCCAGGCTGCCTGTACCACCAGAGGCATTGATGGTAATGGTCCCATCCTGATCACCATAACAGGTGATGTTGGTTTGAATGATATTATCAATGATACCATCCGGATTCACAATAGGTATGTTATTACTTATAGCGGAACACAAGTTGGCATCTTCAACAGTTACAGTATAATCGTTGCCCGGAAGATTTGAAAAAATACCGGTTGTGTTTTGGATCCCTCCCGGATTTAAGGTGTAGGTGAGAGTTCCTGTTCCTCCCTGAGCAGTGATGGTAATGGTTCCATCATTGGCATTATGGCATGTAATGCCAGTGCCGGCTTCTGATACAATTTCAAGTAAAGGTGGGTTTACGATAGTTAATGGAGAACTCATATCCGAAGGACATCCATTTAAATCTTCAGCTAAAACGGTATAGATACCGGCAGCCAATCCGTTGAAAATCCCCGTGTTGTTTGATACAGAACCAGGATTGAGGGTATAGGTAAAAGGAGCTGTTCCGCCAATAACGGAAACGGTGATGGTGCCATCGTTCAGGTTATTGCAGGTAATGTTGGTGGCTTGTTCAAAATTAATTTCAATAATTCCCGGATCATTTATCGTGATATTACCGGTATTTTCCTGACATCCCGTTTCATCTTCGATGGTCACATTATAAATACCCCCGGTTAAACCGGTGAACTGACCAGTAGAATTCGTTATCGCTCCGGGATCCAGCGTGTAATTTAAAACCCCTACTCCCCCACTTGCAACAATGGTTATCGAGCCATCGCCCGCTCCATGGCAGGTAACATCCATCGGTACAATGCTTGAAATGACTATCGCGGGAGGATTTACAATCGTTACATCGGGCGAAGTAGTTGTACAGTTATTGTCATCGGTAATGGTAATAGAATAAGTGCCTCCCCAAAGACCACTAAACACACCCGTGGTGTTGCTAATCAGGTCAGGGTTCAAAGTATAGGTGATGATCCCGATACCACCTGTTCCCACGGCGGTAATTTCACCATCGTTGATATTGTGACAAGTGTTGTTTATTGTTGTAATAGAAGTAAAAGTCAAAGCAGGCGGATCTACAATCGTGATAGCGGCAGTTACTGTAGGCGGGCATCCGTTTTCGTCCGTTACCGAAACGGTATAATCTCCCCCGGCCAGGTTCTCAAACAGCCCGGTTGTATTTAAAATGCCACCAGGGTTCAGCGTGAAGCTAAGAACTCCTACGCCTCCGGAAGCAGAAACCTGAATGGTTCCATCATCAAATCCATTGCAGGTAATATCGGTAAAGCTATCCACCACAACCGCGATCGCATCCGGGTTACGGATGGTCAATGTATCGTTAAACACACTACACCCGTGGTCATCGGCAACCGTAACGGTATAGGTGCCGGCGGCCAGATTGTTAAAAATACCTGAGGAATTGACGATACCACCCGGAGTTAAAGTATAGGTATGTGAACCAATTCCTAAAGAGGAATAAATTTCAATAATTCCATCGTTTGCATTATGACAGGCAATATCGGTAATATGGACCGAATCAATTTGCATGTCGTCAACATAAACGGAATCGATGAAAATGGAATCACAACCAAATGAGTTACCGACGATTAAAGTTACCTGAAAAACACCGGAAGATAAATAGGTGTAACCTGGATTTTGTAATGTTGATGTGTCCTGATTTGTGTTTGGATCTCCAAAATCCCATTCCCATGAACTGGGTAAAATACCTGGATCTGCAGTGTAAGTTGTGTCAGAATAACAATAAGACAAATCCGTAAACTGGGTCATTCCTCCAAAACAGACGGTATCGGCAATAAATTCGCCGTGGGTGCCAACCACAAGCACAGTGGTTGAATCACTTACAGTACCACATGAATTTGCACTATTTTCTCCGTCAATTGTTATCTTATAAGTTCCGGGCAGGGAATAAGGATTACTGCAGATACTGTCGTTGAGTGGAGCCTGAACACTTCCCGCACCATCTCCAAAATCAATGGTAAAAGCCGATGTGCTATCACAGGAAACCAAGCCTCCGTATCCGGGATCACTCAAATTACGGATACAGGCCGATTCATTCAAACATATTGTATCTCTTTGATCTACAAATTCAATTCTAATCTCGGGTGCTGAATATACATATATCCCATTTACCGTAGTTGTCCGGCTGGCACATAAGTTCGAAACAACCAGAGTAACCGTATAATCAGGTGTTTGTGGATTGGTGGTAACCGCGCAGGCACTTTCCGTGTAAGTATGAACAATGGTATCAACCGAAAGTGGATCAGGATGTACCCAGGTAACACCCGGGCTTCCATCCCCAAAATCCCAAGTATAGATCGTCCCGTTCGAATTGCCCGCATAATTGGTCAATTCAAAAGTATAATCGTGTGGGGCGCAGTTAACTGTACTGGCGGCAATATTTACCCCGGCACTTGCCGGCACGCTTTGGTTCGAAACCAGGTAAATAGTATCCCCATAACACCCATTTGTATACGCAATGACCCTTAAACTAAATTGATTGATCGTAGTATAAAGGTGCGAAACAGGAAAACTCGATGCGATCAAATTGTAAGTAACCGCGCCATCGCCCCATTCGATATTCATACTGTCGACACAAGCCATAAATTGTGTTACATTGTTAACAGTTAACAAATAATCCGGGTCGTCCGGGGTTGGACTGCTGAGGCAATTGCTGAAATTTGTCGTAGGATCGGCCAGCAAAGGTTGTGGACGCCTGAGCATGGTAACCACGTCATTTGTGCCAGACTGGCAATTGTTGCTGTTTGTAACGACAAGTGAGGTAGTAAACAACTGGTCAGGAGTACAGGCTGCGTTGTTATAAGCTCTAAACAGGTGATTGGTCACGGGATCTGTGGTGTTCACTCCGGGAGAACCATCCCCAAAATCCCAAATATAGTTCAGGCCTCCAGTTGAACTACTGGCATCAAAAGTGACCGTATCAGACGAACAAACCCCATCCGGTGAAAAAGTAAAGGAGGTTGAAATATCAGGGTATATGGTAATTTGCTGAGTGGCAGTACTTGAACATCCATTTTCGTCAGTAACTGTAAATGAAACCGTATAAGTTGTTTCAGTAACAACCGAAGAGTAGATATGATCAGGTGGAGTATGGGCCGTTGAGGTGACTCCATCTCCAAAATCCCAAAAATA
>PCUL01000390.1:7958-8416 GCA_002771745.1 Bacteroidetes bacterium CG18_big_fil_WC_8_21_14_2_50_41_14
TCGGCACATCCGGAGATATCTGTTACAATTAACAGCACATTGTATGAACCTGAAACCAGGTAGTCGTAAACGGGGTTGTCTACTACTGAAATACCACCATCGCCAAATTCCCAACGATAGGTATCAATTAATCCGGGAGGATTAACGGTTGTTAGACTGGTGAAGGTAACTTCTGTGCAATTATTAATTGAATAACTGAAATCGGCAGTTATTGGACATTGAGCATTTAAAGCTGTCCCACTAAAGATAAAAATAAGAATGCCTGTTAGGATCCATGCAATTTGTTTCGAATTCCTGAATCGGTAAATCTGTTTCATACGCCCTGATTTATTTTAATCGATCACTTGCAAACTAAAAGGCAATAGAATACCAGAGATATCACCTTAAAATTAAACGTAAACCAATCCTTTTGCCTTTGTAAGCACAGAACCAGGTTCGTAGATTATGCAATAAAATGA
>PCUL01000060.1 GCA_002771745.1 Bacteroidetes bacterium CG18_big_fil_WC_8_21_14_2_50_41_14
AAAAATAAAATGGCAACACAATCAATTTCTCTAAAATTCAAACCTTTTCCCTACTTTTATCCCATCATTCAACAAAAAAGCATTATGGATATTCGGAAGCACCTCATAGAAATAATCCCCGCCCTCGCCATAACCCTATTATGTCTAAGCCCGGTTTTTTCCTTCTCCCAGGGCAAGCAGGCCAATATCTGGTATTTTGGAGCAAAGGCAGGGGTTGATTTTAACCAAGGTAGTCCGCCAATTGCCTTACTCAACAGTCAAATGCACAATAATGCTTTTGCAGGTTGCGCGAGTATTTCGGATAGTAGCGGAAACCTGCTATTTTATTCGGATGGGAGAACTATCTGGAATAAAAATCATATTTTTATGCAAAACGGGCAAGTTGTGGGAGTTCCTTCTACCCAAGGCGCGATGATTGTCCCCTTTCCCGATAACAACCACCTATATTATTTTTTTAACTTTACCTGGGACAATCCTGCTTTTCAATATCATTTTCAATATTCAATCATCGATATGGATCTGGACAATGGCAATGGAGGGGTTGTAGCCGACAAAAAAGAGATTCGGCTATTAAATAACTCATCCTGGCATTTAAGTGCCGTGCACCATGTCAATGGTAAGGATATATGGGTGTTGGCTCACGGCTACCAAAATGACGGGTATTATGCCTACCTTGCTACTGTCGACAGCCTTCACCATACACCAATCATCAGTCAGGTGGGTTCAGTTTTTGATGGTTCTACTGGTTACATGAAAATTTCCCCAAATGGAAAAAAAGTAGCTGCTGCTGTTAACTCTTCATTGTCAGGGGAATTTTTTGATTTAGTTGACTTTAACAACGAAACAGGCATGGTAAGTGACATTAATTTGGTACATAAATTGGGGGGGTATTATGGAGTGGAATTTTCGCCAGATAACACAAAGCTTTATACTAATGGCATAATAAATCTGTATCAGTATGACTTAACAGCTGGCAGCCCCCAAGACATTTTAGAATCAGAAGTAATTTTAACTGATAACACGTCCAGAGGAGCCCTACAGCTTGGTCCTGATGGGAAAATATACTGTTCCTTTGGAGGTAATGGAAGTGAATTTTATTTAAGTGTGATCCACTCACCCAATGAAGCCGGCCTGGCCTGTAATCTTGAGCGGGATGCCGTTTATCTGGAAGGTAAAATTACCAATGAAGGCCTTCCCTCCTTTATCCAATCCTACCTCAACGATCCCACTTTTACCGCACAGCACTTTTGCCTGGGCGATGCTACCACCTTTGAAATTGATGATACCAACGGTATAGATTCGGTATACTGGAAATTCAACGATTTACCCAACATGCCCAACGATACCTCCACCCGGTTCAGCCCTGAGTATGTTTTCTCCCATGCAGGAACTTATCATGTTGATTTAACTGTCTATTCGGGCTTGCTTGAAAAAACAGTGACACAGGACATCACGATCCACCCCATCCCCGAACCCAACCTGGGAAGCGACACGATGTTCTGTAACACAGGCTTTGTGATCACCCTGAAACCCAATTGTGATGGCACTTACCGCTGGAATGACTTCTCCACCGGACCCGAGCTGGTGGTAAGCGACACGGGCATCTACTGGGTGCGTGCCACCCTGAACGGCTGTAG
>PCUL01000394.1 GCA_002771745.1 Bacteroidetes bacterium CG18_big_fil_WC_8_21_14_2_50_41_14
AATGGTAATTGAAATGGTCCGTAAGGAACCCTTTTTGAACAACCCGGAGGATCTTACTGCCCATATTCTGGAAGCCATTGAAAAGGAAGAACAGGTACTTGTGCAGAAAACCAGCTGGCTGAATAATAACGGGTTTCTCATCGCAAGAAACTTGCTGGCAGCAGCTACCATTTGCCTGATGATTGTATTTGGAACCGAGCAATATCAGGTATTTGATAAAACAACAAAAATGGAAACCTGGCTTTCACAGGTCCCGGGAAATGAGTACAATGGGAATTTCAGGAATATTGTTCGATACAATACCAGTTTTAATGATTTGAAGGAAATCAGCCTGTTAACGTCAGAAATTTCAAACAACTTTGGAAATAAGTTAAAATCGAAAATGATGTTAGCCCGCATGTCATCGCTGGCAATGAACTATTACGGCAGCCGGCAATTCAACCGGTTTACTCCCTCCGGCACTTCATTCACAAATATATCAGAATAAGAAAACAGTTGTTAGCCATTGGCAAGGTCTCACCCATAAAATAGGCATCATGAAAAAAGAAATTTTTCTAATCAGTTTTATAATTTCCCTGCTGGTGTTGAGCAGCTGTAGGGAAATCAGCGTTACCACCGTGATTAATAAAGATGGATCGTTTTTGCGTACTATAAAAATTACCGGCGATTCATCAACGATTTATAATGCCACGCTACCCTATCCGGTGGATGATACCTGGAAGATGGAGTTTCTGAATGACACCACGGGAGGCAAGGATGACGTTTTAATTTATACAAAATTATTTAAGACCGGTGAGCAGCTCAGCGAGGAACTGAGTCGCGATACCAGTTGGTGGAAGCATGTGAAAAGAACCATTTCCATTGAGAAAAAATCCGGGTTCTTCTACTCATATCTGGAGTATAATGAAACGATTTTTGCTGCTAACCCTTTCGATTCCATTGACTTTAAGAATTATCTGAGTCAGGATGACATGCTCTGGTTATCAGGAAAAAAACTGGCCATGAACAGCAGTGATTCTTCAAAGATTAAGCAGGCAGAAGATACGGCTGAAATCTATCTGCAACATGCATTGACGGTTGAAATTGTGGCCGCACTAAAACAGGGTATTGAGCAATTAAATCAACCTGAACTTAATCCCTCACTCGTTGATCTATACAAAGACAGCATTGCTGAAAAAGTGAACAGGTGGGATTTGGATTCAACCCTTGAATTTGTTGATTATCTGGCCCGACTGGCTAACAACAACGACCTGGAATCCATTAAAGAAATGAATCCAGAGCCCTTTCATAAGCTGGATCAGAAGATTAAAGTGCTGTTCGACATTTTGCAACTGGAAGATTTTAAAGTATCTGTAGAACTGCCCGGATTACTCACCGAAACCAACTCGTTAAGTCCGGTGGGTAATCGTGTTTCGTGGAATGTAAACAATATGTCGTTTCTTTTTGAGAAATTTCAGATGACAGCCGAATCGCGGGTTGTCAATGTCCGGATGTTTGTCATCGGCGGGATCATCCTGTTGTCCTTCATTTTCCTGACGGTTATCAAATCACGAAAATGAGATAGGCTGTTTTTGGATGGATCATAAATATTGAAAATTCCCAAGTTTATTTATAATACATGAGAAGGGGTAACCCTACCGCAAATTTACACTCACTGATCCTTCAGCATTTCCCCAATGGCCGGGTGCAACATTAAATTGATAAGGATGGAATCGCCACCGCCGGCTTCGCGCAGGATGTCGGATAGCTGACGTTTTTTGTCATCGGTTGGTAAATCAGCGGTAATTATTTGCCTGAG
>PCUL01000243.1 GCA_002771745.1 Bacteroidetes bacterium CG18_big_fil_WC_8_21_14_2_50_41_14
GTCAATATTTTGTTCCCATTAAAACTCAGTACACCAATCTTCCCAAAAGTTCCGGTATGTTGTCCTTTATAGAAACTTCCCAGGCTTTCAGCAGCGTCTTCCACAACGGAGATATTGTATTCCTTACAAATTTCTACTATTTCGTCAATTCTGCATGGGTGGCCAAAGGTATGCATGGGAACGCAGGCGGAGATAAGGCGACCGGTTTTTTTATTAATAGGTTGAGGTAAAGGTTGAGGTTGAGATTGCTTAACCTCAGCCTTAACCTTAACCTTAACCTTGTTTTTTGCTTCTCTCATTTCAATATTTTCATCTAACCAGCTTTTTAAAGCTTTTGGCGACAACCCCATCGTATCCATATCAACATCAAGAAAAACAGGTAAGGCGCCACAATAGGCAATGGCATTTGCTGTTGCAATGAATGTCAATGGCTGTGTAATTACTTCGGTATCTCTTTCGACTCCAATCATCATTAAAGCCAAATGCAGGGCGTTGGTTCCATTCACACATACAACAGCTTTTTTAGCACCCGTATATTCAGCCATCTTTTCTTCAAACAGGTCGACAAATTTACCCACTGAGCTAACAAATGTTGAATCGATACATTCGTTCAGGTATTTTTTTTCATTTCCGGCAAATACAGGAGCATGGAGGGGGATGAAGCCTTCGGGGGTTTTGTAAAGTTGGCGGATGAAGTTTATAATTTCGTTGTATTCTTTCATGTTGAGGTTGAGGTAAAGGTTGAGGTAAAGGTTGAGGTTCAGGTTAAGATTGAGGTAAAGGTTGAGTTTCTCTTAGCCTAAACCTTAGACTTAGCCTCGAAAAGGTCCAGAGTGAGACCTGCTTAACCTTAACCTTAACCTTAGCCTTAGCCTTAACCTTAGCCTTAAACTAATTTAATCAAAGGATTTCATTATCTTATTGAGTTCAAATATCAAATTTGCGTATTCATCGAAAAATCTCTTCGTATCATCATCGCTAAAGTATTTAACCCTATTTCCATAGAGTAAATGATTTTGAGTTTCATAGGCTGAACCTCTGGCAACAATGTAGAAATGTGATTTATCTTTACTGGTTTTTCGTCCAAAGCCTTCCGCAATGTTAGCAGGTGAACTGTTGGCAGATCTACGTATTTGAGAAGTAAGTCCATAATCTTCAGCCCTAGGCAAATCAACCGTCATATTAAAAACATCAACCGCCAAATCATGAGCCTTTATCCAAACCGGCATATCTCTAAAACTCTTATACATCAATTCAATTTCTTAACCTAATCCTCAACCTTATCCTAATCTACATCTTAGAATCTAAATACTTCCCAGTCTCTTTATGTCCAAAATCAGGGATTAAATTATAAAACAAATCTACTAAATCTTTCTTTGTCCATTGGCCCGATGCTTTTAGATGTGCTATTGTTTGTGTAAAGTACTCAAGTTCTTCCTGTTTAAAATCAGGTTTGTTTTTTATTACTCCCAGGTTATGATAGCGTTCCATATCCAGTGTTTCATTTTCTGTAAAAAATTCCTCAAAGTCTTTCTCACCTGTGGTATCGCTTTCTGTAAACAAACATGGCCATTTCCCTTCTTGAGGTAATGTGTTCATTAAAATGCGTGCTTCATCTTCAGATTGGCATAAGTGGGGTTCATAACCTAAATCTGCTAAAAATTGGATGGCAATGTCAGCAAAAGAAATCAAATGAACATTTTCATTCA
>PCUL01000293.1 GCA_002771745.1 Bacteroidetes bacterium CG18_big_fil_WC_8_21_14_2_50_41_14
TTGTCGTACATCAGCCATGAATTCCTCACGACTTCGGTCTTTGAGTTCAAACGTGGCATCAATTTCGGCACTATTTACTGTTTGCGAATGCTCATCCAATTCTCCACGGCCTGTTCTGCGAGCTGTTCCCTTAATTTCAGGAATTGACAACAATTCGGTTTCAACCAGATTACCCAGTTTGTTACTTTCTTCTAATGAGGCACCCGGTTTTGTAACAACGGATAGGGTTAACGAGCCTTCGTTGAATTCAGGCAAAAAGCTACGCCCCATTGAAGCAATCGCAACAAGTGATAGGACGAACAATCCAAGGGATGAAAAAACAACTATCTTTTTGTGCTTCAATGCCCAGGTAAGCGATTTTTCATACCAAAATGATAGTTTTCGTACCAACCATTTTTCTTTTTCATTCTTAGCCAAATACTTTTCATCGGTAAGCATCAACTTTGTAAGCAATGGCGTTAAGGTCATCGCTACAATCAGAGAAACAAACAAGGAAACGATAAATGAAATACCAAGAGGCTGCAACATACGGCCTTCCATTCCTGATAGAAAGAATAAAGGCAAGAACGCGACAATGATAATGAGTGTTGCATTCAATATAGATGCCCGAATCTCTTTTGATGCTTCAAAAACCACATTAAAAGATGATTGCCTGTCAGCTTTTGGCTTTTGTTGATTTTGCCTTAAGCGTTTATAGACATTCTCCACGTCAATAATGGCATCATCAACCAGTGAACCGATGGCTATGGCCATACCGCCCAAACTCATGGTGTTAATGTTTAAGCCCAAGGCTTTCAGCACCAATATAGCTCCTAACAA
Source organism: Bacteroidetes bacterium CG18_big_fil_WC_8_21_14_2_50_41_14 (assembly GCA_002771745.1). GTDB lineage: Bacteria > Bacteroidota > Bacteroidia > Bacteroidales > F082 > UBA6244. Next base: position 820 of record PCUL01000293.1, read on the forward strand.
CGACAAGGGAATAGCTGTTAACGATATAATTGTCGTACGAAAGCTTCCTAAAAACAGAAATAAAATAATGACTACAAATAGGCCTCCCTCGATTAATGCATTTTGTACATTATTTACCGATGTTTCGATAAAGTCAGCCTGACGGAAAATTTTAGTATCAATAACAACATCGGGTGGCAAGGTTTTTTGAAGTCCGTTTAGGTTGGCTTCAACCAATTTAGTAAGCTCCAAGGTATTGGTGTTGGGCTGTTTTGAGATGGCCAGAATAATTGCAGGTTTGGCATTCTGGGAAGCATGTCCCATTTTAATAGCACTGCCAATTTTCACTTCGGCAACATCTCTGATTCTAACTGGTTTTCCGTTGATTGACTTTATAAAGGAGTTGCCCAGTTCTTCGATATCGGCAGTTCGAGCCATTCCGCGCACTGCATATTCATTGCCATACTGTCTGATTGCGCTACCCGATGAATTCTGACTTATTCCTTTGCATATATTGGCCAATTCGGGCATCGAAACATGGTAGTATTTCATTTTATCCGGATTCGCCAATATCTGGTATTGCTTGTAATCGCCTCCAATAATGGTTACCTGCGAAACGCCTCCGGTTGCCAATATCAAAGGCTTAACATTCCATTCGGCTATGGTTCTTAAATCCATCATGCTGGTGCTATCGGCTTGAATCCCGATAAGGAATATCTCTCCCATAATGCTCGACTGTGGGGCTAATGTTGGCTGTCCAACACCAATGGGCATTAGCGATGAAATGCTAATGAGTTTTTCGCTTACAATCTGACGGGCTTTGAAAATGTCAGTACCCCAATCAAATTCGACCCATACAAAGGAAAAACCTTGTGAAGAAACGGAACGTACCCTTCGTACATCGGTTGCTCCATTTACAGAAGTTTCAATGGGAAAGGTGACCAATCGTTCTACTTCTTCTGATGCCATACCATGTGCATCTGTCATTACAACAACCGTTGGAGAAGTAAAATCGGGGAATACATCCACATCCATATTTATGGCAGTTCTCGTCCCGATAACCACCAACAACACTGAAGCAAGTAAAATTAGATACTTGTTGTTCAGTGAGAACTTTATAATATTATTTAACATGTCTGTTCGGTTTAATGGTTATGACCTGAATGAGCATCCAACGTTCCTGTTGCCTGGGCCAGTTTAACAAGGATAGCACCTTCGGTTACAACTCGTTCCTGTTGGTTAATGCCTTTTACTATTTCAGTTTTCAAACCATCGGTTACGCCCACTTTCACTTCTCTTTTTTCGAAGAGTTCGGGATGAACCTGTACAAACACAAAATAAGAGCCTTGTTCTTCCAATAAAGCGGCATTTGGCAATGTTAATGCCTGAGTATTCGATATAGTTTTTAGGTATACTTCAACAAAACCGCCCGAAACGAAAGCTCCTTTATTGTCAATTTGAATATTTATTGGAAGCAAGAAATTATCATTATTTGTATTTCTGCCAAAGGAGACTATTTTTCCATTTAACTCTGCCAGCGTATAAGTCTCGTTGTTTTGAAGCAAGCGAATGTTAGCCGAGTTGATTGAAACTAAAACAGGCGCATACTTTTGTTGGACTTCGGCTTTTAACAGCAATGTTTTGTTTTGCGAAATGGCAACAATGGCCTGCCCGGCTTCAACATATTGTCCATTTTGAACAAACACCTGTTTGACATATCCATTCATTGAACTTGTCACATTCTGACCGGTAACACTGAAATTTTTAACCAGATTGTCGTAGTATGCCTTTTTGTTGTCGTACTGGGTTTTTGCATTGAGCAGGTCTTTTTCTGAAACAATTTTGTCTTTTGCCAGTTCAGCCAATCGCTCATAGTCGGCTTTTGCTTTTTCATAATTGTTTTTCACCTCTTGAAAATAAACCGTAGAATTGTTGTTGGCTAAACCACTTCCCGATATAGAAATAAGAACTTGTCCATTTGATACCGCTTTTCCCTCCAACACATTTTCAGCAGTAAACAAAACAGTTCCGTTTGTTTTGGCCGTTATTATGGTTTCGTCACCTTGGGCAGATTGTACCTGAGCCGTGGTTTTAATAACCTGTCCAAAGGGTTCAACTTTTGGATATTCAGTCGCAAAATCAATTTTCCACGATTGCTCTTTTGTAAATACGGTTGCATTGGTTGATGACACAACAACTTCCTCTGCTGCATGAATGGCATCGTGTTCATTGGCATATACGCGTACTTCGGGAGCAATTATTTGGAAATTTCCTTCTTCTGTTTTTATATCAAAAACCAACTTGCCAACACCTTCGGTTTCGGGTGTTAATACAAATTTGTAGATGCCTTTTCGGGTTGGTTTTTCAAGAGTATAGCTGGTTTCCTTTCCATTCACTTTTAAGCGAGCGGTCATACTTCCACTCTCCAACGCTTTAAAACCTGGCAAATGGGAGAAATGAGATAATATTTCACCGGATTGCCCAACCACAAAAGGGTCGGCTTCTGCAAAAACTTCAAATTCGTTACTGTAGGCGGTAATTTTTATTGAAACTTCATCGTGATGCGATTCTTCAGCGTTACGGTTGTCATTTGTTTGGCAACTTGCTAAAAATAAGGCAAGTGTCACATATAAAATTCTCTTAATTTTCATTGTTCTATTGTTTAAAATTTAAAATACTTCGAATGGAATGTTCAGTTTTAGTCTACAAGACTTGTAGAGCAAACATTCAAACAGGAAAAATTAAACAATAGAAGGCGGTCCCCGCAAAGAAATTGCTTCGGGGTTACATAATGAGGATATTAAAAATGGAGGTTCTTTAAAGCGCTTTCCTTCAAGATCAGGAGGCTTAAAAAGCTCTGTTCGGAATAATTCGGTATAAATGAGCAAAGAAACCTCACGAACCTGAGTGTTTGATTCTAACAGATTTGTTCTTTCAATAGTGAAATCATTCGTAGCTAAAATATGATGATGAAAAGGAAAAGGGTGGTTATGTTCGGTACTCTTTTCTTCTTTTTGTGAATCATGATTGTGTTGATGCTCACCCTCGTGCAGATGTTTGTGTTCGTGGTCATCATCATGCTCAACTGTACCAGAAAAATTCAAAGCCAAGTCCACATGATGATGATGAACAATCATCTCATGACTCAATACTACCAGGAATGATAGTAATAATGATATGGCATAAAATTTAATTTTCACAAATGCAAAAGTACGAGTTTCTTTATTTGTATTTTGTTTGAAGAAAATCAACCGTTGATTTGATCAGTTTTTTAAGTGCTTCCTGGTTGATGTCCGAGAGTTTCTTAATGTAAATACAGGCTTTCCCCATTTTGAATTTCCCCAAATCCTTCAGCAATTCATCCTGCCCGGCACAGCCTGAATATACATAAAGCGAGATGGCGGCTTTTCGGGGAGAAAACCCCACAAGCGGCCAATCGCCTTCCTGCCGGCTTCTTTCAGACTTGTAGTGGTACTGCCCGAATCCGATAATCGAACCTCCCCACATTTTAGGTTCATAACCTGTAAAATCCTGCATTAGTTTGAGAATTTCAAAGCTGTCATTTCTCTTTTGTTCGGTATCGGCAAACGAGTTAATAAATTCGTGAACACCTGCATCATTCTGTTTAGTCTTTAATTCTGCCATCTCATAAGTCTTAAGCGATTATCATTTTTGTCTTAGTACTATTTCGTTTATCCAACATATAGCCTCAATCAGTTTAGGGATTCGATTTCCATATTTTATCGGAAACCGGCAAATATTCGGGTAGTGCAGCCGAGCCATACCAGTTAAAAATTTCATAATCCAGAAAACTGTTTTTTATAGCGGGGTCGGTTTGCAATAAATCCTGCGCCTCTTCGATTGTGTTGATGTTGTTCAGAATAAAAATTCCCCTGTAGCTGTTTTCATTCTTCCCCAAAGGACCGGCAACAACGAGTTTACCATCCTTAACCAACTTATTAATGTTATCCAGATGCCCTCTGAAACTTTCAGTAATCAATTGTTTTTCGGCAGTAGTGTTTGTTCCTGTTTTGAGGATGACTAAAAAGTATTTTTTCATTCCGTAATCGTCTGCGCCTAATTTTTCGGCCAATGCCATATCGTAATCCGGATTAGAAATCGTTGTGTCTTGTTCAGTCGTTACGACACATTGTTTCGTCATACCGTAACCATATCCTTTTTGCTTTTCATCCAAAACTTGAACGAAAATCCTGGTATCAGAAAGTTTTTGGTAAACAATTTTTTTCGGAAAATCGTGGTATGCGTTTTCAAAGATAAATGTGCTGTCGGTTTGCGTCATTTTAAACTCAACACCTTCCTTTTGATTTTGGTCGAGAACAATGGCGGTATATATTATTTCGTTATTCTTTTGAATGATGTCTAAATATTCAGAAACAAATAGTTGCCCATCATTTATTCTGTACGAAATACCCTTTAACTCTTTGTTGTCAAGTTTATCCCAGTGTTCATAAATTTCTTTGTTCTCCATCTTCCAAGTTCCCTGTAAAAAATCAGGAAAGGTGGCTTGACTAAAAGTCAGGTTGGCTAAAGCTATTATAGTAAAAGTTAAAACTAATTTCATTTTACCCTATTTTTTGTTGCCTGATCACTTTTCGCAACCCGCACCCCACTCGGTATTTCAATTGGGGCTGCCTGGCCGATTAAAGGCGTTGTTCCTATTTTTTGATACTGCTTTGCGAAAATAGCAATTAAATTCATAACGACACGAATATGAGTTAAATCCGGTATTACATTACCAAACTGTGACACCAATAGCTTGTAAAATAATCCAATCCTTCGATAAGTGCATAATCACGGGACGAAGTTGGGTTCAACACTCCCGATACCGGGACATCGTCGGGCGTGGTGCGGTGCTCAGAGTCCTGTTTATTATGCCGTCGTACCTTATTCTTTATTCTATATTTTCAATCATTTTATTATCGGTTTAATTTATTTCAATTCGGTTTCTTTGCATGCGGTTAATTCATTTTTAACTCAAAATCAGAAGATATTCATGCAAAATTAAACCACCTGTTTTACAATCGTTTACCGCTAATAGCGCAATGAGCTTTCAGCCATTTTTGTTACAACTTCATTTTCAAAGTTATAAAGCTTCACCAACGTTTGAGACGAAACATCAAAGCTTTGTGGTGTAATGACTACAAAATTCATCGTGGTTTTATCCGGGTTATGATCAATCCATGTTCCTGAATTGGCATAGATACATTTCTGATGGTCCAAATTTTCAGATGTAACCATTTTTGGTTCGTGCGTATGACCAAATACTACAATTCTTTTATCTGAGGCTGGGTTCATAAAGTATTGCACAATGGCCTGACGGTCGGTCTCCGTACTTGAAATTACAGAATCGATTGCTTCAGCAGTGGTAATGTGAATGGGTACATTATTGAGGGTTTGCCGTGCCTCCCAATTATCCTGAATTCCATTATATAGATTCACATTTATCAATCCGCCGGTAGGTGATTGATAAGGAACAACATCGTTAACTGAAAAAGTACCGGTGAATCCATTTACGTTTGTAGTAATTATTTGCTCATTAAACCTGTTTTTTAATGGAAATAAATGCATTGTTAATGCCCATTTCTTCCAATATCGAAAGAGTAAATCCTGGCTTTCGCCCCCCGAAATGTTTTGGGTAACAACGGGTAAAGTATCCCCTGGTAAAGGACGATTTTGAATCACATAGAGTGCCGCTATTCTTGTAAAAAAGTAACCGGGAGGCAAAATGGTTCCCGGAGCAATATCCTGATTTGAAATCGGATCGGGAGCACAAAAGAAATTGTAGCGGTGGCCATGCTCGATGGCTATTTTTGGATAGTCAGCCGGGGAGTACGTACCTAAACCCAGCACTTCATCGCGCGCCTGGCTTACTCCCGGAAGGACACTTTCAATATTTGTTGCCGTAATTGCTACATCATGATTTCCGGGCACATAGGTAACCAGAATATTCCCTTCTTGAATGATGCTGTTTAAAACATTAAACACACCTTTGTTGGCTGCTGCGATGCGTTGTACAAAATCCGCCTGGTCTTTGCCCTGATAAGTATCTGTTGTTGCCGGCACAAACCATTCATCTACCAGGTCTCCCGCTATAACAAGTTCTTTAACATTAGGAGCAGCTTGTATCTGTTTGAGCAATTTTTCAAGAGCAGGAAGGTTATTCTTGCATTCGGCATAATCAAGGTCGGCGCCAAGATGCATATCACTGAGAACAACTATCATATTTCTCTCATTCCCGCCATTGCAAAATGGGTTTATTTCAGTATCTGTCTCACTTGACTTATCGCCCGAAGCATTTACACTTAAGAATAACATCACAAAAAATGCACTTAATAATCGCAGATTAGTTTTCATGGCACACTTATTTTAAAATTTTCCTACTCATAAAGCTTTTCGGAATCCGCTCGGTTTTATAATTAATTTCTGATCTTCACTATTTTTTGATTCATCAAAGTCCTATTTTTCATCTTAAGGGATAATTCCTCTTTTCAATCGTTTAAAATTATTAAAATAAGCTCTTGGTTTTATTGTAAATAGATCATCGGATGTTTGGATGGTAAATCTAGGAAATTAATTTATCCTTTTTACATGGGGGTTCAAAAAAATCAGCTCCCTGTAAAAGTCCATTCCATTGAAAATCGCTGAATTGGCGTTTGAGGTTTGATCATTATCTTCAACCAATATCCGGGTCAAATGGCCATTTGTAGATCGCATGCTAAAAGAACTAAATACTTCATTTTGGTTGGCTCTTTTTCCCTTCTCTCTCGTTACCGCTGCGCTATATCAAGGTTGAGGGAGGGGAGGGGAATACGAGGGAGGGTTTACCTACCATGGGTAGTCGTCCTCGTTACCGCTACGCTCAAACGAGGACGAGTCAGGGGGTTGCTCCGGTATGAGTGGCACAACATCAATCGGTACAGGTGGCACACTTTGCTCCGGTATGAGTGGCACAACGACTCCGGTA